>NZ_CP034179.1:342000-684000 GCF_003860345.1 Caenibius tardaugens NBRC 16725
CCGGGGCCGAGATCGACCACATAATCCGCCGCGCGGATCGCGTCCTCGTCATGCTCCACCACGATCACCGTATTGCCGAGATCGCGCAGCCGCTTGAGCGTTTCCAGCAGCATGTCGTTGTCGCGCTGGTGGAGGCCGATGGAGGGTTCGTCGAGCACGTAGAGCACGCCCGACAGCCCGCTGCCGATCTGGCTGGCCAGCCGGATGCGCTGGCTTTCCCCGCCCGACAATGTGCCGCTCGTCCGGTCGAGGTTGAGGTAATCCAGCCCGACGTTGTTGAGGAAGCCCAGCCGCTCGTTGATTTCCTTGAGGATCGCGCGGGCGATCTGCTGCTGCTGATCGGTCAGCTTGCCATCCAGCGTGCTGAACCAGTCGAGCGCATCGGACACCGAATATTGCGTGGGCGTGGCGATATCCTGCCCCGCCACTTTCACTGCCAGCGCCTTCTCGTTCAGGCGTTTGCCGTGGCAGGTCTCGCACGGTTGCGCCGTCTGGTACTTGGACAGTTCCTCGCGCATCCACGCGCTGTCCGTTTGCAGCATGCGCCGGTTGAGGTTGCCGATAACCCCCTCAAACGGCTTGGAAACGGTATATTCCTTCTTGCCGTCCTTGAACGTCAGCTCCACCGGCATTCCGCCCGTGCCATGCAGGATGATCATCTGCTGGTCCGGCTCCAGATCGTGCCACGGCGTGGTCAGATCGAAGCCATAGGCGCGCGCCAGGCTGGTCAGCACCTGCATGTAATAGGGCGACGGCGGGTTGGACTTGGCCCAGGGAACAATCGCCCCCTGCTTGAGCGTGAGGTTTTCGTTCGGCACGACCAGTTGCTGATCGAACAGCAGCTTTTCGCCCAGCCCATCGCAAGCCGCGCAAGCCCCCTGCGGCGCGTTGAACGAGAACAGCCGCGGCTCGATCTCCTCAATCGTGAAGCCGCTGACCGGGCAGGCGAATTTCTCGCTGAAGACGATGCGGTTGGCCGGGATGCCCGCGCCTTTCAACTGGCCACCGGTGACGTTACCCCCCTTGGCCTCCCCCTCGCGCCCGGGCACGACGCCTTCGGCCAGATCGACATAGGCCAACCCTTCGGCCAGCTTCAGCGCGGTTTCAAAACTGTCGGCCAGCCGCGTTTCGATCCCTTCGCGCACGGCGAGGCGATCGACCACCACTTCGATGTCGTGCTTGTACTTCTTGTCGAGCGCGGGGGCGCTTTCGATCTCGTACAGCTCGCCATCGATCCGCACGCGGGTGAAACCGGCCTTCTGCCATTCGGCCAGTTCCTTGCGGTATTCGCCCTTGCGCGCACGCACCACCGGGGCGAGCAGGTAAAGCCGCGTCCCTTCGGGCAGTTCCATCACCCGGTCGACCATGTTCGACACCGTCTGCGCCTCGATCGGCAGGCCGGTGGCAGGCGAATAGGGCACCCCCACCCGCGCCCACAGCAGGCGCATATAGTCGTAAATCTCGGTCACGGTGGCGACGGTCGAGCGCGGATTGCGGCTGGTGGTCTTCTGCTCGATCGAGATCGCAGGGGATAGCCCGTCGATATGTTCGACATCGGGCTTTTGCATCATTTCAAGGAATTGCCGCGCATAGGCGCTGAGCGATTCCACATAACGCCGCTGCCCTTCGGCATAGATCGTATCGAACGCGAGGCTGGACTTGCCCGAGCCGGACAGCCCGGTGATGACAATCAGCTTGTCACGCGGCAGGTCGATATCGATACCCTTGAGATTGTGTTCACGGGCACCACGGACGGAAATGGATGTAAGAGGCATGAGCGGCGATCTGGGGTCTCTGCGGTCAGGAGTCCAGAGGCACGTGCATCGCATCTCCGGCGCGGGCAATGTTCCGCAAATGTTCACATGCGTCAAGAGCTTGCGCAGCGGCTTCCCCGCTTCAGGCAATTGCAATGCGCCGCGCAATAAAGCATCCTCCCCGCGAAATTACGGAGAAGAGCATGCGCAACCCCCTGTCCCGCCCCGTTCTGCTGGTCGGCGCCGCGATTGCCACACTGGGCCTCGCCCCGCTGGCATCGGCGCAGGACGAGAAACTGGCCGATCTGCTGGCCGAATCTCCCAAGGCCGCAACGGCCAAGGCCGAAGCACCCGATCCCGAAGCGGGGGAGCGCGCGCGGCTCAACAGCGAACAGGCCGCCGCGGCGCAGGCGCAACTGGATGCCAATGCCGCCAGCCAGCAGGCTTATGACGCCGCCGTGCGCGAACGCGCGGAAATCATCCAGGCACAGGAAGCCGCCGCCGCCAAGGCCGCTGCCGACCATCAGGCCGCCATGGCCCGCTGGGAAGAAACGGTGAAAGCCTGCAAACGCGGCGACCGCGCCCGCTGCGAAGCCGGACAATAAACACACGCGCCCTTCGCCATATGTGCTGAAGGGCGCCCCCCTGCCCGCTTTGCCGCCCTGCCCGCGCTGCGCCCTATGCGCGCACGGGCCGTGGCCATCTCCGGCTGAACCCAAAATTTCCATTGTCCTTATAAAGGCTTGCACCTTTTTCTTACGGCCGACATAGCGCTCTCCCATCCAGAAAAGGGCGCGCATGTTTTTTGCATTTCCATTCCCGTTGGTGCTGGCGCTGTCCCCCGTCACGCCTGACCATCAGAGCATCGAACAGATGGATGTCAGCGTCGCTGCAGAAGTGCGCCGCCTTGAGAGCGTGCTGGACCCGGATTCGGCAGACGCGTTACGCAGCAATCAGCAAGCATGGGAACGCAGGGTGCAAGCGCTGGACGATCAGCTCGCCATTTTGCGGACCGACAAGACGGACGATTCCGAGGAACTGGCCCGGATCGGAAGCGAGGTACGGCAACAGCGGCTGAGCTTTCTGGCGGACATCAAAGCTATCCCCGCGCCTGACCTGCGCGGCGGCTGGACCGATGGAACGACAGACGTTCTTTTCGATACAAACGGCAAAGATCGGGCAAAGCTGGTCACCATAACCGATGATGGCAAAGGAAAGTCCGCAATCTGTGTGGTCAACGGTGCGTTCAAGGCATCGCCGGACGGGCTGACGATTTCTCCCGATCAACAGGGCGATCAACCCGTTCAACTGCGCCGTTTCGGAATCACGCTCGCTATCGAAGCGGAGCAGCCATCGGCCAGTGGCATGCCGCCCTATTGCCAGACGGGCGGCGCCCTTTCCGGAAAGTATTTTCGCATAGAGGGGGCTGAAGACCTTCTCCCATGGCTGCTTCATTGAACGCGCCAACATCGCAAATCTCACCAGAACGTGCCGTGTTCCCGCATCCGGCACAGCCGCTTGATCAAGGAAGAGTTGATTTGAACAAGAAATGGAAACGTCTCGTGCTGCAATGCCTCGGCATGGGCATTGGCCTCGGCCTTCTGCCAAACCATGCTGCAGCCCAGCGCGCGGTACCTTTGGAACCGTCGCTTCTTGAATGGACGTGGTGGGTAACGGATTTTAACGGGAAGACTGCAGGCAGCGAAGCGCCCACGTTCTTGTTGGGCGATGACAACAAAATCGTGACCGGAAAAACAGCCTGCGGCACAGACTGGTGGGCGACCGTCACTCTCGATTTCCCGAAAATTGCGATCACCGATGTGCAGGCAACCGCCTATGATTGCCCCCACGCCAAAGACGTCACGAAATTTCTGACGGTTCTGGAAAGTGCGAACCGTTTCAAAACCAGCCCCGAAGGCCTTGAGATTCTCGGCAGCAACGGGCGCCGGGTGCTGTTGATGGTCAGCGGAGGATAGCGGCGCAGCCTGTCCCTCTTGGCGGGCTTTATACCGATGACAAAGACACAGGGGCTGGCGGACATCGTACACGCCACGGTTTTCCACCAGCCTCCGTCATAGCCGGCAGGAATCCCCGATTTTTCTAGCGAAGCTACCGTTCCGGAATCGCCAACATTGCGGACGTTAGCGCACAGCCATTATCGGCACTGCTCCGCTCATGGAGGCCCGCTGATTTACGCCTGTCATAACGAGGGCGATGCCGGGAACGTCGAAGCTGACCCAGTAGCCGCCTTTGTTCTGAAACTTCGGGAGAGGCCGGAACTCAGGAGATTGCGGTCCCGTGAACCGATAGAGACCGTCAATCCCAATCGCCCAAAGCGCGTGGTCGCCATGAGCCAGACCGAAGAACGCAACCGTGCTTGATGGCTCTCCATCATCGAGGGTTCCGCGCGGGGGCTGGGGGTCAAGCGGTTTGAAATAGAGCCGCCGAACCTCTTTTCCGCAAACTTCAACGATGCGCCCGTGCGCCATCATGTGCACGAGGCCCACAGCAGCGACGACGCAAGATGGCTTCCAAGGGGACAAGGCAACGCCGTTCACGGGGTCGCACGATGTGTTGAGCGGCCCACCGCAAAGCTCCCCGGACTGGTTGCGCTCAATGGTGGCGACTTGACCATCACTACGGTCAATGCGTCTCAGTCCACCGCCCCACTCTCCAATGTTAAAGCCTACCCATACGGCGTCCTTCGCCGCGAGAGCCGTTCCATTGACCAATGGCGGCTGAAGTTCTTGCTTCAGCCTCAGTGCGTGCACAGTTCCGCCTTGGACTTCGAGCAGGCGACGGTTTGTCACCAGCGTGATGTCTCCGTCGGCGCAATCCATCGCAACCAGTGTGTCTCCGTTAGCTGGCAATTTGGCGCGGACGGCCCAACGGTCAGGCGAGTATTGTTGGAGCGTCCACGCGCCCCGGCCATCATCCATAATCGCAATCAGACGATTGGTTGATTTGCAGATTTCGATTAGCTTGCCGTTAGAAGCCACCGCGTCTGGCTTGGCATCGTCGGGGTCCAGCGACACAAGGGAACCGTCGAGATGTAACAGCCAAAGCCGGTCATGTGCGAACACTGCGCGGACGACTGGCTGCATCTCAGCTTGGTCAGCATCCTCGGAAGTAGAAGTGCGGTTGCTGCATGCTTGAGCCGAAGCAGTAACGACTGCTGCGGCTACAATCGACCGCGCGACAAAGAGAGGACGCTTGGACGAATTGGATCGCTTCATCGTCGAGATGATGGACCATTGGCGAGCGAGGTCAATGTCTGCTTTCCAGTTATCCCGGACTGAATTGGACCAGAGGTGACCATTGGATACGGATTGAGCGTCCTGTATCGGACGGCTTCGCTGTTGAGGTGCAAGACGTCGCAGGCACACACACCATCTTTCTGGGCGACGGTGGTTGGCATAGGCATTTTGATGACAGGCGAGAGGCTCTTGAATTCATCATCTGGTGTTATTCCGGCAAGGCTCGCCTTCGCGAAATTTGGCGGGGAAATATGCTGCAAAAATCGATACTTGAAGGCTGCCATGATGGATCATGGAGAGAAATTTCTGTCGTTGGCTATGCCTTCGTCCCTTTCTGGAAGCAAAAATCAGAAGTCGTTTGGGAGAACCCCAATCGTTTGATTTCATGCTGATCAGTAACGTCCGCTTCCCCCAACTGTTCTGCCGAAGCGGGCCTTCCCGAGACGCCGAAATTGCGGGCATGCATCCTGGCTTGAAAGACACCTGAAACCACCACCCGCGCTTGTCGGGCGCCAAGCTGTCGGCCCGATGCCGCGCGTGAAATTGTTGCCTGATGGCGGCGGGCTTGTCACAAGAGTGTTCGTGTTCGCCTGATTTGTAGGAAATGACCTCGTTTTATCAATTCGATAGCGCGCATGCCGTTGCGGGAGCCCTGGTCGGCGTGCTGGTCGGATTGACCGGCGTGGGCGGCGGATCGTTGATGACGCCGCTGCTGGTGCTGCTGTTCGGGGTCAATCCCAAGACAGCCGTGGGCACCGACCTGCTGTTCGCGGCACTGACGAAGGCAATCGGCAGCACCGTACACGGCTGGCGCGATACGGTGGACTGGCATGTCTTCCGCCGGCTCGCGACCGGCTCGCTGCCCGCTGCCATCCTGTCGGTACTGGCCCTACAATGGTTCGGCGAGATCGGGCATCGGACCGAAAATATGATCGTCCTGCTGCTGGGCTGCATGCTGATCGTCACTGCGATCGCCACGCTTTTTCAGCCCCGGCTGGTGGCGTTTGCGCAGCATCACCGCATTCCCAACGGGCGGCATGCGCTGATGCCGACCATCGCGCTCGGCGCCTTTATCGGGGTCGCCGTGTCGATCTCATCGGTCGGAGCCGGGGCGATCGGCGTCACCGCGCTGCTGATGCTCTATCCCAGTCTGCCGCTGTCGCGGATCATCGGGACCGATATCGCCCATGCGGTCCCGCTGGCCCTGGTGGCGGGTTCCGGCCACTGGTATTATGGCGATGTCGATCCGGTTCTGCTGGTCAGCCTGCTGGCAGGGTCGATCCCCGGTGTCATCGTCGGCAGCCTTCTGGCAAGCCATGCGCCCGACCGCCTGTTGCGCCCGGCGCTGGCGGCGGTACTTCTCCTTGTCGGGGTAAAGATGCTGCTCAACTAGCCGCGTCCCGGGAACCGGTCCCATCCTGCAAAAAGGCCCTGCGCGGCGGCAAAACCCGCACGTCAGCTGGCCGACATTGCGGGCAGGCATCACCCCATGTAAAAATCGCACAAGGCAGGTGCTGATGGGAGATCACGAACATGTCGGCAAGGGATCAGATCGCGCTCATGGCGCGCTATCATCGCTGGGCGACCGAGCGGCTTTTGTCATCCATCGCCCCCGTGCCCGATGCCGCATACCGGCAACCATGCGGCCTCTTTTTCGGTTCGATCCACGGCACGTTGAACCACCTGCTGCTGACCGACAACGCGATCTGGTTCCCCCGGTTTGCCGAGGGGCGCTCCCCGACACTCGATCTGGGCGCAGAGATCGAGAGTGATCGGACGGCTCTGGCCTCGCGCCTGATCGATGCGACCGCACAATGGACCGGCTATGTCGATGGTCTGAGCGATGCGGCGCTGGCGGGCGACCTCCGCTATACGATGACCACCGGGCAGCCGCGCGTGTTGCCGATGGCGGCGGCGTTGCTGCACCTGTTCAATCACGCCACGCATCATCGGGGGCAGATTACCGCCGCCCTTTCGGCGCAGGGCCATTCGTACCAGTCGCTCGATCTGGCATTTCTCCTGTTTTCGGACCAGTCGTCATAGGGCGCTGCCGCAAAGTCCACTGGCTCCGACATTCGGGCAAGTGCGATTCCAGCCCGCCGTCACGGCATCGGCAAGGCCCCTCGCGCATGAAGCAGGTGTTGCCCATGCGGCGAGATCATGACAGCAACAGGCCATGATCTATCTCGCGACCAAAGCCATGCTTTCCGGTTTTCTCATCGCCGTCATCTCGGAGGTTGCGAAGCGGTATCCCGGCCTAGGCGGGCTTATCGCGTCACTTCCTCTCGTTTCAGTGCTCGGCATGATCTGGCTGTGGCGGGATCGACCGGATGCCGCGAATATGGCCGCGCATTCGGAAGCGACATTCTGGTTCGTGTTGCCATCGTTACCCATGTTCCTCGTTATGCCGGTCATGCTTCGTCACGGCGTGCCTTTTTGGGCGTCTCTGCTGGCGGGCTGTGCGCTGACAATAGTCCTGTACAGCCTCATGCTGTGGGCTGGCCCCAGGCTGGGCTTGCGCCTGTAAACGCCCCCAAACGCTCCCGCCACATCGCAAGGGCAACGCCGGGATACATCGTATGCCGGGGTGCAGATCGGTTCCCGCGCTGCTATGGAGCGTGGCATGATCCGCTACGACAGGAACTTTCGCCGATTGGCGCTGTGCCTCGCAGCCCTTGCCGGGTTTGTGGATGCGATCGGTTTCATAAAATCGGGCGGGCTGTTCGTATCCTTCATGAGCGGCAATTCCACACGGATGGCCATCGGCATCGTGGAGTTTACACGGGCGGGCCTCGCCGCGGCGGCACTGATCGGCCTGTTCGTCATGGGCGTTTTCCTGAGCGCGCTGGTCGCCGCACGCGTCACGATCCTGCATCGCAAGGTGGCGGTCATGGCCAGTGTTGCCGGACTGCTGTTTACCGCCGCCATCCTGCAATCCATCGATCAGGATATTGCGGCCATCGGGATGCTGTGCATGGCGATGGGCGCCACCAATTCGATCTTTCGCCGCGATGGCGAAGTCAGCATCGGTGTCACTTATATGACCGGCACACTCGTAAAGCTTGGCCACAGGCTGGCCGATGCCGCACTCGGGGGCGATCCGACCGCGTGGGCACCGTACCTGTTCCTGTGGCTGGCGCTCGTCAGCGGGGGCATTATGGGCGCGGCGGGCTATTCCTGGTTGCCCAACGCGAGCATCTGGATCGCCGCCGCCTTTGCCCTTGCGCTCGTTCCTGTTACCCGGAAGCTGACGCGTGAGGCTGCCGCGTAAATCGCACCCGCTGGCGCGGCGCGGGGTTAGTGCGCCGATGACAGCTTCATCAGCACCAGCCCGCTGACAATCAGCACGGCTGCGGCAATCCGCATGGCGGAAACCTGTTCGCCCAGAAACACGATACCGACCACGAAAGCCCCGACTGCGCCGATCCCGGTCCAGATCGTATAGGCCGTGCCCAGCGGCAGCGAACGCATGGCGTAGGACAGCAGGGCAAAACTGGCGATCATCGCCACCAGCGTGATCGCGGAGGGCCCCAGCCGGGTGAACCCTTCGGATTGTTTCATGTAGAAAGCCCAGACGACTTCCAGAACGCCGGCGATGAACAGATAGACCCAGGCCACGATAGCCTCCTTTCAATGAACCGCCGGGCCGTCCCGGACCTGTAACCCATTGAGGGGCCGGGAACGTGGTCCCGTTGCGCTGTGCCCTAGGTCGCCCCGTCACGGGAGTCAACGACGCCCCTCCCCGCGCCCTTCCCGCCTTTCCGCCGCTTGCGGACAGGCCGGGAGCCGGTGCGCTTTCCCTCTGTGCGGGGCGCTTGCGAACGGGCATAGGGTGCACATTACGATAACCCATAAGAGAGGATTGCCCATGGACCTGCGCGAGGTCTCCGACCGTCTGGAGATAAACGAAATTCTCACCCGTTATTGCCACATGCTGGACCTGAAGGACTGGCCCGCGTTCCGCGCCCTGTTTGCCGAGAATGCGACGCTCGATTTCCGGGCATTCGGTGGCCCGCTGGGCAGCGTGGACGATATCGTCGCGTTTTTGATACCCGTGCTCGACAGCCTGATCGGGTCGGAACACATCGCCACCACAGTGATGATCGACCTCGATGGTGACAGTGCCACCGCCCGGTCCGCCGCGATCGTGCCGATGACATCGCGCAAGGACGACGGCAGCGAATATACCCTGTTCAACGGGCTGTGGTACGAAGACCGCCTGACGCGCACCGCCCATGGCTGGCGCTTTGCCGAACGCGTGCAGGTCCGCGCGTTCAACTTCAATCCGGCCTGATCCAGGCACCGCAGACACAGCGATGGCGCGGATGCCAGCACCCGCGCCATCGCATTTTACAGGTTCAGACTGTCCGGAAAACTCCGGGCTGCGTGGCCGTCAGTCGAGCAGATTGGCAGGCACCTTGCCGCCATTGGCCGCCAGTTCCTGCATCACCCGCTTGTGCAGCCAGATGTTCATTTCCGCACTGCCATCGAGCGCACCGGTATAACCCAGTTCCTGCGCCAGCCCCTTGCGTTCGGCGAGACTGGAATCGAGATTGAGCAGCTTCATCAGATCGACGATCGAGGTTTTCCAGTTCAGTTGCTGATCGGATTTCGCCGCCAGCCCGTTGAGGATCGCTTCCACATCGACTTCGCTGATGGCCACCGGCGCGGCGGGTGCAGCCGGTGCGGCGGCCGGGGCAGCTGCCGGGGCGGCGGGGGCGGCCGATGCCGGTGTGGCGGCTTCTGCTTTCTTGCCGAAAATGGCATCCTTGATCTTGCCGAAGAAACTCATCATCCATCTCCTTCGTTACGGACCTTGCCCCCGTCGTCGGGAAGGTGAAGTATCCACATGACATTGGCAAGTCAGACGGCCAGACCCGACCAAGCGGCGAAAGGAAACTATCGTGAATATTGCAGACGTTCTGAAGCAGACTGGCGCATTGGATACGATTTCACGCCAGCTCGGCATCGATCCGGCCATGGCGCAAGTGGGCGCCGATGCCCTTCTCCCGGCCATATTGGGCGGCTTCAAGAAACAGGGCGACTCGGGGCTTGGCGGGCTGGTCGATGCGATCGGCAATGCCGGGCAGAACGATACCGGATCGGGCAATGTGGTGCTGGGCCAGATTTTTGGATCGAAGGATGTCAGCCGCACCGTTGCCGATCAGGCATCGCAAAGCACCGGGATCGATCCCGCGCTGCTGAAGAAGATGCTGCCGCTGCTGGCCATGGTGGTCACCGCCTATCTCGCGAAAAGCGGCGGTCAGGCAGGCGGCGCTGCAGCCGATGGCGCAGGCGGCGGTCTGGGCGGCATTTTCGGCCAGATCCTGGGCGGACTGGGCGGTGCACAGGCACAACAGGGCGGCCTTGGCAGTCTGGGCGGGCTGGCCTCGCTGATCGATCTCGATGGCGACGGCAATCCGCTGGACGATATCCTCGGCATGGCCGCCAAATTCGGGCGCCCCTCCTGACCTGACCCCGCGGTTATTCCGGCGTCACGCCGGGTTACCCACGCGGCCGAAACGAAAAGGGCCAGCCCTTGCGGGCTGGCCCTTTGCCTGTTCCACAACGGCGGCGGGTATCAGCCGACCGCGCCGTGGCAGTGTTTGTACTTCTTGCCCGAACCGCACGGACATTCCGCATTGCGGCTGATATTCATGCCCGCATAGGGATTGTCGATCGGGGCCGCCGCGCGGGTTGCTTCGTGTTGCGACACCCCACCGCGCAGGCTGCCGAGGATCGCTTCCGAACCAGGCATGGCGGCATCGCCTTCGGCAAGCGCCGCCCACGGATCGATGTGGCCCGACAGGAAATCGGGCAGTTCCGGCAGAGACGGCATATCGCCGTCGAAGGCATTGGCGCCTTCCTGCTGCACCTGCAATTCGCTGTTCATCAGAATGCGCGTCACGTCCTCGCGGATCGTTTCGAGCATACGTTCGAACAGGGCGAACGCTTCCCGCTTGTACTCGTTGATCGGGGTACGCTGCGCATAGGCGCGCAGGAACACGACCTGACGCAAGGCGTCGAGCGTGGCGAGGTGTTCTTTCCAGTGATGGTCCAGCCGGTCGAGCAGCACGCTCTTTTCCACCTGCCGCCAGATCGACGGATCGGTATCGGCGAATTTCGCCGCCATCTTGGCGTCCGCCATCTCCGCCAGCCGTTCCTCGAGGATTTCCGGCTCCAGCGTGTCTTCTTCCATCCACTGCGCGATCGGCACATCCAGCCCCAGCACATCGGCGGAGCGTTCCTGCAGCGTCGCAACATCCCACTGTTCGGGATAGGAATTGGGCGGGCAGGCTTCGCCCACCAGCGCATTGACGGTGTCGTTACGCATATCGATCACGACATCGTCCACCGCTTCGGAATCCATGATTTCCGAACGCTGTTCGTAGATCACCTTGCGCTGGTCGTTCATCACGTCATCGTATTCGACGACCTGCTTGCGGATATCGTAGTTGCGCGCCTCGACCTTCTTCTGCGCAGTTTCGATAGCTTTCGACAGCCAGCGCGAACCGATCGCCTCGCCATCGGCAAGGTTGGCGTTCATCATCTTCGAAAACAGCGTATCCGGCCCGAATATCCGCAGCAGATCGTCTTCGAGACAGAGATAGAAACGCGACAGGCCGGGGTCGCCCTGACGGCCCGAACGGCCGCGCAGCTGGTTGTCGATACGCCGGCTTTCGTGGCGTTCGGTGCCGAGCACGAACAGCCCGCCCGCATCGAGCACCTGCCGCTTTTCCGCGGCGATTTCCTGCTTCAGACGCTCAACCGCGGCATCGCGTTCGGCGCCTTCAGGCATGTCCTTCAATTCATCCTCGATCCGGAATTCGAGGTTGCCGCCCAGCTGGATGTCCGTGCCGCGACCGGCCATGTTGGTGGCGATGGTCACCGCGCCCAGACGGCCCGCCTGCGCCACGATATGCGCTTCCATTTCGTGGAAACGGGCGTTCAGCACGGCGTGCTTCACCCCTTCCTGCTTTAGGAATTCCGACAGCAGTTCCGATTTTTCAATCGACACCGTGCCGACCAGCACCGGCTGGCCGATCTCGTGCTTTTCACGGATAGCCTTGGCAATCGCCTGGAACTTGTCCTGCGTGTTCTTGTAGAACTCGTCTTCCTCGTCGATGCGCTGCACCGGCAGGTTCGTCGGAATGGTGACGACGTTCATCTTGTAGATGTCGAAGAATTCCGGCGCTTCGGTCGAAGCGGTACCGGTCATGCCCGACAGCTTCGGATACATGCGGAAATAGTTCTGGTACGTGATCGAGGCCATCGTCTGGTTCTCAGGCTCGATCCGCACGCCTTCCTTGGCTTCGACCGCCTGGTGCAACCCGTTCGACCAGCGCCGGCCATCCATCATACGACCGGTAAATTCGTCGATGATGATGACCTTGTTGTCTTTCACGATGTAGTCGATATCGCGCTTGTACATCACGATCGCGCGCAGCGCCTGATCGAGATGATGCACGACCTGCGTATTTTCCACGTCATAGAGGTTGTCGGTTTCGATCAGGCCGATCTCGAACAGCTTCTGTTCGATATGGTCGACCCCTTCTTCCGTCAGCATGACGTTCTTGGTCTTCTCGTCCGCCTCGTAATACTGGGCGTCGAGATCCTTCACCACCGCGTCGATGGCGATATAGAGTTCGGACTTGTCGTCCGTCGGGCCGGAAATGATCAGCGGGGTCCGCGCCTCGTCGATCAGGATCGAGTCCACTTCATCGACAATCGCGTAATTGAACGGACGCTGGACCATCTGGTCGCGCGAATGCTTCATATTGTCGCGCAGATAATCGAAGCCGAATTCGCTGTTCGTGCCGTAGGTAATATCGGCGGCATAGGCCGCGCGGCGCTGCGCCTCGCCGATATTGGGCACGATCACGCCGACCGTCAGACCGAGGAACTGGTGGATACGGCCCATCCATTCGGCATCGCGGCTGGCGAGGTAATCGTTCACGGTAACGACGTGGACGCCCTTGCCCTCGATCGCGTTGAGATAGGTCGCCAGCGTTGCGACCAGCGTCTTGCCTTCGCCCGTCCGCATTTCGGCAATCTCGCCGCGATGGAGCACGATACCGCCCACCATCTGCACATCGAAGTGCCGCATGCCCAGCACGCGCCTGCCCGCCTCGCGCACCGTGGCGAAAGCTTCGGGCAGGATATCGTCCAGCGAGGAACCATTGGCGAGCTGATCGCGGAACTTGTCCGTTTGCCCGGCCAGTTCCTCGTCCGAGAAACTTTCGAGCTGCGGTTCGAGCGCGTTGATCCGGTTGACGATCTTATCGAGCGATTTGACGTAACGTTCGTTGGACGAACCGAAGAGGCTTTTGGCAATGCCGCCGAACATGGGCGTTATCCTGTTGCTTTATATGTTGAATATAACGAATTTCAGGCCCTGACCGGCACAGAGTGCAGTCGGGCCGTAAAAAGGGAGAATACGCGAGGACGCGTTATTCGCGGGCGCGATCGATCCCGATGCGCACGCCGGGCGTGCCGGGTGCAGCATAATGCGCCACAAGCCCGCTTTCGCGCAGGGCATGGGCGACGGCCGGTACAGAGGCCAGCGCGGCCTGCTGCTGCCGCCGATCCGCCGTGACGACGATCTCGAACGCTGCTTCCATGCGGGTTTCGACACCCGCAAGACGCGCTTCAGCGGGGGCTGCCGTGGCGGCAAACCCCGTCAAAATCGCAAAAAGAGTCAGCAGCTGGCGCAGCATAATGCGGCCGAGATAGGGATCATGTGCCCAAAGGTCCAGCGCGAAAGGCGCATTTTCAGTCCTTCAGCGCTTCGGTCTTCACGATCTGGGTAATGGTCACGCGCTTGCTGACCGGCGCACCGGTAGCATCGCGGTAAGGCAGATAGTTCACTTGTGCGGTGCAGAACGTCCGCTCCGTATGATCGCGCAAGGATGCCGCCGCGTCGCCCTTCAGCGTCTTCTGGTCCTCGGACTGGAAGGTGACAAGGCGGCAGTCCCGCACGGAACCGTCCCTTTCGACCACGAATGTGCCGGTGATCTGGCGATCGGTCGGCGCCAGGTTGCCTTGGGGAATCTGCCACCGGATCGCATTGGCATAAGTGCCGGAAACAGGCCTGCCGAGGCGGTCGCGCGCCGGATGGAATCGGGCACGTCGGCTCACCACATCGCACGTCACCGCATCCAGTGCGGCAACGCCGCTGGAACGGGTGACCGCGCAATTGCTTACGCCGCCGCTGGCATCCACATGCAGCAGGAACCTGACGGTGCCCGTTTCGCCGTTGCGCATCGCCTGCGACGGATAATCATTGGGCATGACCCATGTCGCGGGAGAAGCCACCGGAACGGGCGGTTTTACATTCACCAGCACAGGCGCAGGCGGCGGTGCAACCGGCCCCGGCGGCCTCGCTGGCGCCGCATGGGCCACCCCCGTGCCGACAGCCATGACCCCGATTGCGAACGCAAATGTTTTGATCCCCATGGCTGCCGCGATAATCGGCACGCCTTCGCTCGTCCAGCGCGAAACCGCGTTTACGCGGGGCGAGTGCGACAGTAGAGGGCGTGGCATGGATATCGCCACTTCGCCGCTCGCCCGCCCCTTCCCCGCAATGCCCGCCATCGCGGGCGCGACACCGCGCATTGCCCGCGCCGGTTACAAGGATTGGGGCCGCTGCGACCTGACCTACGTCGCACTGGATGAAGGCACTGCGGTTGCCGGGGTATTCACCCGCAACATCTGCTGTTCGAGCGAAGTGGAACTGGGGCGCGACAATATCGGCCAGGGTCTTGCCCGGGCGCTGGTGGTCAACGCGGGCAATTCCAATGCCTTCACCGGCTATCGCGGGCGCGAGGCGGTGGAACAGATCATGGATCAGGTCGCGGGCCATCTCGGCTGCCCGCGCGAACAGGTGTTCGTGTCGTCCACCGGGGTGATCGGCGTGCCCCTGCCCAAGGACAAGGCGAAAGCCGGGGTCGAGGCTGCGTTGCAGGCACGGCCCTGCAGCTGGGAGGACGCCACCCATACCATCGGCACGACCGATACGTTCGCCAAGGGCGCAACCGTGCAGGCCATGGTCGGCGATACCCTTGTCACGCTGAACGCCATCATCAAGGGCAGCGGCATGATCGCCCCCGACATGGCGACCATGCTGGGCTACATCTTCACCGATGCCGCGGTGGAGCCTGCCTTCCTGCAACAGATCCTCTCGGCCGCAGCGGATACCAGCTTCAACTGCATCACAGTGGACAGCGACACCTCGACCAGCGACACGATCCTGGCCTTCGCCACCGGCAAGGCGGGCAATGCACCGCTGGCCAGCTTTGACGATGCCGGGGCCGATGCCTTTGCCGCCGCACTGCACGACATCTGCCTGCAACTGGCCCATCTGGTCGTCCGCGATGGCGAAGGCGCGCAGAAGTTCATCGCCATTGCCGTGACCGGCGCGGTATCCGACGCCAGCGCGCGCAAGGTCGGGCTGGCGATTGCCAATTCGCCGCTGGTGAAAACCGCCATCGCCGGACAGGATGCCAACTGGGGCCGCGTGGTCATGGCCGTGGGCAAGGCGGGCGAACCGGCTGACCGTGACCGGCTGTCCATCGGCTTTGGCGGCATCTGGGCCGCGCGCGAAGGGCTGCCGCTGGCGGACTATGACGAAACGCCTGTGGCCGAACACCTCAAAGGGCAGGACATCTCGATCGAGGTCGATCTCGGCCTCGGTCAGGGCAGTGCCACGGTGTGGACCTGCGACCTGACGCACGGCTATATCGATATCAACGCCGATTACCGCAGCTGAGCATCGGCGGATGAGCGCGCTTGACGAAGAAATCCGCGATCTGCTGCGCTATGCGGCGGAACGCGCGATCCTGCCCCGCTATCGCAATCTCTCCGAACAGGATGTGGAGGAGAAGGCGAAGGACGATTTCGTCACTATCGCCGATCGCGAAACCGAACAGTTCCTGACCGAGGCGCTGACCCGGCTGGCCCCCGATGTGCCGGTTGTGGGCGAAGAAGCCGCCCATGCCGATCCTGCGGTGCTGGACCGGCTGGGTGGACCGTGCTGGATTATCGATCCGCTCGACGGCACTTACAATTTCGCGAACGGCCATCCGCCCTTCGGCATTCTCGTGGCGCTGGCCGATGGTGGGGAAACCCTCGCCGGATGGATTTATGACGCGCTGAGCGGGCGGTTCTGCCACGCGGCCAAGGGCAAAGGCGCCTTTATCGACGGCGAACGGATCACCGCGCGCACCACGGGGGAAACCCCACCGGTGGCGGCGATTTCGCTGCTGTTCATGGACCCTGCCCGGCGCGAACAGGTCACGACGCAGATCGCACCGCATTACCACGTGGTGGATATCCCGCGCTGTGCGGCGGAACAGTATCCGCGGCTGGCGCTGGGGCAGAACGATGTCTCGATTTTTGAACGCACCCTGCCGTGGGATCACGCGGCGGGCGTGCTGTTCCTCAACGAAGCGGGCGGCAAGGCCGCGCGGATGGACGATACGCCCTATCGCGTGGACGACCATGCTCGATCCGGCCTGATCGGTGCGGCAAGCCCGCGCCAGTGGGACGATCTCGCCGCGCGCATGGCCCGGATCGCGGACCAGGCGTGATGCCATTGCAAGCGCCGCTGCGGGCCCTTGCAATGGCGATCAAGTTCCAGTCGCGTTTTAGAGAACGCTTTCCAACCAGCCCTTGAGCTGGCTCTTGGGTGCGGCGCCCAGTTTCTGCGCAGCGGGCTTGCCATCCTTGAACAGGATCAGCAGCGGGATCGACTGCACGCCGAACTGGCTGGCGATATCGGTGTTCTCCATGATGTCGACCTTGGCGATCGTCACCTTGTCGGCCAGCTCTTCGGAAATTTCCTCGAGCGCCGGGGCGATCATCTTACAGGGGCCGCACCAGTCCGCCCAGAAATCGACCAGCACGGGCTTGTCGGAATTGAGAACCTCGTCTGAAAAATTCGCGTCGGTGACGGCTTTGGTCGGCATGTGTGACTCCTTGTGTTGGCGCCAATCTAGGCACCCAGCCCGCCCTTGCCAATAAGCAGGCCGGAAAAGGATTACTGCGTGGGCTGCAATTCCGGCTTGTGCGCCGCCAGCACTTCGGGCGCAATCGGCAACAGCACGGGCGCATGGGTGTAGAGCACCGCCGCACGCACGGCGCGGCCGGGATAGATCGCTTCCAGCGCGGCGGCATAGGCGGCCATCTGGCGCAATGTGCCCAGGGGAATGGTGCTGGCATCCTCGGGCGGGCGGCGGGTCGTCTTGAAATCAACAAATGTGACCGTGTCGCCCGTCACCAGAAGCCGGTCGATCGTGCCCGCGATCACCTGCCCGCCCACAGTGGCTGCAATCGGCACTTCGGCCAGGGCATCCGATGCCATCGCCCGGCCCCATTCGGGCATCGCCAGCACCGCCAGCGCGGAATCGAGCATGGCGCGCCGGGCCGCATCGTCGACATCGCCCGCATGGGTGGCCAGCCAGCGTTCCCCCGCCGCAACGCGGGCGTCCTCGGGCAATTCGGGCAGCCGTTCGAGCAGGCGGTGTACCAGCACGCCGCGCCGCGCGGCATCGGCGCGGGTGCCCGGTGGGAATGGCGGATCGGCGGATTCATCCTCCCCCGCCGCCGAAGGGGCCAGCGGGCGTGGCGGGCGCGGTTCGGGGCCGACCGCCTGCACCGCCCAATCGGGCAAGGCCGGACGTGCGGGCATGGCGGGGTTACCCTCACCCACCCCGGCAGCCCCGTGCGGTACCGGCGGCGGCAGAACGCCCCATTCGCGCCGCGTGCCCCAGACCGGATCGGGCACCGGCTCGGTCTCGAACAGCGGGGCCAATTGCGCAAACCAGCTATCCGGCGCAGGGGCACCCCGATCGCGCGGCCCCAGCGATCCGGCGATAAACAGCGCCTCTTCCGCCCGCGTCATCGCAACATAGAGCAGACGCCAGTGTTCCTCGCGTTCTTCGCGCAGCAGCCGCGCCTCGGCTGCGGCCACCGGGCCGACTTTCTGATCCTTCACCAGCCCGGGCAACGGCACCGCGCGCACTTTGCCGCCGCCGGGCGGCACGTCGTCCAGCGTGACCCCGCGCACCAGACTGGTATCGGGATTGCCCGCCGCATCGGCCAGAATGACAATCGGCGCCTGCAAGCCCTTGGACCCATGGACGGTCATCACTCGGACCATATGGTTCGCGGAATCCGCCTCGCGCTTCAGTTCGCCGTCGCTGACATCGAACCACTGGATAAAGCCCTGCAAGCTGGGCGTATGCGCGCTGGCATAGGCATGGGCGGCGTTCAGCAGTTCGTCGATCGGGTCGTTCGCCTCGCCCCCCAGCCGCGCCACCAAATTGCGCCGCCCCTGCCACGGGCCGAGCAGAATCCAGTGCAGCAGCGCCTGCGGCGGTTCGAAATCGGCCCGGGCCAGAAGTTCGAGCAGCCCGGCCAGCGTGGCCCGCACATCGGCATGGGTGGAGGCGCGCAGATGGTCCCACAGCGCGATCCCTTTGGGTCGCCATGCATGGTCGAGCAATTGCTGCTGGCTCCACCCGATCAGCGGGGAAACGAGCAGATTGGCGAGATTGAGATCGTCCAGCGGCTGCGCAGCGAAACGGATCGCGGCCATCAGGTCCTTCACCGCCAGCGGCGCGCCCAGCCGCAGCCGGTCCACCCCGGCCACCGGCACACCCGCCGCATGCAGGCGCGCGACAATCAGCCCGGCCAGTTCCTTGCGCTTGCGCACCAGCACCATGACATCGCCCGGCCCGGCATTGCGATGGCCGCCTTTGACCAGCGGGAAGCCGTTATCCATCCACAACCGCACCTGCCGCGCAATCCGGTCGGCCAATTGCCGATCGGGCCGCGACAGCCAGCCTTCCGCGCCTTCATCGCCAGCCTCGGGTTCATCGCCCGGCCCACTGTTGTCACCGCTATCGTCGTCGCCATCCGCCTGCGCCCCGACAGCGGGCCACAGCGCCACGAGGCCGGGCCGGTCCTGCCCCACGTGCGGTTCCGCCCGATCTTTCAGACCGAACCGTTCCCAGCCGATCCGGTCAATCGCGGCATCGACGAATTCCAGCACTTGCGCCGATGTGCGGAAGGATGCGCCCAGCCCGTATTCCTGCAGCCTGCGGGGCTGGTGCCGGTCGCGCAAGTCGGCCGCGTTGTCCGCCGCATGCGCCATCTCGCGCTTCACCCGCTGACGCGCCGCTTCGAAGTTTTCCGGGCTGGTCCCCTGAAAACGGAAAATCGCCTGCTTGTAATCGCCCACGGTGAAGACCGTGCGCATCATGCCGTCACGCGCGCCCTCGCCCGTGAAATAGTCATCGATCAGCGCATGGATGATCGCCCATTGTTCGGCATTGGTATCCTGCGCCTCGTCAATCAGCACATGGTCGAACCGGCGATCCAGCTTGTAGCGAATCCAGTCGGCCATATCGCTACGCCGCAAAAGCGCGGCTGCGCGGCGGATCTGGTCATCGAAATCGACGAAGCCCTCACGCGTTTTCGCCTCGTCCCACGCCAGCGCGAAAGTACGGCCGAGAGTGAGCGCCGGGGCGAGAAAATCGGCAAGGTCCACCAGCGCCAGCATATCGCGCACGCGCTGCACGCTATCGGCCACGCGCGCGACATGGCCGGGATAGCCGGGATCGACTTTTTCCTGCGCGGCCCACGCCCGCAATTTACCCGCCTGCGTGTGGAACACCGCATAAAGATCGCCGATGCGTTCGAGCCGTGCAGGCGGATCGGCGGCCAGCCAATCGGCAATCACCGCCGCGTTTTCCTGCCCGGTCTTGGCTGACCAGCCCTGATTGGCGGCGAGGCAAGCGCGCAGGGATTGCACATCGAATGCCGCATCGGTGCACAGCACCGCCACATCAGCGGCACTGGCATCGCTGGCGATGCCCAGCGCGCGGCAGATGCGCGGGCGCAAGGGCGGCTGCCATGCCCCTTCGCCAAACCACAGATCCCCCGCCGCCGCGCATTGCATCAACCAGCCCTGCACCGCATCGGGGCCTTTGAGCAGGCTCATCGTTTCAATCGCGGACAGGGTTTCCATGTCGCCCTGCCGCTGCGCCTCCAGCAGCATTTCCGACAGAACCTCGCGCGCCAGCAGTTCGCGTTCGCGATCTTCCATCGCGCGCGATCCCGGCGTCAGGCCCGCTTCTGCCGGGAAGGTCGCCAATAGCCATTGGGCAAAGGCATGGATCGTATCGATCCGCAGCCCGCCACCGGGGCAATCGAGCACGCTGGCGAACAGGGTCCGCGCCCGGGCCCGCGTTTCGGGGCCATTGTCCGCGCCAATCGCGGCAAGATCGGTGCCCAGCGCCGGGTCGCTCATCCGCACCCAGTTGGCCAGCACTTCGTTGACGCGCACCGCCATTTCCGCCGCGCCCGCCTTGGTGAATGTGAGGCAGAGGATTTGCGAAGGCTGCACCCCCTGTTGCAACAGCAGGCGCAACACCCGTGCGGAGAGGACCTGCGTCTTGCCCGTTCCGGCAGAAGCCGACAACCACACGCTTTCCCCCGGATCGACGGCCAGCTTCTGATTGCCATGCAGCGGGAAGACCTTGCCGCTCATTCCCCCGTCTCCGCATCGCCGGCAAGCGCCTGCCATTCGTCCAGCCGCATCAACTGGTCGTAATCGGCATAGCCGGGATAATCGGGATTGAGCCGCGCGGTGAACGGGTCATCCCCCTTGATCCAGCGGCTGATGGCGTCGCGCAGAAAGCCCATGGTCACATCAAGGTATTCTTCGCGTTTCAAGCCCTTGCTACGGCCTTCTGCGATCCGTTCCACCCGATAGCCAAAGCCCGTTTCGCTTTTGGCGTGCTTGCCGAACGACCAGTATTCGAAATGGCTCGGCTCGCCCGTGGCCTTGGGAATGCCGCCGGCCTGCGCCATCAGGCCGATCAAGCCCAGTTGCAGGGCATAGCCCTTGATCACCATTCCGGCGGAAGGCGGGCTACCGGTCTTGTAATCGACAATCGCCAGTTCGCCATTGGCCAGCCGGTCGATCCGGTCGGCCCGGCCATGGATGCGCACGCCATCGACCACCATTTCGCCATCCGCCTCGATCGCCACGATTTCCCGATCGGGCAGACGTGCGATTTCCGCTGCGATCCAGTCCAACGCGGCCAGGAGGCGCGGCCGCCACAGCCCCCGCATCAGCGGATGGGCGTTTTCTTCATCCAGCACGCGTTCGGCAATCGGGCGCAAGTCCCCGCCCTGTTCGTGCCATTCCTGCAGGATACGGTGCGCCACAGTGCCCTGCCATGCAGGCGAAGGCGCGGCATCCAGCGCATCGAGACTGCGCAGCCGCAGGATCGCGCTGGCATAGAACTGGTAGGGATCCCCGCGCAGCCGGTCGAGCGCGGTCACCGCCAGCGCGACATCGCGCTGTTCGGCCCCCGGCCTCGGTTCGGGGCGTTCGTAACGCGGTGCGGGATCGGCATGGTCCAACGCCCGCGCCAAGGCCACCATGCCCTGTTCCTGATGCGCGGCCAGCAGGTCTTCGCCCAGCAGTGCACGCACCCGCAGCAAAAACCGTGACGGGATCGCGGGCCCTTGTCCGTCGCGCTGCGCCCGGCTCAACACCACGGCGGGCGCACCCAGCGCCCCGGCAAGATCGTGCGCGGCCAGCCCGATCCGGAAATCCGCCCCCGGCACGCCCAGCGCGCGCAGCACGGCGGGCGGCAACAGCGGGTCCGGCCCCGGCGGCTGCGGCCAGCTGCCTTCGTTCAGGCCTCCGCAGATCACCAGATCGGCACGGCTCATCCGCGATTCCAGCAAGCCGTAGATCGCCACGCGGGGATGGCCGCCATAAGGCGGGCGCACCGCCACCTTGTCCATCGCATCGCGCAGCACCGCAGGCAGGGCCAGCGGTTCCAGCATGGTACCGACCTCGTCCGCGCGGGCGCGCAAGTCTTCCACCAGCGCGGACAGCGCGCGGCCATCTTCCCGGCCCCACAGCGCCAGCCCGCACAAAGCCTCCCCCGCAGCGGCCAGGGCATCGATCTGCGCAGCCAGCGGCAGGGGTTCGCCCGCATCCCCGGGCATCAAGGGGGCGAGGATCGCCGCGATCCCGTCCCACCACGCCTCTGCCCCGGCATCGCGGCGGGCCAGCGCGGCAACGCGGGCGCGCAATGACTCCAGCCCTTGTGGTGGACGCGGGCCACGCAGCCGCAATTCCAGCGCACGGGCGCGTTCCAGCCACAGGGCGCGGCCTTCCCCGCCACCGACCAGCGGATGCTGCAACAGGGCGCAAAGCGGCACAGGGGCGGCATGTTCGGCCATGACTTCGGCGAGAAGCAAGAGCACCCGGCCAGCCGGGGTCTGCGACAGCGCGCGCCCGGCGGTGTCGTCCGCCTCGATATGCCAGCGCCGCAGATGCGCGGTGACCCGCCCCGCCAGCCCGCGATCCGGGGTGACCAGCGCCACGCGCCGTTCGGGCACGTCCAGCGCCTCGCGCATCAGCAGGGCAATCGCCTGCGCTTCTTCTTCGGGATTGGCGCTTTCCATCAGGCGCACGCCCGACAGGCGGCGGCTTTCCGGCGGCAGCGATGCCCAGGCCGCGCTTGCCCGTGGCGGCAGGAACAGGCTCGAAATCGCATGGCTGCGTTCGGGCGGCGCTGCGCCCAACCCCGCGCGATGCCATGGGCGCACTTCGCTGCGCGCGATCCCCATGCGATTGAGCAACAGCTTCAGGTGATATTGCGGATGGGTGATCGCATCGTCACTGCCGAACGGCGGCCCGCCCGGCTCCACAGGGGCACCGGCACAGCCCAGTTCTTCCCACACGGCAGGATCGAGCGTCAGATCGAAATCGGGCAGGATCACCGCCCCGCGCGGGCTTTCCGACACGACCCGCAGCAGCCGCGCCAGCGCCGGGGCGGCACTGGTGACACCGGCGGCCACCACCGGGGTTGCCGGGGGTGTTTCGGCCCAACGCCGCGCGGCATGGTCGAACAGGCGATTGCGCCGCGCCGCGGCATCCAGTTCGCCCCGTGCCTCCAGTTCGGCAAGCCAGCGGACCTGCACTCTCAGGAACAGCCGGGTCGATTCCGCCCAATGTGCCGCCTGTTCGCCGACAATGCCGATCACGGGTTCCTGCATCAGCGCTTCGGGCGCGATATCTTCCACCAGCAGGCGGTCCATCGTGCGGCACAGCTGTTCGGCCTGCCGCAGCAGCGCCGCCCCGCGCGGGGCATCGGCCCCGGCCTCTTCCGCAATCAATTGCGCCACGCGCAGCCAGCGACGTGTGGGATCGGCAGCGGGCGGGATATCCGCCCCCGCCCCGATCGGATCGAGCAGCGGCCCCAGCGTTTCATCGAGATCGAGATCGCCGACCACCGCCATGCGCGGCATCAGCAGCCCCGCCAGCCCCTGTTCACCCGCCAGCCGGATGAACGCCTCGCTCACCGTGCGGGCGGCGCGCTGGCTCGGCAGCAGCAGTGTCAGCCGGGCAAGCCCGATATCCTCCTCGCGATAACGCGGCAGCAGGCCCGCGACGAGCGCATCGGCAAAACCCCGATGGGCGGCAATCGCGTAAACCTCGGGTCCGCTACGTTCAGCCACCGTTGACTGCGGCTTCAGTGGCGGCAACCGCAGCGGGGTCCCCCACTTCGTACCATTGGCCGGTAAAAGTCGTGCCGTAGAGCCGCCCATCGGCAATCGCCCGGTCCCACAACACGTTGGTGGAAAACGGCCCGGTGGGCGGGTCGCGCAGCAGCCGGTGTGAAACGAGCTGGATGCCGGTGTAGATGAACGGCGCAACCCGTTCCGCGCGGCGGCGGCTGACCCGGCCCAGCGGATCGAGATAGAAATCGCCCGATCCGCGATAATTGCGGGCACCGGCATGTGGCACCATCAGCAGCAGGGCATCCATCGTTGCCGGGTCCCACAATTGGGAAAGCTGGTGGAAGCAATCCTGCGGCCCTTCGAGCCAGAGATTATCGCTGTTGAGGCAGAAAAACGGATCGGGCAGCAATGGCTGCGCCTTGACCATGCCGCCCCCGGTTTCGAGCAGCAGGTCCCGCTCGTCCGAGATCACGCAATGCGGAGCCTGCCGCGCCAGCACATGCGCTTCCAACGAATCGGGCAGGTAGTGGACATTGACCACCGCATTCGCGATGCCCGCGCTCGCCAGCCGGTCCAGCGCGTGATCGATCAACGGCTTGCCCGCCACTTTCACCATCGGCTTGGGCCGGGTGGAAGTCAGCGGGCGCATGCGTTTGCCGAGCCCGGCCGCCATGACCATCGCGGTATCGCTGGCGAGCGGTTTCATACCAGCCCGCCCCCGCGCCGTTCGCGCAGTTCCGCAGGAATGTTCGCATCGAACCACGCGGCCACGGGCGCCAGCGCCGGATGGGCCAGATCGCGCTCCATCGCGTCCCACACGCGCGGGATCATCGTGGGATAGCGCGGTTTGCCATCGCGCTTCCACAAGCGGACGAAAATGCCGACAATCTTGGCGTTGCGCTGCGCACCCAGCCGGGCATAGTCCGCTTCGAAATCGGGGCCAGCGCCTGCTTGCGCGGCGTAGTAGTCCAGCATCGTGCGTTCCAGCGCGGGCGAGACATCGCGACGCGCATCCTGCAACAGCGAGACGAGATCGTAGGCCGGATGGCCGACCAGCGCATCCTGATAATCGATCAGGCCCTGCGCCCCGTCGGGCAGCATCATGATGTTTTCCGCATGATAATCGCGCAGCACGGTCACGCCCGGCGTCTGGCGTTCCAGCATCGGGGCCAGCGCTTCGTCCCACGCGGCGGTATAACCTTCCGCATCCACCGCGATTCCCGCCGCCGGGCAGAACCATTCCGGCAGCAATGCGGCTTCGCGCTGATAGACTGCCATGTCGTAGGGATCGAACGGCCCGGGCGGCAGGCGGTGCAACGCCACCAGCGCATCGATCGCCGTGCGATAGGCGGCCACTTCATCCTGCGGCGCATCGTCGAGATGATCGCGCATCCGCACATCGCCAAAATCTTCCATCAGCACGAACCCGCGCGTGCCCTCTTCGGCGTAGATCGCGGGCGCCCGCAGCCCGTTATCGGTCAGCCAGTGGCCGACGTGGAGGAACGGCCCGGTGTCTTCTTCCGGCGGTGGGGCATCCATCATCATCGCCGTGCGCGATCCATCCGCATCGCGAATGCGGAAATACCGCCGAAACGAGGCATCGCCGGGCAGCGGCTCTATCACACTGCCACCCCACCCTGCCCCAGCAAGGAATGAATTGATGCCGTCCGGCAAGCGTGTCGTCATGGGCAGCGGTCTAGCCAATCGACACCCGGTTCGACAATGGCGATCCGCCCTTCTCCACCATGTTCCAGCCTGATCGACAAACAGGCCGGTTCATGCGCGAAGCCACCGGCGTGTTCCGGCCATTCCGCCAGCATCGCCGCGCCGTGGCGATAATCGTCCAATCCCAGCTCCTCCACCTCTGCCGGGTCGTCCAGGCGATAGAAATCGGCATGGACCAGCGGCAGCCGCAACATGGGCGATTCGTATGACTCGATAATGGCAAAGCTGGGCGACGGCACTTCGCCCTGATGCCCCAGCGCGGCAATGATCGCGCGCGCCAGCGTGGTCTTGCCCGCGCCCAGACCGCCCGACAGCGCCACCACATCGCCCGGCCGCAACCGCTCGGCAATGGCCCCGCCGAACCGCTCCATCGCCGCAAGATCGGGCAGATCGCGCGTCATGGCAGGATAATCGTGGCCGTGGTGCCCACGCCCTTTTGCGACATCAGTTCCAGCCG
Organism: Caenibius tardaugens NBRC 16725; assembly: GCF_003860345.1. Lineage (GTDB taxonomy): Bacteria > Pseudomonadota > Alphaproteobacteria > Sphingomonadales > Sphingomonadaceae > Caenibius > Caenibius tardaugens. The sequence continues at coordinate 367,746 of NZ_CP034179.1, forward strand.
CCCGCCGTGCGCCTCGATCAACTGCTTCGCCAGCGGCAGCCCCAGCCCCTGCCGCCGCACCACGCCCTTGCCATCGGCCGCGATCCGGTAGCCATCCAGCGCATGCGCCAGCTGGTTGACGGTCATCCCTTCGCCGTTATCGGACACGACGACCTGCATACCCTGCTTGCCCGGCGACACATCGATCAGAATCCGCCCACCCGATGGCGTGGCGGTGATCGCATTGTCGAGAATATGGCCCAGCGCACGGCCAAGCCTGCGCCGGTCGGCCTGAACCTTCCCGGCCGCCTGATTACCCCGCAGGTTGAGGCTCAACCCGCCATCCAGAATCCGTTGTTCGCGTTCGCGCACCAATTTGGTGACGAACGGCATCATATCGACTTCTTCCAGCGCCAGCGGCAGCAGGCCCGCCTCGCTCTGCGTCAGGTCGAGCACGGTTTCGATCTGGTCGCCCAGCTTCTCCACCGAAGACAGGATGCCATCGACATATTCGCGCGCCTGCGGGCTCAGTTCGCCCGCGATCCCGCTTTCCAGCAATTCGGCAAAACCGCCGATCGAGGTCAGCGGTGTGCGGAATTCATAGCTCATATTGGCGAGGAACCGCGTCTTCACCGCATCGGCTTCTTCCAGCGCGATATTGCGTTCGCGCAGCGCCTCTTCCGCCTTGCGCGATGCGGTCACGTCCAGCACTGTCAGCAGCCCATTGCCATCGGGCAAAGGCACCCCGGCAAATTCGAGAATGCGCCCGTCCGCCAGCGCCACTTCGCCATTGGTCTGCTTGCGATCCAGCGTCGCCGCGCGGACCACGCCGGAAATCGCCTCGATCTGTTCGGGCTGCAGCAGATGCACGGCAATCTTTTCGAGCAGCCCTTCCACCCGCGGATGGCGATCGAGAAATTCCTCTTCCAGCCCCCAGTCCGCCGCAAACCGCCGGTTCCATATCTGCATCCGTCCATCCGGCGCGAACACGGCCAGCGATTCGAACAGCGAATCGAACGTGGCGGTGCGGGTCCGCAGCAGCGTGTCGCGCGTGGCCGACAGAGCGAGGTGTTCGGTCTGATCTTCCGCGATCAGCACCAGCCCGCCATCGGGCATCGGCTGGGCGATAATACGCAGATGCGTGCCATCGCGCAGCGGCCAGGCTTCCTCGCGCGGTTCGCCCGCGGCAAACCATTGCACGTGTTCGCGCCGCCATTCAGGGAAATCGCGCAGTTCGGGCAGGCGTTCGTTATCCCGCGCCATGGCCAGCCACTGTTCAAAATCAGGGGCATCGATCAGCATCGCGGGCTTGAGTGCGAAAATCCGCAGGAACGGCCCGTTGGCAAAGGCAAGGCGGCGCTTGCCATCGAACTGCGCCACGCCAACCGACAACAGATCGAGCATCGAACGCTGGGCATCGCGAAAGGCGCGCAAGGCCCGGTCCTGTTCTTCCAGCTCCTCGACATCGATGGCGTAACCCGCCACGCCTTCTTCGCCCAGCGGCATGTCGCTGACGCGCTGGGTGCGCCGCTGGCCATCGATCGTCGCGCTGACATCGCGCGCGATTGCCTTGTTCCGTACCCGCGCCTGATCCGCCACTTGCGCCGCGGTCAACCCATCCACCGCCTCGATCAATTCGATCTGATGGTCGATTACGCTGCCCGGATCGGACGCGCCCACCGCCCGCACATAGGCCGAGTTGACCAGCCGCAACCGCGCATCCGGCCCCCGGAACCACATCGGGATCGGCGCGGCTTCGATCAGGCCGACCAGCGCAACGAATTCATCGCGCGCATGGGCCGCTTCTGCCCGCAGTTCAGCGAGTTCCGCCTCGCTTTCGCTGAAATCGAACACCCAGACCAGCGCCGCACCGCCCGGCGCCACTTGCGAATCCACCAGATAACCGCGCATGGCGAGGCTGCGGCGCGATCCGCGCGGGGTCACCGCCATGCGAAACGGGGTGGCGGTCTTCTGCGCCACACGCACCGCTTCGGCGAGTTCGGCCAGTTGCCCTGCCTCAATTCCGGCATCCCCGGCGTCGAGTTCGCTCAGATATCCGGGCACGGCCTCCAGCCCCAGCCATGCGGCCAGCCGCTGCGGCGCCTCGATCCGGCCATCGGCCCGCACCAGCATGGGAATCGCGGGGGCTTCGTCGATCATCCGCGCCATGCGCCGCGCCGCCTTGCGCCCGCCTTCGGCCCGACGCATCGCCGTGCGCGCCGAAAGCATCAGCCAGCCAGCCCCCAAAGTCCAGGCGGCGAGCAGAAGTCCGATGAGGACCAGCGCGGTTTCGGAAAGCGTCATGCGGCCATCGCTATGCCCGGCCCGCGCAATTTACAATGGGCCGAACAGGGCCCGGCACACAACCGGGCCCGTTTTCAGCAGAATCAGTAGCGATAGTGATCGGGTTTGAACGGCCCTTCGACCGGAACCCCGATATAATCGGCCTGTGTCTGGCTCAGCTTGCTCAGCTTGACGCCGAGTTTTTCAAGGTGAAGCGCAGCCACCTTTTCATCGAGATGCTTGGGCAGAACATAGACATTGTTGTCATAGCCTTCGCCCTTGGTGAACAGTTCGATCTGCGCCAACACCTGATTGGTGAAGCTGGAACTCATCACGAAGCTGGGGTGGCCCGTTGCGCACCCGAGGTTCACCAGACGCCCCTTGGCCAGCACGATGATCTGCTTGCCATCGGGGAAGGTCACAAGGTCGGTGCCCGGCTTCACTTCTTTCCAGCTATAGTTGTTCAGCGCGGAAATCTGGATTTCGCTGTCGAAGTGGCCAATGTTCGAGACGATGGCCATGTTCTTCATCGCCTTCATGTGTTCGGCGGTGATCACGTCTTCGTTACCGGTGGCCGTCACGAAGATATCCGCACGGGTCACGGCTTCTTCCATCGTGACGACTTCATAGCCTTCCATGGCGGCCTGCAGCGCGCAGATCGGATCGATTTCCGTCACCAGCACGCGGGCCCCGCCCTGACGCAGCGACGCGGCCGATCCCTTGCCCACATCGCCGAACCCGGCAACACAGGCGACTTTGCCGGCCAGCATCACATCGGTGGCGCGGCGGATGGCGTCGACCAGCGATTCCTTGCAGCCGTAAAGGTTGTCGAACTTCGACTTGGTCACGCTGTCGTTCACGTTGATCGCGGGGAACGGCAGCTTGCCCTGTTTGGCCAGCTGATAGAGGCGGGTAACGCCGGTGGTGGTTTCTTCGGATACGCCATGGATCGCCTTGACCGTCGCGGTCAGGTAGCCCGGCTTGCGCGCGAGGAATTCCTTCAGCGCGCGCTGAAATTCGATTTCTTCGGCATTGCCCGGCTGCGGCAAGGCTTCCCCGGCCTCGACCCGTGCGCCCCACAGCGCGAACATGGTGGCATCGCCGCCATCGTCGAGAATCATGTTGCAGGTGGCATCATCGCCCCAGTCGAAAATCCGGCCGACGTAATCCCAGTATTCGGCCAGGCTTTCGCCCTTGATCGCGAACACCGGAATGCCCTGCGCGGCAATCGCGGCGGCAGCGTGATCCTGCGTCGAAAAGATGTTGCAGGTCGCCCAGCGCACGTCCGCGCCCAGTGCCGTCAGCGTTTCGATCAGCACGGCGGTCTGGATCGTCATATGCAGCGAACCGGTGATCCGAGCGCCTTTCAGCGGCTGGGCCGCGCCGTATTCGGCACGCAGCGCCATCAATCCGGGCATTTCGGTTTCGGCAATGGCAATCTCGTCGCGGCCGAATTCGGCAAGCGACAGATCCCTGATGACATAGTCCTGGCTGGCGTTCTGGACGGAGGCAGTGGCCACTCTCGAAACTCCCGGGAAAAGCGCGAAAATCAAGGCGCAACGATGAAAGCCGCGCCGGTCAGGGGCCGCCTTTAGCCGCTTGCCGCCAGCGACGCAAACGCTTGCGACCATGGTTGCGACGTGCCGCCCTTCGCCATGGCCCGTGCGCCCGGCCGGGATCGCTTGCAAAGCGGTTGCGGTATGCCCCCTCGCCCGCTTATGCGTGCACCCGGTTGGAGAAACGAAAGGATGAATCGATGAGCATTTCCGTTGGGGACAAACTTCCGGATGTCACGCTGGTGAAAGCCACTGCGGATGGCCCGGACAAAGTCCAGTCGAGCGACTATTTCGCTGGCAAGAAAGTGGCCCTGTTTTCCGTGCCGGGCGCGTTTACCCCGACCTGTTCGGCCAAGCACCTGCCGGGCTTCGTCGAAAAGGCCAGCGAACTGAAAGCCAAGGGCATTGATGAAATCGCCTGCACCGCCGTGAACGATGCGTTCGTCATGGGTGCATGGGGCCAGCGTGACGGTTCCGGCGATGTGACCATGCTGGCTGACGGCAACGGCGATTTCGCGCAGGCTGTCGGCCTGACGATGGACGGCAGCGGCTTCGGCCTTGGTCAGCGCGGTTCGCGCTGGTCGATGGTGGTGAACGACGGTGTCGTCGAACAACTCAATGTCGAAGCGCCGGGCGAATTCAAGGTCAGCACGGCCGAATACCTGCTGGACCAGATCTGATCCGGCAGATCACGGCCCTGCGGCCGTGCCAAACGCAAAGGGCGCCCCACAGGGCGCCCTTTTTCGTGACAGGGGCATTGGCCCGGCCGGTCAGTAGCCCATCAGGCTGAGCACTTCCTTGCGGCTGCGTTCGTCTTCGAGGAACACGCCCATCATCTGGCTGGTAACCATGGTCACCCCCGGCGTACGCACCCCGCGCGCGGTCATGCAGGCATGGCTGGCCTCGATCACCACGGCAACGCCGCGCGGTTTGAGATTGTCCCAGATGCACTGCGCCACTTCGGCGGTCAGCCGTTCCTGAATCTGCAACCGGCGGGCATAGCCGTGCATCACGCGGGCCAGCTTCGAAATGCCGACCACATGGTCCTTCGGAAGATAGGCAATCGCCGCCTTGCCGATAATCGGCGCCATGTGATGTTCGCAATGCGACTGGAAAGGAATGTCCTTCAGCAGCACGACTTCGTCATAACCGCCCACTTCCTCGAAAATGCGCGACAGGTGAATCGCCGGATCGTCATCGTATCCGCTGCAATATTCTTTCCACGCACGGGCCACGCGCTTGGGCGTGTCAAGCAGGCCTTCCCGCTCCGGATCGTCCCCGGCCCAGCGGATCAAGGTGCGGATGGCTTCCTGCACATCCTGCGGAACTGGTGCCTTGCCGCGCGGATCGTCTTCGTCCGGGCCTACCAGGCTGCTCATTCGGCTTTCCCCTTCTCAAGTCATCTTTATTCGGCGCGCGACCCGGTTGCGCCACGCATCCAAGCCCTTAGCCATATTGATCACGGCTTGTCGACCACCCGATCACGCGAAGACCATGGTTACGACAGCACAAAACCGTATGCCATATATTATTTCTTTGCCAGCGTTCCTTTCTACGCTTCCGGCCCGCCGGTCTTGCCCACCGCCTCGCTCAGCAAGATCAGGTCAAGCGGCCGCGCCGCGCACAGCATCCCATACCATTTGCGCGTCAGCAGCGTCGAATCCCGGTCACGTTCGGCCAGCGCCTGCACATCGCGCCGATGTTGCTCGATCAGTTCCGCCAGCATCGCCGCCCCGGCTTCCGACAGCTTCATCACTTCGGATGCATAGACCGCATTGGCGGAGGAAAAATCGATCGCCAGAAACGCTGGCTTCATGCGCGCTTCGAACAGCGCGCGCATGGGCGATTTGCGGAACAGCATCGAACGATCGACCAGCGAACGCACCCGCCCGCCCGAAAGCCGATCGATCAGCGCGAGCCGTTCCAGCCGGGCCAGCGCGCTTTCCATCATATGCGCGGGAACCGCCAGATCCTCCGCTGTTTCCTGCGGCGAAATTCCGCCGACAATCGTCATGAACAGGAAGGAAAGGAACACGTCGCTCGCCAGTTCGCGTTCCTGCGCCAATGTGAGTTCGCGCGTCATGCCCGGCTGGGCGTGTTCGGCTTCGCGGGCCAGTTCGGCAATGCCCATGCCGCACAGATCCGCCAGTTGTTCGATCCGTTCAAGCGTCAGCCCCTTGCCCGCCAGCCAGCGTTTGGCCGTGGGTTCGCTGATCTTGAATTCCACGGCCAGCTTGCGCGCGGTCCACCCCGCCTGGCGCAATTCCTTGCGCAAAAGGGCGACCATGGCCGAACTGGTGGAATCGTGTCGCATTGTCGCTGCCAGATGATGACATTCGACGCGAATTGGCAAGAAGGGAACGGCGGATAACGCATAAATTCCACTTGCCTTGCACGAAAGGCCTCGCCAGATTGGCTATTCGCGTAACACACAGAAGGGCAAACTACGCAAAGCGTATGTCACGGTTACTCACCACATCGGTGCTCCCGCTGACCGGGGCAAACGCCTCTACGCCATGGCAATTCTGGTAGCGGCCCCTTTATGAGCGCCCCGTTGATCGACGATATGGACCGTCAGCTTATCGCCCTGCTTTCGGGGGATGCGCGGGTTTCCAATCGCCGTATCGCGTCCGACCTCGGGGTGACCGAAGGCACCGTGCGCAGCCGGATCAAGCGGTTGCAGCATGAAAATCTGATCAGCTTTACGGCAATTACCGGCCTCGAACTGGCCTCCAAATCACGGCTCGGCAAAATCCGGATTCAGGCGGACACAGTGCGCCAGCGCGAAATCGCGGAACTGATCTCGCGCATGGACCCGATCAACGCAGTGCTGCTGACCATGGGGTCGTTCAACATTCTGGCCATGTGCCTGTTTGAGGAACTGGGCGAACTGGCCGAACTCGCCTCCGACCGGATTCTTGCCCTTCCCGGCGTCCATCATGTCGAAACCTCAGTGGCCGTTCGCCAACTGAAATACAACGCACTGGTCGCCAAGATCACCTGATGCGCGATGGCGCGCCCTTGGAGAAACCCGCACAACAATCACCACGCGGGGGAAGGTGATGCCGATATTCTGAACACCACAGCCCCTAATGACTGTATATTCAGGTATATATCATAAGATAATATTCAGGTTTTACAGCCGCACCCCGGTGATGCGCGAGACATATTGTCTAATACATGACAATTTGATCTAATCACAGAAACGACGCAGACAATTAATGTACCGCCATATATGGATCGTGGCGCGCGCGATATTGGATGCGAGAACATTGCAACTCCCGCATCACGGGGACGCGGGGGCAATTTTGGGGGCAATATGAAAAAGTTAGTTTGGGCCGTCACACTGTCCGCGTGCATTACTGCGGCGAGCAACCTTGCAGCACAGGATGTGACGCAGGAGCCATCGCAGGCTTCTCCTGTCACGGTTCCTGCACCGCGCACCATCACCCTGCCGATAAATACGTTGGTGGAGGTAACGCCTGCTCAAGAGATTACCTCAAAGAAGATGAAGGAAGGCACCACACGAGAATTCCTCGTGGTTAACGATGTCAGCTATCAGGGCATCGTTGTAATTCCTCGGGGTGCACCCGTTGAAGCTGAAGTCACATGGAGAACCGGCAAGGGCATTGTCGGTAAATCCGCGAAATTTGAACTGGTCTTCCGCACAGTCCGCCTGAGCGGATCGACGTACAAGTTACGCGGCCAGCATAGACAGGAAGGGCGCGGCAACACGGTTGCGGCACTTCTCGGCAGCGGTATTATCACCGGCAAATCAGCAATTATGACCCCTGGACAGATTGTGAATATATTCACCGCTGAACCTATCACCGCTTCCGCACTTTAATATAGGACAGAGCGGGGCGGATGGATTGGCTCGCCCCAACCCTCGATGATGCAAAGCATTTTGCGTTCTAGTTTCAGCCACCCTGGCGGGAGGAGCAACGGCGCGATGCCAGCTCTTCCCGCCGTGTTCCACCCAGCCGATAGGGACCGGCGGTGCATCGCAGCGGTCGTGGCGAACGACTTCGGGCGATGTCATCGGCGCGTTTGCCCGCGACGGACAGAAGACACTGGCGAGGCCATTGCGGAAGAACAGACGACGAAAGCGGGGCGAGATCGCGCGATGACGGCACAACAACGGCAGGCTGCGTTCAACCGACAGGCCCACGGCAGCCTCACCTTGTCGATCGGACGACGCAGCAAACGGCGTAGCCGCGCAACGATGCGAACACCAAGCGGACGGATGTGATTGCCTGAGCGACCTCGTCATCGGCCTCGACGGCGCGGTGACCGCGGGAAGTACCACCGCCGCCAATATCTGCATTCGCGGGATCGGCACAGACGATTGTCAGAGCCACACCGATCCCCCACGACGATGGACATCGATAGTGCCCTAAACGCGCGCCCGGGAGCCGCCCTGTTCGACAGGATCGACATGGAACGGGTGGCGGTCTTACGCGGACCGCAGGGGACGCTTTTTGGCCGTAACGCCACAGGCGGCGCCATCACCATCACCACGCGAAAGCCATCCAGTATTTTCGGCATTCAGCAGCGCAATGCGATGAGCGAAATCGTAATCCCGTTTGGATGAACAGCGATGCGATACAGGCCACAAGGCCCAGCAGCCCTTGTTCCAGATGGTCGGTACGACACCCGGCGTCCTGAAATATTTGGGCGAGCCGCCTGATGCCTATCTGATTGCCGGAAAGAAAAAGAGCGGCAACCAAATGGCTCCGCTCCACCTAAGTCTTTTGAAAATTGGCGCGCCCGGAACGATTCGAACGTCCGACCCTCAGATTCGTAGTCTGATGCTCTATCCAGCTGAGCTACGGGCGCGCTGTGAGGGGGCCAATAGGGGGCAAGTTTCGGTGTGGCAACCCCTAAGATGAGAAGTTTTTCCACGGAATGCGAGAAAGCAGTTCGATATCCAGTGGCGGCATCGGATAGCCTTGCAATGCCGCGGGTTCCACCCAGGCAAATGCCCCACCCTCACGCGCATAGGGCTCCCCCTCCCACTGCCCCACGGCATAGAGAAGCAGCACCACCGCACGCCCCGCCGCATCAGCCGCGCCTTCCGCGAAAGCGACCGGTTCAAGCGCACCATGCGCCAGTGCGAGCCCCAGTTCCTCGTCGATTTCCCGGATCAACGCGACGCCCGGCAATTCGCCGGGTTCGACCTTGCCGCCCGGAAACTCCCACAACCCGCCGTGCGCCTTGCCCGCCGGACGTTGCTGCAACAGCACGCGGCCGTGTTCATCCCGGATCAGCGCGGCAACAACCCATATCGCCGCCACTTCGCTCTTTGACGCCCCTCCGTCTGGCGCGTCACTTTTCCCCGCATTCATCATCTGGAAAGCTTTCGTTAGAACTTTTCGTTCAAAAAATGCTGAATCAGATCCGTATCCAGAGGGCGGCAACGTGAAAAGCCTGAACAGACTTAAACAACTGCTCCACGATGAATCCGGAGTCACGGTCATCGAATACGGCCTGATCGTGGCCCTGATCTGTATTGCCATCATGGCATCGCTGCGCAACGTCGCCGATGAAACCAACGGCTTGTGGGCCATTGTCACCAAGCATGTGAATACCGCGATGGAAGAATCCGGCGACGACTGATCGCATTAGGAATTTATCAATAGGTTCAAACTAGAAGCAAAATTGCTCACACCCCAAAAGGTGGGAGCCGGGTACTTGAAGATGTAAACCAGGAGATGACAATGAAGTTTTTCAGCAAGCTGCTGCGCGACGAATCCGGCGCGACCGCCATTGAATACGGCCTGATCGCTGCCCTGATCGCTGTTGCTGCGATCGCTGCGATGACCACGATCGGCAGCAACCTCCAGGGTACTTTCGACAACGTCGGTAGCGAACTCGAAAAGGGCAAGGCATAATTAGCTCTGCTCTTAACCAACAGGAAAGGCGGCAGGGAAACCTGCCGCCTTTTTTGATTCACCAGAAATAAACAGAAAAGAACGCCGCCTGCTTCTGCCGCCCTCCCCGCCTAACTGGCGGTACGGACGACGAGTTTCACTTTCTGCCCAGCGCTCACCCGGTCATTCGCGCCTAGGCCGTTCAGCACGCGAAACCGCGCTTCCTTCGCATCGTCGAAGGCCATGCGCGCGGCGAGCGCGGCCACGGTGTCCCCGCTGCGCACCGTCACCACTTCCACCCGCCGCGGCGTGATCCCCGCCGCCTGACTGGCGCTGATCCGCCGCATCGATTTGTACATCGGCGCCAGCGCGTTCGACTGGCCCGCCGCCGTGATCGTGGTGAAATGATAAGCCCGGTTGCCCGCGAATTCATAGGCATAGACCACGACATCGACCTGACCGCTATTGGTGTTCACCCGCGCGATGCCATAGGCCGCAGGGATACCGTTGACGGTGGTTTTCTCAATCGCGGTGGGCGCAAGCGTCTGCCCCTGCCCGACCAGCGCCTGAAACGCCGTGCGGATATAGCTGTCGAGATTGCCGTTATAGGCCGCCGTCGAAAGCTGCGAACGCCCGCTCTGGCCATTGATCGAGACCGCGCGCGTGCCATTGACCATGTAGAATCCCTGCGGCGCATCGAAGGCCAGGCGGAATTCCGGGTGGGTAAAGGTCCGCCCTTCCACAACGCCCTGCTTGGGATCGTCGCCATACATCACGCCATTGATTCGGCTGAGGAAGACGTCGCGATTCGTATTGCCGCCAGCATTGGCGCCCGCCTTGCCAAGCGCTGTCTGCACGCGTGATGCCGGATCGGGGTGGGTGGAGGACCATTCGGGCATGCTGGCATCGCGCCCCTGCAACTGCGCGTCGAGCGCATTTTGCGCGGCAAGGCTTTGCAGGACGGTGCCCATGGCACGCGGATCATACCCGGCGTTGCGGAGATACTGGATACCCAGTTCGTCAGCCTGCAATTCCTGCGTACGCGAATAGCGCAAGGTCGCCATTTGCGGCACGGTAGTGGCCACTTCCTGCCCCAGCTTGCCCAATGCGCTGTCGCCCAGCAGCACGCCCGAAAGAACCTGCCCCAGCACGCCCAGCAGCGCGTTCTGCTGCGCCTGGGCCTGTCTGCGCGCCGAATGCCGCGCGGCGACATGGCCCACCTCATGCCCCATCACGCCGGCGAGTTCGGCCTCGTTGTTCATCAGGCCCACGAGCTGGCGCGTGACGTAGACATAGCCACCTGGAATCGCGAACGCGTTGTTTACCGACGAATTGAGCAGCGTGACGGTAAAGTCCCCCGGTGCGTTGCTCAGCCCGGAATGGACGGCGACATTGCGCGTCACATTGGCAACATAGTCTGCACGAGGGCCGGTTTCCGCACCGCCGAATTCCGCGACCAGATCGGGATGCGCCTTGGCCCCTTCCTGCCGTTCGGTGGGGTTGAGCGGCGTCCCGGTCGAGGCGATTTCGCCCCCCATGCATCCGCTGAGCGCGAGTGGGAGAACAAGCCCCGCCGAAAGCGATGTGATCCCGGTACGAAAACGAGCGATGTGCGACATGGTAGCCCTCCTCCACATGTACGGCGACACGTGCGGAGACTTCACGTCCCGCACGGCCTCAATCCAACGGGAACCTGACGCGGGCGGGTTTGTTCCCGACGGGAAGCGCCAAGCCTATTTCTTCTTTGCCGCCGAATCGGCCCCGGTGCCACCGATGCCGAGAAACCGATCTTCGCGCATGCGCAAAATCGCATCGGGGCTCATCTTTTCGAGCTGGTCCAGTTCTTCGCCGATCGCATCGCGCAGCGCGTTTGCGGCCGCGCGCGGATCGCGATGCGCCCCGCCCACCGGCTCGTTCACGATCCGGTCGATCACGCCCAGCTTGAGAAGATCGCGCGCGGTAACTTTCATGGCTTCCGCCGCTTCCGGGGCCTTGGCGGCCGTGCGCCAGAGAATCGAGGCGCAGCCTTCGGGCGAAATCACCGAATAGACGGCATGTTCCAGCATCAGCACGCGTTCCGCGCTGGCCAGCGCCACCGCGCCGCCCGATCCGCCTTCGCCCACGATCGTCGCCACCATCGGCACGCGCAGGGCAAGGCAGGCCTCGGTCGAGCGGGCAATCGCTTCGGCCTGCCCGCGTTCTTCCGCTTCAACCCCCGGAAAGGCGCCCGAAGTATCCACAAGCGTGACGACCGGCAGGCCAAATCGGTCGGCCATTTCCATCAGCCGGATCGCCTTGCGATAGCCTTCGGGTTTGCCCATGCCGAAATTGTGGCGCAGACGGCTTTCGGTGTCGTGCCCCTTTTCATGGCCGATCAGCATGACCTTGCGATCGCCCAGACGCGCGAACCCACCGATGATCGCCTCATCCTCACCGAAATAGCGATCCCCGCCCAGCGGCATAAAATCGTCGAAGATATAGGCCACGAAATCGCGGAAATGCGGGCGCATCGGGTGGCGCGCCACTTGCGTTTTCTGCCACGGCGTCAGCGATCCGTAGATGCTGGCCAGCAGATCGGCGCTTTTTTCCTCGAGCCGCTGCAATTCCGCGCTGATGTCGACATCGTCCCCTTCCGCGGCGGCACGCAGTTCGGCAATGCGCGATTCGAGCGCGGCGACGGGCTTTTCGAATTCGAGATATGAGATCATTTTTCTGCGCTAGTCCGCATGGGCCTTTCGGGCAAGAGGATGCCGCTCATTCACCAAGGCGACAAGGCGTGCCGAATCGACGTGTGTATAGATCTGGGTGGTCGCAATATCGGCGTGGCCAAGCAGGGTCTGCAGCACCCGCAAGTCGGCCCCACCTTCCAGCAAGTGGGTGGCAAAGGCGTGCCGCAACACGTGTGGACTGACCTTTTCGGGCGCCAAGCCCGCGCGGATGGCCAGTTCCTTCAACATCTGGAACAGGCGAATCCGGCTCAGATGCTTCCCGCGCGAGGGGAACAGGTACTTTCCGTCATCCGGGCGCAGGGCCAACCAGCGGTTCAGCGCCTGCACCGCCCTCTGGCTGACCGGCACCATCCGCGCCTGCCCGCCCTTGCCGGTAACCGTCAAAAACGGGGCATCGCGCGGCACCGCGGAAAGGGGGAGCGAAACCAGTTCGGTGGCACGCAGGCCCGATCCGTAAAGCAATTCGAGCAAGGCAAGCATGCGTATCGCTTCGGGCCGGTTGCCATCCGCTTCGGTTTCCGCCTGCACGAACAGGCTGTCGACCTCCGCATGGGTCAGGATACGTGGCAGGGGGCGGCGGGTAACGGCCCGTGGCAAGGCCGCCGAAGGATCGTCCACACGCCAGCGTTCGTCCACCAGAAACCCGAAAAACTGGCGCAGGCACGAACTTTTCCGGGCAAGCGAGGATGGCGCCAGCCCGGACCAGGCCTTGCCCAGCCGTGCCAGCGATTCGCGATCCACCGTGACCAGATCGCCCAGCACCTCTTCCGCCGCCTCCAGATCGCGGCGATAGGCGGCCAGCGTGTTCGCCGCCGCCCCACGCTCTGCCGCGAGCATGGACAGAAAGCTGTCGACGGCCGCGCCGATCAGCCTAGCCCCGTGCGACGGCTTCGGCGGCAATCATCCGCGCTTCAGCGGTCAGGCCCACACGATTGAGCGCCGAGACGATGTGATACAGGTGGCGCGCGGTCATCTTGTCCCAGCCATCGCCCTGCATCCCCAGCCCGGCCAGCAACGAAACCAGCGCGGGATTGTTCACTTCCGCCGCCTTGTCGATCATCCGGCTCCAGCGCGTGGGCCGTGTCAGATTGACGCCCAGATCATCGGCAAGGCTGTTCGCCGCGTTGAGGTCGAGGCGGCCAAGCCCGGCCAGACCGGCCACCAGAAAGCGCGATTTGCGCTGTCCTTCGCTCCCGTCATCGTCGATGAAACTGCTGACAGCGGAGGCGCTGACCTGCGAACTGCGCGCCGGTTGCGCCAGCACCAGCAAACCCCAGGCCGGGCTGCCTTCGGACACGACCGGCCCCCAGCGCATGGCATTGCGATCAAGCCCGGCAGCCAGCATCGAGGCCAGCAGCGGCGCGGCATCGTCGGCCAGATCCTCGCTCGCCGGCACGCGCGCGGCGGCAAAAGCGGTCAGCACAAGCCGCCCGTAATCGGGCGTTTCGCCGACCCCCCAGATATCGCGCAAGGCGGCGATGCGGTTCTCCGGCGTATCCGCGACATAGGCATCGCGCAACCGCACGGCCCGCGTGGCGACATCGCCGGTCACTTCATCGTCGGCGAATATCTGCGAATAGAGATCAACCATCGCCGCCGATGACAGGATGCCCTCGCGGCCCGCGGTATCGGCCGCCTGTGCCCGCTGCGCCAGAGGCAGCATCGGCGCAATCGCGGCGCTGCGCTGGTAATAGGGCGCGGCATCGCGGGTGAGCTTTTCCGGTATGGTCAAGCCCAGCGCATTGGCCAGGGCAAACCGCCACGGGTTCAGTTCGGAAACCTTGTCCCATTCGATCGTCACCGCCCCGCGCCCGTCGTTGGCCGCCACGGCGAACCGCTGCGCCAGAAGGACATCGATCTGTGGTGCGATGCCATCGCGCCGGGCCTTGTCCAATTCCCGCTTCGCGCTGCTCGCTTCCCCGCCGTAGGCATCGCAGATCGAACCGGCCAGACGCCATTCGGGGTCTTTGCGCGCGGCGCCGTGGATGCGTGTGATCGGGCAAATGCCGAGGATATCCGCCGTCCCGATATAGGCGTCGAACGCCGCGCCGATCAGCCCCGCATCATAGCGGGCGGTATCGACATCCTGCACCAGTGAACGCGCGATCACCGGTTCCCCGATCCGGTTCAGCAAGCCCGCGCGCAGGCCCGCGAATTCGACCGGGTCCATATCCGCAGGGGCGGCAAGGCGGCTGGCCAGTGCGCGCCGCAAGAGAATATGCCCCCAACGCGACACCAGTGGCCCCTTGGTCCCCTTGATCGCCGCGCGCACGAGCGAGGCCGATTGCCCGGCCAGCGCCTGCGTCGGGAAACCGCCTTCGGCACGGTCAATCACCCCCACTTGCGTCAGCGCACGTTGCGCGCCGGGGGGAATGTCGAATTTCGGCTTCAGCCCCAACAATTCGTCGATTTCATCGTTCGACATCGCGTCGATTTCTGCCAGCGACGGCAACTTGCCCGGCAGGGCAAGGGTGGATTCGCTCTGGCTGGGGACGATCGGCACGGGCTGAACAACCGGGCTCGACGCGGACGATGTCGCGCCCGCAGCCTGCGCCGGACGCGGTGCCGGGGTCCCTTGCGCGGATGAGGCGCTCGGCCGTGGGGCAGGTGTTGGCGTGGGCGTAGGCCGGGGTTCGTCAAAACCCGGCGGGAGAAGCGATTCGGGCGCATCCTGCGCCACCACCAGCGTCGACCAGATCAGGGCCGATCCCAGTGCCAGACCGGCACCTCCGGCCAGAAGGCCGCGCTTCGCATTCCAGATCAAGAATTCCCTCCCGGAACCGCTACAGGCTGGCTGATCTCGTGCAGGGGCTCTTCCCCGCCATCGACCCATGCATAGACGAATATCAGAGCAACGAATGCCGCCAATACCAACCAAAATCGTTTGCCGGCCATTGCCAAACCATTCCCTGCAAAATCAACTTCCGCGCGTGCGCGCTTGCGCTGCCGGTTAGCCCATCTATAGGCAGGGCGGCAATGACTGTCGATGAGCCACCCCTCTCTCAAGCCGAGATTACGGCAATTGCGGCACGGATCGACCGACCTATCGTGCTGGTTGGGCTCATGGGCGTCGGCAAATCCTCGGTCGGGCGGCGGCTGGCCACGCTCCTCAACCTGCCTTTCACCGATGCTGACGATGCCATCGAAGAAGCCGCGCAGATGACGATCAGCGAAATTTTCGCCGCGCATGGCGAACAGGATTTCCGCGACGGGGAACGGCGCGTGATCGCCCGCCTGATGGAAGAAGATCGCGGGGTCATCGCCACGGGCGGTGGCGCTTTCGTCAATGACGAGACGCGCGCCCTGATCCTCGACAAGGGGATCGCGGTCTGGCTCGATGCCGATCTCGATACCCTGGTCGAACGCGTCGGCCGCAAGGATAACCGCCCGCTGCTGCGCGATGGCAACCCGCGCGATATTCTGGCCCGGTTGAAAGCGGATCGCGAACCCGCCTACGCGCAGGCCCCAATCCACGTGATCAGCGTCCCCGGCCCGCATCAACGCACGATAAACGCCCTTCTGAAAGCGATTGACACATGGCTGTGATTCCCGTCGAACTGGCCAACCGGCCGTACGAAGTCCACGTCGGGGCCGGGTTGCTGGCCGATGTTCCCACCCTGTGCCGGGGGCGGCTGCGCAAACGCGGCGTGCCGATCATCACCGATGCCAATGTCCACGCCGCGTGGGGCAATCTGCTCGACACCGTGTTGCGCGAAGCCGGGCATGAACCACACTGGCGCATTCTTCCGGCGGGTGAAGCCACCAAGAGCTGGGACCAGTTGGCCGCCACGGTCAACTGGCTGCTGGAACTGGAAGTCGAACGCGGGGACCATATTCTGGCGCTGGGCGGCGGGGTGATCGGTGATCTCACCGGATTTGCGGCATCGATCGTCAAACGCGGATGCCATTTCATCCAGTTGCCCACCACCCTGCTGGCGCAGGTCGATTCGTCCGTGGGCGGGAAAACCGCCATCAACACCCCGGCGGGCAAGAATCTGGTCGGTGCCTTCCACCAGCCATCGCTGGTCCTTGCCGATCTTGCCGCGCTGGAAACACTGCCCCCGCGCGAACTGCGCGCCGGCTATGCCGAAGTGGTGAAATACGGCCTGATCAGCGACCCGCTGTTTTTCACCTGGTGTGAAGAAAACGGCGATGCCCTGCTGGCGGGCAATGCCGCCATGCGCGAATATGCCGTGGCGCACAGCGTGAAGGCCAAGGCACGGATCGTGGCCGAGGATGAACGCGAAACCACCGGCACGCGCGCCTTGCTCAATCTCGGGCATACATTCGGCCACGCGCTCGAAGCCGAAACCGGCTTTTCCGACCGCCTGTTGCATGGTGAAGGCGTGGCGCTGGGCATGGCCCTTGCCGCGCGTTATTCGGCACGGATCGGCCTGATGGGCGCGGGTGAGGCCCAGCGGGTCGAACATGTGATCGCCGCCAGCGGCCTTCCTGCACGGCTATCGGCACTCGGTCTCGACTGCGACGGCCGGACTCTGGCCAACCATATGCTGCACGACAAGAAGATGGATGCGGGCACCCTGCCCTTCGTGCTGATGAAAGGCATCGGCCAGGCGTTCCTCGCCCGCGATGTCGCGCTGGATGATGTGGCGGCGTTTCTCGACGGGGAACTGGCACGCTGACCGCCGCGGCGGCGGTTCAGCCGGTGCCGTGCGTCAGAACAGGCGAGCGCCGTTCGGCACGGGTTTATCGGGTGAAAACAGCACCACCCGGTCCTGTTCATCGGCAAAGCCAATCGTCAGCACTTCGGAAATGGCCTTGCCGATCTGACGCGGCGGGAAATTGACCACGGCGGCAACCTGCCGCCCGATCAATTCCCCCGGCGTGTAGAGCGCGGCAATCTGCGCGCAGCTCTTCTTCACCCCGATGGCAGACCCGAAATCGATCCTGAGCTTCAGGCTCGGCTTGCGGGCCTCGGGGAAATCCTCCGCCTCCACGATGGTGCCGATGCGGATGTCGACCTTGAGGAAATCCTCGAAGGTAATCGCATCTGCAATCGGCGCATCGGGAGAATGGAGGAGGTGCATTATTCCAGTTCGAGGATGATCGCATCCACGGCCAGGCTATCGCCCGCCTTGGCGTTCACAGCCTTGACCACGCCCGCCTTTTCGGCGCGCAGGATGTTTTCCATCTTCATCGCCTCGATCACGGCCAGCGGCTGGCCGATTTCGACCTTGTCGCCTTCGGCCACGTCCAGACGGACCAGCAGGCCGGGCATCGGGCAGATGAGGAAGCGCGAAAGATCCGGCGGGATCTTTTCGATCATGTGATGCGCATGCTGGGCAATGCGCGCAGGCAGCACGCGCACATCATGGATCGCACCGCGCGTGGTCAGACGGAAGCCCATACGCTTCATCTCGACCTTCACGGCCAGTTCTTCCGCACCGATTTCCGCCAGAACAATCGGTTCGCCCGGGGTGTAGGTCATCGACAGATCGACATCCACGCCGTCGACCGTGATGGCATCGGCATCGATCACCACATCGTGCAGCACATCGCCGATCTTCACCTGCCATTCGCCCGGAGGGTCGAGCGGGCCATCGAGCTGGTTATCGATCTGACGCGCGCGATCCGCCAGCGCCGTGGCAAGGAACGCGGCAATCGCCGAGACATTGCGCAGAAGTTCGGGCGAAGCCGCCGCACCATGGAACCCTTCGGGATATTCCTCGGCAATGAAGCCAGTGGTCAGTTCCCCCGAACGGAAACGCGGGTGCTGCATGATCGCCGAAACGAAATCGATATTGTGGCCCAGACCTTCGATGCGGAACTGGTCCAGCGCCTTGATCTGCTTGTCGGCCGCTTCGTCGCGCGTCTTGCCCCAGGTGATCAGCTTGGCGATCATCGGGTCGTAGAACATCGACACTTCGCCGCCTTCGTAGACGCCATCGTCCACGCGCACGCCATCCACGCCGCGACGGCCGTTTTCGGCGCCATCGTCCGTCCAGCCATCGACCGGCGGCTGATAACGGATCAGGCGGCCCGTCGACGGCAGGAAGCCGCGATAGGGATCTTCGGCATAGACGCGGTTTTCAATCGACCAGCCATCGATTTTCACGTCGGACTGCTTGATCTGCAGTTCTTCCCCCGCAGCCACGCGGATCATCTGTTCGACAAGGTCGACACCGGTGATCGCTTCGGTGACGGGGTGTTCCACCTGCAGGCGGGTGTTCATTTCGAGGAAGTAGAAGCTTTCCCCGGTCTTGTCCGCGCCTGAAACGATCAGTTCGACCGTGCCCGCGCTGTGATAGTTCACGGCCTGCGCCAGCGCGACGCACTGTTCGCCCATGGCCTTGCGCATTGCGGGGGTCACGAACGGCGACGGTGCTTCTTCCACCACCTTCTGGTGGCGGCGCTGGATCGAACATTCACGTTCGTTGAGGTAGATCACGTTACCGTGCTTGTCGCCCAGCACCTGAATTTCGATGTGGCGCGGATCTTCGATGAACTTTTCGATGAAAACACGGTCATCGCCGAACGAGTTCAGGCCTTCGCGCTTCACGCTTTCGAAGCCTTCGCGCACGTCCTTCTCGTTATAGGCAAGGCGCATGCCCTTGCCACCACCGCCAGCCGACGCCTTCATCATCACCGGGTAGCCGATTTCGTCCGAGATGCGCACGGCGTGTTCGGTATCGTCGATTTCACCGACGAAGCCGGGCACGACATTCACGCCCGATTGCATCGCCAGCTTCTTGGATTCGATCTTGTCGCCCATGGCGGCGATCGCGTTCACCGGCGGGCCGACGAAAGCGATGCCTTCCTTTTCGAGCGCTTCGACAAAGCTGGCGCGTTCGGACAGGAAGCCATAACCGGGATGCACCGCATCGGCGCCGGTCTGCTTGCAGGCAGCGATGATCTTGTCGGCGATCAGATAGGATTCCGCCGCGGGCGACGGACCGATGTGCACGGCTTCGTCAGCCATCTGCACGAACGGAGCACGGGCATCGGCATCCGA
Organism: Caenibius tardaugens NBRC 16725; assembly: GCF_003860345.1. GTDB lineage: Bacteria > Pseudomonadota > Alphaproteobacteria > Sphingomonadales > Sphingomonadaceae > Caenibius > Caenibius tardaugens. The sequence goes on from NZ_CP034179.1 coordinate 387,139, forward strand.
ATAGACGGCAACCGTCTGGATACCCATACGGCGTGCGGTCTTGATCACGCGGCAAGCGATTTCGCCACGGTTGGCGATGAGGATCTTCTTGAACATCGGTGTCCTACTATTCGACCTGAAAAGGAATGTGTTGCGTGCTGCTCACGAGGAGCGGTGAGAAAAATCAGGGGTTATTCGGCGGCTTCCAGCTTGGCGCAGCCACGCGGCATACGCGCGGCTTCTGCTTCGGCCTGAGTCTGCGTGATCGCCATCGGCGTGATGCCCAGACGGGCGAACATCGCCGCGTCATTGTCATCCCCGGCATTGGGTGCCGTCAGCAATTTGTCGCCGGTGAAAATCGAATTGGCGCCCGCCATGAAGCACAGCGCCTGCGTCGATTCCGACATCGATTCCCGGCCTGCCGACAGGCGCACCATCGATTCCGGCATGGTGATGCGGGCCACCGCCACCGTGCGGACAAATTCGATATCGTCGATCTTTGCCAGCGGCGTATCGGCCAGCATGTCGCCCAGCACCGTGCCCTTCACCGGCACCAGCGCGTTCACCGGAACACTGCCGGGATGGCTGGGCAGCGTGGCCAGCGTGTGGATGAAACCAACGCGGTCGGCCCGGGTTTCGCCCATGCCGACAATCCCGCCCGAACAGACATTGATCCCCGCGCCGCGCACGTGTTCCAGCGTATCCAGCCGGTCTTCCATCGTGCGGGTGGTGATCACGTCGCCATAGCGTTCGGGCGAGGTATCGATGTTGTGATTGTAGTAATCGAGGCCCGCATTGGCCAGCATGTCGGCCTGTGCGGTGGTGAGCATGCCCAGTGTCATGCAGGTTTCCATCCCCATGGCGCGCACGCCCTGCACCATTTCGATAATGGCCGGCATGTCGCGGTCCTTGGGGTTGCGCCATGCCGCACCCATGCAGAAACGGGTCGACCCGGCATCGCGGGCCTGTGCCGCACGCTGGAGCACTTCCTGCACTTCCAGCAGCTTGGTCGCCTTGACGCCGCTGTCGGCCTTGACCGACTGGCTGCAATATCCGCAATCTTCCTGGCACCCGCCGGTCTTGATCGAGAGCAGCGTGGAAAGCTGCACTTCGTTGTGCGGGTGGTTGGCGCGATGGACTTCGGCCGCGCGGAAGACCAGCTCCATGAAGGGCAGGTCAAACAGCGCCGCGATTTCCTCGCGGGTCCAGTCGGTGCGGACTTCGCTCACTCAGCGGCCTCCTTCACTTCTTCGCCAGCCGGCGGCATGTTGTGGCCCAGAAGGCGCAGCACATCGGCGGCGCATTCGACCACGTTGGAACCCGGGCCATAAATGCCCTGCACCCCGGCATCGCGCAAATAGTCATAGTCCTGCGGCGGGATCACGCCCCCGGCGATAACTTTGACATCGTTGCGACCGGCTTCGCGCAAACGGTTGATCAGTTCGGGGATCAGCGTCTTGTGGCCTGCGGCGAGCGACGAAGCGCCAACCACGTCCACCCCGCTGTCGAGCGCCAGCACCACGGTTTCTTCCGGGGTCTGGAACAGCGGACCCGACACCACGTCAAAGCCCATATCGCCAAATGCCGAAGCAATCACATTGGCGCCGCGATCGTGGCCATCCTGCCCCATCTTGGCAACCAGCAGCTTCGGCTTGCGGCCAAGGCGGCGTTCGACGGCCTTCACCCCTGCGATGACCTGCGCCCAGCGGCTATCGTCCTTGTAAGGCGCGGCATAGACGCCCTTCACCGGGGTCGGCTGCGTGCCGTAACGGTCGAAGCTTTCTTCCATCGCCAGACTGATTTCGCCCAGCGTCGCACGGGCGCGGGCGCATTCCACGGCATGAGCCAGCAGATTGGTTTCGATCGACTGGGGCGCGGCGGCGGCAACGCGCAGCGCATCCAGCGCGGCCTGACACTTCGCCTCGTCACGGTCGGCCTTCATCTTGTTGATGCGGGCGATCTGCGCTTCACGGACCTTGGTGTTGTCGACCTCAAGCGTTTCGAGCAGGTCTTCGTTGGCGAGGCGGTACTTGTTCACCCCGACAATCACATCGTCGCCACGGTCCACCCGCGCCTGACGGGCGGCGGCGGCGGTTTCGATCATCGCCTTGGGCCAGCCAGCGCCGACGGCCTTGGCCATGCCGCCCTCGGCTTTGACGCGATCGATGATTTCCTGCGCCGCATCGACCAGCTGCTGCGTCAGCGCTTCGATGTAGTAGGAACCGCCAAGCGGATCGACCACCTTGGTCATCCCGGTTTCTTCCTGGATGACAATCTGGGTGTTGCGGGCGATGCGTGCCGAAAAATCGGTCGGCAGGGCGATCGCTTCGTCCAGCGCATTGGTGTGCAGCGACTGGGTGCCGCCCAGCATCGCGGCCATGGCTTCGATCGTGGTGCGGATGACGTTGTTGTACGGGTCCTGTTCCGTCAGCGACACGCCCGATGTCTGACAGTGCGTGCGCAGCATCTTCGAACGTTCGTCCTTGGCGCCAAGTTCGGTCATCGCCCGGTGCCACAGCACGCGCGCGGCGCGCAGCTTGGCCACTTCCATGAAGAAGTTCATGCCGATGGCGAAGAAGAAGCTCAGGCGACCGGCAAACTTGTCGATATCGAGACCCGAGGCCACGCCATATTTCACATATTCAATGCCGTCAGCGATGGTGAAGGCCAGTTCCTGCACCTGCGTCGCCCCGGCTTCCTGCATGTGGTAGCCGGAAATCGAGATCGAGTTGAACTTGGGCATTTCACGGCTGGTATAGCCGAAGATGTCCGAGATGATCCGCATGCTCGGCTCGGGCGGGTAGATATAGGTGTTGCGGACCATGAACTCCTTGAGAATGTCGTTCTGGATGGTCCCGTCGAGCAGCTTGCGCTCCACGCCCTGTTCCTCGCCCGCCACGATGAAGAACGCGAGGATCGGGATCACCGCGCCGTTCATGGTCATCGAAACCGACATCTGGTCGAGCGGGATGCCGTCGAACAGGATCTTCATGTCCTCGACACTGTCGATCGCCACGCCGGCCTTGCCGACATCGCCTACCACGCGCGGGTGATCCGAGTCATAGCCACGGTGCGTCGCAAGGTCGAACGCGACTGACAGGCCCTTCTGGCCCGCCGCAAGGTTCCGGCGATAGAACGCGTTCGATTCTTCCGCGGTGGAAAAGCCCGCGTACTGGCGGATGGTCCAGGGGCGGCCCGCATACATCGAACCACGCACGCCGCGCGTAAACGGTGCGAAACCGGGCAGCCCCGGATCAACCGTGACATCTTCGGCGGTGTAGAGCGGCTTGACCGCGATCCCTTCCGGGGTCTGCCAGGTCAGGTCCTTGCCCTTCACTTCCTTGTCGGCAAGGGCTTTCCAGCTTTCGAGATCGGGGCCAGCGTTGTTGGTATCGGTCATGAATATCCTCGCGCCGCCTCAGCGGCCGTTGAATTGCGGTTTGCGCTTCTCGTCGAAAGCAGCGAGCGCTTCCTTGAAGTCTTCGCTAAAGCCCAGTTCGCGCTGGTTATCGCGTTCGATGGCCAGCACATCGTTCAGCGTGCTCTCCACCGCCGCGTTGATCTGTTTGCGGACCATGCCGATCGCCTTGCCCGGCCCGGCAGCCAGTTTCGCGGCGATCGCCTGTGCCGTTGCGAGCACGTCGCCATCATCGACAACGCGGTTGATCAGGCCAATCGCGTGGGCTTCCTCTGCGGAAAGCTTCTCGCCCAGCAATGCCAGTTCCATGGCCCGCGCACGGCCGACACTGGCCGCCACCATCCAGCTTGCGCCCGCATCGGGCACCAGCCCGATATTGACAAATGCCAGCAAGACATAGGCCGAACGCGCCATGACCGAGATATCACCCGCCAGCGCGAGACTGAGCCCCGCGCCCACGGCCGGGCCGTTGATCGCCGTGATCAACGGGGCAGGCAATTCCATCAGGTACTGCACGAACGGGTTATAGTGGTCGTTGAGCAGAGCGCCCAGATCGTCCGGCAAACCTTCATAACCTGCGCCGTCGGGCAGCAGATCCGCACCGGAGGAGAACGCGCGGCCTTCCCCGCTCAGCACGAAGGCCTTGCAGCCGTTTGCCAAAGCCTCGTCCATCGCCGCTTTGAGTTCGACGAAAACGTTGGGGGTCAGTGCATTAAGCCTGTCCGATCGTGCGATAGCCAGAGTGGTAACCGCGCCGTCGCTGCTTGCGGAAATGAAGTTGTATGCCATCAATGCGCCTCTTTCGGGCTTTCCATGATTTCGGTCAGCACGCCGTTCATGTCCTTGGGGTGGACGAAGAAGATCAAGGTACCATGCGCGCCGATGCGCGGTTCACCCAGAACGCGAGCACCCTTGCCTTCGAACCAGGCTTTCGCCGCGTGAATGTCGGGCACTTCGTAGCACATGTGATGCTGGCCGCCCGCCGGGTTCTTGGCAATGAAGCCATGAATCGGCGAATCCGCACCCAGCGGCTCGATCAATTCGATCTGCGTGCCGTTGGTGCCGTTTTCGCCCGGCGTATCGACGAAGCACACTTTCACGCCCTGAGCGGGCAGGTCGAACGGTTCGCAAATCTGCGTCGCGCCCATCACATCGCGGTAATAGGCGATGGATTTTTCCATCGACGGCGTGGCGACGCCGATATGATTGAGACGGCCAAGTTTCATCGTCCGGTCCTCACAGCGGGATGTTGTCGTGCTTCTTCCACGGATTCTCAAGCTCCTTGTTGCGGAGCTTGCGCAGGCCGAGCGCGATGCGGCGGCGGGTGGAATGCGGGTGGATCACTTCGTCAATAAAGCCCTTGCTCGCCGCCACGAACGGGTTGGCGAAGCGGTCTTCGTATTCCTTTGTGCGTTCCGCGATCTTGTCGGGATCGCCCATATCCTTGCGGAAGATGATTTCCACCGCACCCTTGGCACCCATCACCGCGATTTCGGCGGTCGGCCAGGCGTAGTTGAGATCGCCGCGCAAGTGCTTGGAGCTCATCACGTCGTAAGCGCCGCCATAGGCCTTGCGCGTGATGACGGTGATCTTCGGCACCGTCGCTTCGGCATAGGCGAACAGCAGCTTCGCGCCGTGCTTGATAATGCCGTTATGTTCCTGATCGGTGCCCGGCAGGAAGCCCGGAACATCGACGAAGGTCAGGATCGGGATATTGAAGCAGTCGCAGAAACGGACGAACCGGGCCGCCTTCTTCGAGCTGTTGATGTCGAGCACACCAGCCAGAACCATCGGCTGGTTGGCAACGACACCCACCGTGCGCCCTTCCACACGGCCGAAACCGCACAGGATGTTGCCAGCATGACCCGGCTGCACCTCGAAGAAATCGCCTTCATCCAGAACCTTGCGAATGACTTCGTGCATGTCATAGGGCTGGTTGGCATTGGCCGGAATGATCGTGTCGAGGCTGTCCTCAAGGCGATCCCACGGGTCCGATGTCGGGCGTTCAGGCACGTCTTCCTTGTTCGACAACGGCAGGTAATCGAAGAAATCGCGCGTCGCCATCAGCGCTTCGATATCGTTTTCAAAAGCGATATCGGCCACCGAAGTCTTGGTCGTGTGCGTAATCGCGCCGCCCAGTTCTTCCTGCGTCACGACTTCGTTCGTCACCGTCTTGACCACGTCCGGGCCGGTCACGAACATGAACGAGCTGTCCTTCACCATGAAGATGAAGTCGGTCATTGCGGGCGAGTACACCGCGCCGCCAGCGCAGGGGCCCATGATCAGCGAAAGCTGCGGCACCACGCCCGATGCGTTGACATTGCGCTGGAACACTTCGGCATAACCGGCCAGCGAAGCCACGCCTTCCTGAATACGGGCGCCGCCGGAATCGTTAAGACCGATGACCGGGGCACCGACTTTCATGGCCATGTCCATGATCTTGCAGATCTTCTGCGCGTGCCGTTCGGACAGGGCGCCGCCATAGACGGTGAAATCCTGGCTGAACACGAAGACCAGGCGACCATTGATCGTGCCGCTGCCGGTGACCACGCCATCGCCCGGGATATGCTGTTCGTACATCCCGAAATCGACGCAGTTGTGTTCGACATACATGTCGTATTCTTCGAAGCTGTCTTCATCGAGCAGCACTTCGACGCGTTCGCGCGCGGTCAGCTTGCCCTTGGCATGTTGCGCATCGATGCGCTTTTGCCCGCCACCCAGTTTGGCGGCATCGCGGCGGCGTTCCATTTCGGCGATATTGGCTGACATTCAGCAGTCCTTCGAGCAAAGCGGCACGCCGCACCCGTCCCGGGCCGGTCGTGCCGTGATTGTCTATCCGCGCATAACATGGCCACAGGCGCCCTTCGCCCGCACCGTGTCATGCCCAAAGCAATTTGCAGCCTGCGCCATGGCGATGACGCGTCTGTGAGTCCAATGTTAATTTGCGAAGTTGCAAACCCCCATTTTGCAAACTAGCATAGCGGCGTTCCCGGCACCAATCCCGCGGGCCTATCCCGCACGAACCCGCGCCGGGCCGCGCGGCTTCGCAACACAGGGCCACCGATGTCTGTAAAACGCCGTATATTTGCCGGGTCGCAATTGCGAAATCTGCGCGCCGCCCGCAACCTGCGGCAGGCCGAAATGGCCGACCGGCTGGATATCAGCGTCTCCTATCTCTCGCAGCTGGAGAATGACGATCGCCCGCTCAGCAATGCCCTGCTGGAACGACTCGCCCGCGAATTTCCGCTCGACTGGCAGGACGTCGGCGCGGACAGCACGGAAAAGCGCCTTGTCGCCCTGCGCGAGGCGACGGCCGACCCGCTGTTCGCCGAACCGCTGCCCGCCGAACAACTGGCCCGCATCGCGGAGCAGCAGCCGGGCTTTGCCGAACGCTTCATCGCCCTGCACGAAGCCTATCGCCGTACGGGGCAGCGGCTGGAAATGGTCGACGAGGCGCTGGCCGCCGATAACGCCAGCGGCACCCGTCTGCCATGGGAGGAAGTGCGCGACTGGTTTCATTTCGCGAACAACTACGTCGATACGATCGACCGCGCGGCCGAAGCACTGTCCATCGGCCTGATCGGCGATCACGGGCTGTCGCCGCTGTCCGAAGCGCTGGAACAGCAGCTTGCCATCGGCTTTTCCGTATCGGTCCGTTACGAAAGCAACCGGGGCCTGCGCGAATTCGATCCGCAAATGGGCCATCTCGTGATCGATCCGGCCCAGCCTGCGGAAACGCGGCGGTTCCAGCTCGCCCATCAGCTTGCCGCGTTGGCGCTGAAGGCGGAAATCGCCAGCGTGATCGCCGCAGCAACCCTGCGCAGTCCGGCGGGGCGGCAATTGCTGTTCGTCGGCCTGTGCAACTATGCCGCCAGTGCAATCCTGATGCCCTATCGCACCTTCCGCGAAGAAGCGCGCCGCCTCCGCCATGATATCGACCGGCTGGCCCACGCTTTTGGGACCAGCTTCGAACAGACCTGCCAGCGCCTTTCCACCTTGCAGCGCGCCGATGCACGCGGGGTGCCGTTCTATTTCTGCAAAGTCGACATGGCGGGCAATATCACCAAGCGCCATTCAGCCACGCGGCTGCAGTTCGCCCGTTTCGGCGGGGCCTGCCCGTTGTGGATCGTGCACGAGGCCGTGGCCATCCCCGACCGCATTCTGGTGCAACTGGCGGAAACCCCCGATGGGGTGCGCTATGTTTCCATGGCCAAGGGGCTGGTGAAGCCGTCGGGCAGTTTTGAACGATCCCCGCGCCGCTATGCCCTCGCGCTGGGCTGCGAAGCCGCCCATGCCGACGAATTCGTCTATGCCGATGGGCTGGACCTCGCGAGCCCGCACCGGATGGAAAAAATCGGCGTATCGTGCCGCCTTTGCCCACGCCCCGATTGCGATCAGCGCGCCTTCCCGCCCAGCGACCGCGCCATTCTGGTCGATCCCGATCAGCGCGGCATCGTCCCCTATCGCATCAACTGATCCCCGCCGGGATCAGCGCATCAGCACCAGTTCTTCCGCCATGGAGGGGTGGAGCGCGACCGTATCGTCGAAATCGGCCTTGGTCAGCCCGGCACGCACGGCAATGGCTGCGGCCTGCAGGATTTCGGGCGAATCCGGCCCGATCATGTGCACGCCCAACACGCGGTCGGTGCCCGCATCGACCACCAGCTTGTAAAGGCCGCGTTCGTGCCGTTCGGCAAAGATGTTCTTCATCGGACGAAAATCCGATGTGAAAATCCTGACCTCGCCGTACTGGTCGCGCGCCTCCGCCTCGGTCAGCCCGACGGCTGCAATCGGCGGCTGCGAGAACACGGCGCTGGGGATGGAATCGTAGGCGATCGTGCGCCGGTTGCCGCCAAACAGGCCATCGGCCACCGCATGCCCTTCGCGAATGGCGATGGGGGTCAGTTGCACCCGGTCGGTCACATCGCCCACGGCATAGATACTGTCGCAACTGGTCTTGCTGTATTCGTCGACCGGGATTTGCCCGTTTGCACCCAGCGCGATCCCCGCATTTTCCAGCCCCAGCCCGTCGGTTTTCGGGCGACGGCCAGTGGCGATCAGCACCGTATCGGCGGGGATCGGTTCATGATCGCCGGCATGAACCAGCAAGCTGCCGTCATCCTGCCGCGCCACTTTCCTGATCGGGCTGTTGAACCGATATTCGATACCCCGCGCCATGGTGATCTGCAGCAACCGGTCGCGCATGGCCTCGTCATAGGATCGCAGGATCACATCGCTGCGGTTGACCACGGTGACATGGCAACCCAGTGCGTTGAAAATACCGGCGAACTCCATGGCGATATAGCCCGCGCCCTGAATCACCACACGTTTGGGCAATGCGGGCAGATGGAACACCTCGTTCGAGGTGATACACAGGTCGCTGCCTTCGAAGGCGGGCATGACCGGCCAGGCCCCGACCGCCACCAGGATGTAGCGCGCCGTCAATTCGCGGCCCGAGGCCAACCGCACCGTGTTCGGCCCGGCAATCACCGCCCGTTCGTGGAAATGTTCCACGCGATTGTTATCCAGCGTGGAGGTATAGGCCGCCTCGATCCGTTCCACATCGCGCAGTACCGTGTCGCGCAAGGTCGGCCAGTCGAACCGCGGCTGATCCACCGTCCAGCCATAACGGGCGGCATCGTGCAGTTCGTCCGCAAAATGCGAACCGTACACCAGCAGCTTCTTGGGCACGCAGCCCCGAATCACGCAAGTCCCGCCGATCCGGTATTCTTCCGCCACAGCCACTTTCGCCCCATGCGCGGCAGCCACCCGGCTGGCGCGCACGCCGCCGGACCCGGCCCCGATGACGAAAAGGTCGTAGTCGAATTCGCTCATGCCCATGCTCCTCTGGGGGCGCGATATGGGTGAGCGCAGCCCCCTTGCCAACCGTTTCCTTGCGCAAACAGGTTATGCAGGCGGGTGTTCAGGCATTGTCGTTCAGGCCGGCGGCGGCCAACAGGGCTTCGGTGCCGGGATCGAAGACTTCCCCACCCTTCTCGATCTTGCGTGCGAGCGTCTTGCCCAGTTCCACGCCGAACTGGTCGAAAGGATTGATCCCCATCAACACCGCATTGGCGAAAGTCCGGTGTTCGTGGAAGGCGATCAGGGCGCCCAGCGATGCCGCATCGAGATCGTCACACAGGATGGTCGCCGAAGGGCGATTGCCGGGATAGGACCGCTCTGCACCGGCATCGCGGCGGCCTGCCATCAGCGCGGCGCCCTGGGCGAAACAGTTCATCAACAAGGTCCGGTGATGCACCGGGTCCAGTTCATCCCCAGGCGCGATGCTGGCGATGAAATCGACCGGCACCAGATGCGTGCCCTGATGGAGCAACTGGAACACGGCATGCTGCGCCTCCGTGCCGACACCGCCCCAGGTAATCGGCGCGGTCGGCCCGGAAACCGGCTGACCGTCCACGGTCACCCCCTTGCCATTGGATTCCATCTCGAGCTGCTGCAGATAGGCCGGGAACAGCGCAAGTCGTTCATCGTATGCGAAAACCGCCCGCGTGCGGCAACCGCAAACGCGGTTGTAGTAGAGATCGGAAAACGCCGCGCGCAAGGGCAGGTTATCGCGACCGTCCGTTTCGATAAAATGGACGTCGACCGCCTGCGCCCCTTCCAGCATGGCCGAAAATTCATCCCAGCCCACCGCCAGCGCAATCGGGAATCCGATCGAGGACCACAGCGAATAACGCCCGCCAATGGTTTCCGGAAACGGCAGGATACGCGTTTCGTCCACACCCCATTCCACCGCCTGTTCGGGATTGGCGGTCAGCGCGATCACGCGCCCGCCCGGATCGCTCACCCCGTTATCCCCCAGCCAGCGCAGCACGCTTTGCGCGTTGGTCAGCGTTTCCACCGTGCCAAAGGTTTTCGATGCGATCGCCAGCAGCGTCGTCGCCGGGTCGCAGGCGGCAAATGCCTGTTCGAGCGCGCACCCGTCGATATTGGACACGACATGCACATCGACCAGCGCCAGATCGCGGGCCAGCGCGTTGATCGCCAGTGCCGGACCCAGTGCGGACCCGCCAATCCCGACATGGATCAAATGGCGAATTTCACCCAGCGCGCCCTGATGGATCGCCTCCACCAGCATGCGCATCCGCTGATGCAGCGCGAAGGCTTCCTCCACGCTGCTGTCCTTGCCGATCCCGCGTTGGGCCAGATGTTCGGCTGCACGCCCTTCGGACGCGTTGCTGAGGCCACCGGTCACCAGCGTTTCGCGCGCGCCGGCAAAGTCCGCCGCCTCGGCCAAATCCTCGAAACCGGCCAGCAGATCGTCAGTCAGGTGGGTTTTCGACCAGTCGAACAGAATGCCGCCCGCCCCTTCCCCCAGACTGATCCGGCCGGACAGCTTCGCCACCCGATCGCGATCCGCGAACAGTTCCGCCAAGGTCTGGACCCCGGTTTGATCCAGCTTATCCCAGGCGGCCTTGATCGCATCTGGCATCGAAATCCCTTTCCTACTGCATGGGGCAGGCGGTATGGCACCGCCATGCGCAATCACACCATGAACCTAGCCCGGCAAACGCCGCTGCGCCAAGTGTCATTGTGCGCCTGCGAAACAAGGGATGCATTCCCGCCCCTGAACTGTGTCACCTGTGTCAACCTCTACGGCACTTGACGAACGGAGCATCGCCCAACATGGACGCGAGCATGGACCAACCCTCCCCTGAAAAACTGGCAGAATCAGGCGCGCGTGCGCCCGCGACCAAGGAAAAGAAGGAAGACAATTTCTTCGTATTCCTGCTGAAACTGGTTGCGATCGTGGTGATCTTCCGCAGTTTTGTCTTCGCCCCTTTCACCATTCCGAGCGAAAGCATGCTGCCCCGTCTTGTCAACGGGGATTATCTGCTGGCCTCGAAATGGTCTTACGGTTTCTCGAAATATTCGCTGCCGTTCAGCGTGCCGCTGATTCCCGGGCGGGTGTTCGCCAGCCAGCCGGAACGCGGCGATATCGCGATTTTCAAGGCCCCGCCCCTGAATGACGTCGACTACATCAAACGCGTGATCGGCCTGCCCGGCGATCAGGTGCAGATGATCGGCGGGGTGGTCTATCTCAACGGCAAGCCGGTGAAGAAGGAAAAGATCGCCGATTTCGTCCTGCCGCAAAGCCCCAATACCGATTGCACCGCAGCGGCGTTCGAATCCGTGGAAGATGGCACGCCCGTCTGCCGGTATCCGCGCTTCCGCGAAACGCTGCCCAATGGCCGCAGCTATGACGTGCTCGATCTGGGGCAGACCCCACAGGACGATACCGAACCGGTCATCGTGCCCAAGGGGCACCTGTTCATGATGGGCGACAATCGCGATAATTCGCAGGACAGCCGTTTCCCCGCCATTCCGGGCGGCGGTATCGGCATGGTTCCTGAAGAAAACCTCGTCGGCAAGGCCGGTATCGTGATGTGGTCGACCGATGGCGGCGCCGAATGGATCAAGCCCTGGACATGGTTCACAGCCGCGCGCTGGGGCCGCATCGGGGGCACCTTTTGAACGCCCCGGAAAGCCTGCCCCCTGAAACACGGGATTTTCTCACCGGACTGGGTATCGCCGGGATCACCGATGACGGATTGTGGCTCGAGGCGCTGACCCATGGCAGCCTGGGCACGCCGCGCAATTACGAACGGCTCGAATTTCTCGGGGACCGCGTCCTTGGTCTGGTGATTGCGGAATGGCTCCACGAGCAGAGCGATCAGGCCGAAGGCAAGCTGTCGCAACGGCTCAACGCGCTGGTCAGCCGGGAAATGTGTGCGCATCAGGCGCGCGAAATCGGCCTGCCGCCGCATATCCGGCTGGGCAAACAGGCGCGTGACGATGGCGGCGCCGATAGCGACAATATCCTGGGCGATGTGATGGAGGCCCTGCTGGGCGCCAGTTTCCTGACGCTCGGCTTCGAACCCACCCGCCTGATCGTGCGCCAGATCTGGGCCGATGCCGTGTCCGGCCACGCTGGTCATCGCAAGCACCCCAAAAGCGCACTGCAGGAATGGGCGGCGGGCAATCGCCGCAAGGTTCCGACATACGAAGTCGTGAACCGTTCCGGCCCCGATCACGCGGCGGTATTCACCATCCGCGTATCGATCAAGGGCGTGGGCGAAGCGGAGGCCAGCGGGCCAAGCAAACAGGAAGCGGAAAAGCGCGCCGCAGCCGTATTTATGGAGAAATTTGCATGACTATCGAAACCCCGCATTGCGGCGTCGTGGCTGTCATCGGCGCGCCCAACGCGGGCAAGTCGACACTGGTCAACGCGCTGGTCGGGCAGAAAGTGGCGATTACCAGCGCCAAGGCGCAGACCACCCGCGCGCGCCTGTTGGGCATCGCGCTGGAAGGCGAGGTGCAGATGATCCTCGCCGACACGCCGGGCATTTTCGCACCGCGGCGGCGGCTGGACCGCGCCATGGTCAACGCCGCGTGGGAAGGCGCGCATGCCGCCGACGCGATCATGCTGGTGGTCGATCCGATCAAGAAGCGCAGGCACGAGTTGGAACCCCTGCTGGAAACGCTGAAAGACCGCCCCGAACGCAAGCTGTTGTGCCTTAACAAGGTCGATGCCTCGCAGAAGGAACCCCTGCTTGAACTGGCGCAGGACCTGGTGGGCAAAGTCGGGTTTGACGAGGTGTTCTTCGTGTCGGCGCTGACCGGCGATGGCGTGCCCGAGTTGAAGACCCACCTCGCGGGCCTGATGCCCGAAGGGCCATGGCATTACCCGGAAGATCAGGTTTCCGATGCCAGCGAACGGCTGCTGGCCGCCGAAATCACCCGAGAACAGCTCTATCGCCAGCTGCATGACGAATTGCCTTACGATTCCGCCGTGCGCCCCGAAGCCTATCGCACACGCCCGGACGGCAGCCTTGAAATCCACCAACAGATCGTCGTCGGCCGCGAAAGCCAGCGCCCCATCGTGCTGGGCAAACAGGGCAGCCGGATCAAGGCCATCGGCGAAGCCTCACGCAAGGAACTGTCCGAACAACTTGGCGTGAAAGTCCACTTGTTCCTCCACGTGAAAGTGGATGAAAACTGGGCGGAAAGCCGCGAAATATTCGAGGAAATGGGCCTCGACTGGGTGAAGTAAAACCGGCGAAGTCCGTTTACGACCGATAGGGCCGGCAACAACCGGTTCTATCGGCGAAGATCGCGGGGAATGGCTGCCATCCCCCGCGATGCGCGCTCATCTCACTCCGCGTCGGATGCAGCCGCCTTCTTTTTGGCCGGAGCCTTCTTCGCAGCGGCTTTCTTGGGCGCAGCTTTCTTCGGGGCGGCTTTCTTGGCAGGCGCCTTCTTCGCGCCCTTCTTCTTGGCCGGGCCCTTGGCCGCGCGGGCATCGATCAGTTCGACTGCCTGCTGTTCGGTCACATCCTCGGGCTTCACGTCTTTCGGCAATGTCGCGTTGGTCGTCCCGTCGGTGACGTAGGGGCCATAGCGGCCCGGCATCACCTTGATCTCGCCCCCGCTGGTCGGGTGTGCCCCCAGCACCTTGATCGGTTCGGCCTTGGCCCGTCCGCCTGCGCCACCCTTGCGATTGGCCGCTTCTGCCAGCAGCGCCACAGCCGCATTCATGCCGGTGTCAAAGACATCGCGCGTGCTGGTTAGCCGGGCATACTTGCCGTCATGCGCCAGATAGGGGCCATAGCGCCCGATACTGGCCGTGATCGGGTTCCCGGTTTCCGGATGGGTTCCCACCGCGCGTGGCAGGCTGAGCAGCTTCAACGCCCAGTCGAGATCGAATTCGGGCAGGTCCTTGGGGATCGAGGCCCGCTTCGCTTCCTTGCCCTCGCCCAGTTGGACATAGGGGCCGAACCGCCCGCTCTTGCGCACGACATCCAGCCCGCTCTCCGGGTCTTTGCCCAGCACGCCATCTTCTTCATCGCCGCCCCCGCTTTCGCCGCCGGGCTGCGCAAAACGCCGCGTGTACTTGCATTCGGGGTAGTTCGAACAGGCAACGAAAGCGCCATAACGCCCGCCCCGCAAAGCGAGCCGGCCATCGCCGCATTGCGGACAGCGGCGCGGGTCAGACCCGTCTTCCTTCGACGGGAAGAGATAGTCCGACAGGAATTCGTCGAGCACTTCGGTCACTTCCGAAGGCTTGCGCTCCATCACCTCGTCCGACTTCGGCTTGAAATCGCGCCAGAAGGCCGCCAGCACTTCCTTCCACGCGGCGCGGCCACCGGACACATCGTCCAGTTCGTCTTCCATGCCGGCGGTGAATTCATAGGCCACGTAACGGGAGAAGAAGCGTTCGAGGAATGCGGTCAGCAGGCGGCCTGATTCCTCCGCAAAGAACCGGTTCTTCTCCGTCCGCACATAATTGCGGTCCTTCAGCACCTGAATCGTCGAGGCATAAGTCGACGGGCGTCCGATCCCCAGTTCCTCCAGCCGTTTCACCAGGCTCGCTTCGGAGAAGCGTGCAGGCGGCTGGGTGAAATGCTGGGTCGCCTCGACCGCCTTCTTGGCCGGGCAATCGCCCTTGTGTATCAGCGGCAGCAGGCCTTCCGCGTCGTCATCGTCCTTCTGGTCGAAGCTTTCTTCGTAAACGGCAAGGAAGCCCGGGAACTTCACCACCTGACCGGTGGCGCGCAGTTCATTGCGGCCCGTGGCATCGCGCAGCGTAATCGTGGTGCGTTCAAGGCTGGCAGAGGCCATCTGGCTGGCCATCGCGCGCTTGAAGATCAGGTCGTAGAGCTTGCCCTCATCCCCGGAACCGGCACGGTCACGGGTGAAGTCGGTTGGCCGGATCGCTTCGTGCGCTTCTTGCGCGTTCTTCGCCTTGGTCTGATAGATGCGCGGCTTTTCAGGCAGATAGTGCCCGGAATAGCGATCGCTGATCGCAGCACGCGCGGCAGAAATGGCGCTGCCATCCATCTGCACACCATCGGTACGCATATAGGTGATGGCGCCTGCTTCATAGAGGTTCTGCGCCAGACGCATGGTGTGGCTGGCCGAATAGCCCAGCTTGCGCGCCGCTTCCTGTTGCAGCGTGGACGTGGTGAACGGCGGCGCCGGATTGCGCTTCAGCGGCTTGGTTTCGATGTCTTCGACCGTAAACCGGCCCGCTTCGACGGCTGCCTTGGCACGCAGGGCAATGCCCTTTTCGCCCAGCGACAGCTTGTCGAGCTTTTCGCCTTCGAAACGCACCAGACGGGTCTGAAACTCCGTCCCGTCATGCTCCATCGTGGCGCCAACCTGCCAGTATTCCTGCGCACGGAACGCCTCAATCTCGCGTTCGCGGTCAACGATCAGACGCAGCGCCACCGATTGCACGCGGCCTGCCGACTTCGCGCCGGGCAATTTGCGCCACAGCACCGGCGACAGGGTGAAACCGAACAGGTAGTCGAGCGCACGGCGGGCGAGATAGGCGTCGATCAGATCGCGATCGAGATCGCGCGGATGCTGCATCGCCTCGGTGACCGCCTGCTTGGTGATCGCGTTGAACGTCACCCGCTCCACCGCCTTGGGCAGCGCCTTGCGCTTGGCCAGCAGGTCCTGCACGTGCCAGCTGATGGCTTCCCCTTCGCGATCAGGGTCAGTCGCGAGGATCAGACGATCCGCCTTCTTCGCGGCATCGGTGATTTCCTTCACCCGCGAGACCTTGTCGCGATAGGTTTCCCAATCCATCGCGAAATCTTCGTCCGGGCGAACCGAGCCGTCCTTGGGCGGCAGATCGCGGACGTGGCCGTAGGATGCGAGGACCTTGTAGTCCTTGCCGAGATACTTCTCGATGGTCTTCGCCTTCGCGGGCGATTCAACGATTACAAGCTGCATTGCAGTGGTCAAAAGTCCTTACGCGTATACGTACGCGCGAAAGTGGTGGTTGGGATACGGGTTCGTCAAGCGCCTGCTTCAAACGAACACGCCTGACAATTCGCCCGCGTCATCTTTCAACAGGGCATAGATCGCGAAGCCATAGGCAGAACCCACGACAGTGAAGGTATACAGCGCGATATTGGCAACCACGAACAGCGCATTGGACGAAAACAGCTCGCTCGTCAGCGCGACGAAGTAGATCGTGCCTCCGGCCGCCAGCAAGAGGATCGGCAGCGCCGCGCCGACCAGAATGGCCCAGAAATGCCCCCGCGTCCGCTCCCAGCTCAACCGCAGGGACCGCGACACACTTTCTTCCGACCCCAGCAGGAACCCGAACGCCGGGAGCCAGCGGATCAGCAGGAAGATTCCCGGCAGGACCAACAGCACGAAGCCCAGTATAATTCCCAGGCCCGACAGGATGCTCAGGCCGAAATAGGCGCCGAACCGTGCGCCCCCCGCCACAGCAAGCATGCCCGAACCGGAAAGCATGGTGCGCGACAGGAAGAAGCCCGCAACGAGAGTCGCCACATTGAGCGCAAGGTTGCCACTGGCCTCGTCCGCCAACCCCGAGATATCGATCCCGCTGCCAAGCGCGGACATGCCCACCACATAGAGACCGCTTGGCAGAGCCGATTTCGCAATGATCGCCCCCGTCATCGCAAAAAACGCCTGAACCCGCACGCTCAATGGGCTGTCCGGATGAAGCATCTGCAAGTCCCCTCAAGCAAAGCGAAAGCCGGTCATGCGAGATAATCCTTTGATCCGCAAGGCTAACACGATTGCCCGCGTGGGGGTTGCGCCAGATCGTCATCCCGTGCGGGCTAAGCCCATGTGGTCAGGCGAACACGTCTTCGATATGGCTTTCGCTCCTGACGAGCACGTAAATGGCAATGCCGAACGCCGCGAGCACGGCATTGGCAAACGCTTCGGCAAAGCCGGACAGGACGAGCCCAATCGTGTTCGATGCGCCCAACGCGGCGCTCGCCCCCAGTGCACCGCCCAGGATGAGCAATCCCACAACGACCACCAGCCCGGCGAAAAAGATCGCCCAGCTATGGCCCCTCGTGGCTTCCCAGCTGCTCGACAAGGCATCGGTTACGCCCTGCCCTTCCCCGACAAGAAAACCGGTGGCCGCGCTCCACCGCGCCCACAGCACGATGCCCGGCACAATCACCAGCAACAGCCCGAAGACCATCGCTATCCCGCTCAGGATCGACATACCGACATAAGCCCAGATACGCGTTCCCCCCGCACGCAGGAGGCCCCGGGTGCCCAGCAATTTCGCAATCAGGAAATAGGATGCGACAAAGGAGAAAATCAGGGCGACGAGCTGATACAACGCGCCGACAGCCCCGTAATTGGCATTCACCGCATAGTTGAACCCGACGATCTGGTCGGAAGCCTCGGCAAGACCGGCAATTGGCCCCAACGCGTTGACTGTGCCGAGTGCCAGCACGAACAGGCCGATATGCGGCAAGCCCCCGCCGATCAGGTTTGCCGTTTCACCAAGAATGCCCGAAAAATTCGCTGATCTGTTCATTTCCCCCTCCTTTATGGTCAGCCGGTCAGGCTGACACGCCCCCCGGCATGGCGCACCAGCCGCCCTGCAATTTCCAGTTCGAGCAGGGCAAGCTGCACCGCTGCGGCCCCTGCCCCGCTCTGCCTGATCAGTTCATCCACGGCCACCGGCGCCAGCGACAGCAACCCTGCCACATCGGCGGGCTCCTCTGCCAGTTCCTCCACCGCATCCTGATAGGCCGGGGACAGTTCGCGAAACCGCGCGTGCGCGTGCCCGTCAAAGCCCGAAATCAGTTCGATCACATCCTGCGGCGACTGCACCAGAATCGCCCCATCCCGGATCAACTGGTTGCAGCCATGCGACCGCGCTTCCAGCGGCGAACCGGGAATGGCCATCACCTCGCGCCCAGCCTCTGCTGCCAGCCGCGCGGTAATCAGCGACCCCGATTGCGGCGCGGCTTCGACCACCAGCGTCCCTGCCGCCAGCCCGGCAATAATTCGGTTGCGGCTGGGGAAATGGCTCCCCCGCGGTTCGGTGCCGGGTGGCTGTTCGGCAATCAGCAGGCCTTCGCTGGCAATCCGTTCCTGCAGCTCGGCATGTTGGGGCGGATAGGCGATTTCGATCCCGCTGGCGATGACGCCAATGGTGGATGGCAGGCTGCCGCGATGGGCCGCCCCGTCGATCCCCCGCGCCAGCCCTGAAACGACAACGAACCCAGCATCCGCCAGCGCCGTGGCAAAGTCCCCCGCCAGCTTGATCGCAGCCGCAGAGGCGTTGCGCGCGCCCACAATTGCCACGGCTGGCCGCGCGGCCAGCGCGGGATCGCCACGCATGATCAGGATCGGGGGGTAGCCCGCAATTTCCCGCAACAGAGGCGGATAATCGGGGGAATCGTGAAACAGGTACCGCGCACCGGCCTTACGCACGGCAGAGATTTCGCTCTCGATCCGCTCCGCCGGGGCCGCGCGATAGGGGCGCCCGCCACGGCCCGCCATGTCCGGCAAGGCCTCCAGCGCCGTCGCCGCATCGCCATAGCGACGCAGCAACTGGCGATAACTGACCGGCCCGATATGGGGAGAACGCAGCAGACGGATACGGGCAAAGGCTTCCTGCTGCGTCAACGGCATGGCGGCGCTCTATCCCCGTTTGCCGACGCGCGGTTCAGTGCCGTTGCGCAGGCGCGCAATATTGGCGCGGTGCAGAACGATCACCAGCGCGGCAATCGCCACCAGCCACGGCAGGAGATCGGCCCGGCCCATGGCATAACCGGCAATGGGCAGCGCCACAGCCGCACAGATGCCCGACAGCGACGAGATGCGGGTCAGGGCCAGCATACCGATCCACACCAGCGCATAGGCCAGCCCGATGGGCCAGCCGAGACCGAACGCCACCCCGGCAGTCGTCGCCACGCCCTTGCCCCCACGGAACTTCAGCCAGACCGGGAAACAGTGGCCTATCACCGCCGCGAGCGCGGCCAGCCCTTCGGTGCCGGGCAGGAAATGATGCGCCAGCAGGACTGCCGCCGCGCCTTTCACCAGATCCAGCAGCAGTGTGCCCGCCGCCAGCCCCTTGCGCCCCGTCCGCAAGACATTGGTCGCGCCGATATTGCCGGATCCGATACTGCGCAGATCCTCCGTCCCTGCGAGACGCGTCAACAGCAGGCCGAACGGCACGGAACCGAGCAGATAGGCGAGAAGGAAAGCAGTGATCCAGTCCATCCCTCTCCCTTATCTTGCGTCGTGCGATTGGCGAAGCCCCGTCTTTTCTTTTTTGTATCCGCACCGGTAGAAGTATAGACCGTGCGAAATTCACACGAGGCCCGCTTGAACGCCAATACCGATCCCGCAGCACCAATCCTGATGTTCGATTCGGGTGTCGGCGGCCTTTCCGTGCTGGCCGAGTTGCGCAAGGCCCTGCCCGCGGCGCCGATTATCTATGCCGCTGACAATGCAGGATTACCTTACGGCACGAAGAGCGAGGCGGAAATCGCGGCGCGCGTGGCCGGGCTGCTCGGGCGGATGACCGAACGGTTTCGCCCCCGCCTTGCCTGTATTGCCTGCAACACCGCGTCCACGATTGCCCTGGGCATGGCGCGTGACGTGCTGCATGTCCCGATTGTCGGCACGGTGCCCGCAATCAAGCCGGCCGCCGGCCTGACCCAAACCGGGGTTATCGGCCTGCTCGGTACGGCGGCGACGATCCGGCAGGCCTATGTCGATAATCTTGAAGCCGAATTTGCCCGTGGCAAGCGCCTGATCCGCCATGCCGCGCCGGGCCTTGTCGAAGCGGCGGAGGCACGGCTGCGCGGCCTGCCGGTCCCCGCATCCGTTTTCGAAGAGGCTGCTGCCGGTCTTCGCGCACAGGCCGATGGCGAACGGATCGACACGGTGGTCCTGGCCTGCACCCATTTCCCGCTGGTGCAGGATGAACTCGCCCGCGCCTTCGGCCCCGGGGTCCGGTTCGTCGACGGCGCAACGGGGATCGCACGGCGGATCGCCTCGCTCACCCAAGGGCAAGCCTATGCCCGCGCGATACCCGATTATGCCGTATTCACCGGCGGCCCGCTCGATTCCACGCTTTTGCCATCGCTTGCCCGCTATGGTATCGAGCGCGCCGAAGTCTTTTGAATTTCCGTTCACAATGATCGGCATTCTGCGCTGGCGTTCCTCTGCCCCATCGGGTAAAGGCGCCGCAAAACTGGCTGCGCATTTGGCGTGCAAGACGGGCAGGTCCGTTGAATTACGAACACATATTCGACCAGGCGATTGAACGGCTCCATTCGGAGGGGCGCTATCGCGTGTTTATCGACATTCTGCGGAACAAGGGCGCCTACCCCAATGCGCGCTGTTTCCACGGGCACAACGGCCCCAAGACGATTACCGTCTGGTGTTCGAACGACTATCTCGCGATGGGCCAGCACCCCAAGGTGATTGCCGCCATGGAAGAGGCGCTGCACAATGTCGGCGCCGGTTCGGGCGGCACGCGCAACATCGGCGGCAACACCCACTATCACATCGAACTGGAACAGGAACTCGCCGACCTACATGGCAAGCAGTCGGCCCTGCTGTTCACCAGCGGCTACGTCTCGAACGATGCCACGCTTTCCACGCTGGCAAAACTCCTGCCCGGCTGCGTGATCTTCTCCGACGAACTCAATCATGCCAGCATGATCGCCGGCATTCGCAATTCCGGCTGCGAAAAGCGCGTCTGGCGCCATAATGACATGCAGCATCTCGAAGAACTGCTGGCGGCGGAAGACCCTTCCGTGCCCAAGCTGGTCGCCTTCGAAAGCGTCTATTCGATGGATGGCGATGTCGCCCCCATCCACGCGATCTGCGATCTCGCTGAAAAGTATAATGCCCTGACCTATATCGACGAAGTGCATGCTGTCGGCATGTACGGCGCGCGCGGCGGCGGCATTTCCGAACGGGATGAAGCCGCCCACCGGATCGACATCATTGAAGGCACCATGGGCAAGGCCTTTGGCGTGATGGGCGGGTATATCGCCGCCGATTCCAAGATTATCGACTGCATCCGCAGCTATGCGCCCGGGTTTATCTTTACCACCTCGCTCAGCCCCGTTCTCGTGGCCGGGGTGCTGGCATCGGTGAAGCATCTCAAATCGTCCAGCCTGGAACGCGATGGTCAACAGGCCGCTGCCGCCACACTCAAGCAGATGTTTGCGGATGCCGGCCTGCCGGTGATGGACACCACCACCCATATCGTCCCGCTGATGGTGGGCGATCCGGTACGTGCCAAGAAAATCAGCGACATCCTCCTCGCCGAATATGGCGTTTACGTCCAGCCGATCAATTTCCCCACGGTGCCGCGCGGTACGGAACGGCTCCGTTTCACCCCCGGGCCGACCCATTCAGAAGAGATGATGCGCGATCTGACATCGGCATTGCTCGAAATCTGGGATCGGCTTGATCTGGAACTCAAGCAGGCGGCCTGATCGCCAACGATAAACGGCGCGGCGCGCGGTAACGCGCCGCCAACAGCCTATTTCGCCCGGGGCGCGCTTTCCATTTCAAGACGATTGCGCCCCTTGGCCTTGGCCAGAAACAGCGCCAGTTCCGCCCGCTTTATCGTGTCATCCACCGATTCAGCGATGCGCGATATGCCCGCACTGGCGGTGATCGTAAAACTGTCCACACCGGATTCACGCCGCAGTTCGGACAAAGTCGTCACGATCCGTTGGCATATCGCGCGCGCTTCTTCACAATCGGTGCCGGGCAGGATCACGCCCAGACTTTCATCACCAATCCGCGAAACGATATCCCCTTCGCGCGTCATCGTGCGCAGCAGATCGGAAAACACCACCAGGACCTTGTCGCCGACCGACTGGCCGTGCTGCATGTTGATGGCCTGGAAATAATCGATGCAGAACAGTGCCAGCGAGCCATTCCTGCGCTCATCGACGAGATGCTGGAGCATGGACATAAATGCCTTGCGATTGCTCAATCCCGTAACCGGATCGGTAAGCTCCGCAACGAAAACCCTGCGCTCCAGTTCCCGTCGCTCATCGATGTTGCGCATGATGCTCAGCGCACCATAAACCTTGCCCTCGGCGTCTTCCAGACGGCGTATCTGCATTTCAAACCACCGCTTGCGACGATCAGCCGCCAGCACCGCCACTTCGAACCACACATGCTCCTGCGCGCCCTGAAGCGCAGCATTGTGCTCCGCCATGACCGTATCTTCACAGGAAGGGTGGATGAGATCGAGCAAATGTGGTGCGACCAGCGGATCGGGCAGCGGCAGTCCGAGGTGTTCCATTGCCGGTGACGCGTGGATGATAAAACCATCCGGGTCGGTCTTTAGAATAATATCCGACGTGCTGTCCGCAAGCAGACCGTAGAGCGTCGAGCTCTCTTGCGGCGTAAACTTTATCTCCATCCGTCGTTCAGCCCCCGGCCATTTAACGACATCCATCAGCACAGCATGCGACACGGGGCCAACTCAACGCCAATGAACAAACATTGCCCGCCATCCGGAAACACCAAAATCCCCAAACGGACTACCTTTAGTATAAGTAATACATCAATAGTTAACTAACTGTTACTAACTAATCGAATCCATTACCTTACTTTTATTAATTATACATATCTTAACTAAATCACACAACTACTGCGTGATACCCCGCACCTTTCCGTGTTTTTACGATTTCCTAAAACACGGAAACAGCGCGATATACGAGCAAATAGGCAGATCAAAGTTCGATCATGATGCGCACATTGTCAGGCCGGGTACCGAAGGCCTGCGCAATCTGTTCCTTGCTGCGTGTCAGAAGCTCACCCAGAACCGACATATCGGGTTCAGCCATCAATGTTGACCGATCGACAGACAGCACTTGTGCGAGAGCATCCAGGCGACTTTCGACCGGCCGCGCACGGCCCTGTTCCCAAGCCCAGACGGTTGGCTTGCTCACACCAAGCAATGTGGCAATCTGGCCCTGCGTCAGCCCTTTTTCCTTCCGCAACCGGTGCAAACGGCCACCGAACGATTCATCACCGGATACAGACGCCGGCACCGCATCCATCGGGCGATTGCCATCTCTCTCCACATCGGGAACCGCACTGCGCAGCGCCACCGCGCTCAACACATTCTTCCCGATAGGCGTCGCAAACTGGCAACCTATCAGGCCGCCGCTTCGCCAGATCACGCTCGCCTGCACGCCCCCGGCCTCTGGCAGATCGATCGAAATAATATCGTCCACGTCCAGAGCCGCTTCACTGTGCAGCAGAAGACCCGTTTCCGAGATATTGTACAATGTCATGAATGCGCTGCCACCACGCATGCCCGCGCCGCGCACATCAAGCTTAACAGCGCGACGTGGCGCCCTTGCAATAACGCTCTGCAACAAATCTTCAGAATGCGCCTTATTGGCCATTAGCGTTGACTCCCGAAAGGAAGTCCACAGTGCCTCTCAGTGGTTAAGACGAGGTTAGGAACCGTTAGGGAATTTACTCCTATCCCGGACTGAAAAGTAAATTTTTTCGACAACCCGTGCGCGATATGCGTGAACCAACGCATAAAAAAAGCCTCGCGATTTCTCGCGAGGCCTGATTTTTTCTGATCGCGGAAGCCCTTAGCGCAGGCTCACCACATTGTCGCTCTGGCGCGGATCGGCCCGATCCCCACGATAGAGGCTTGCCATGGGCTCATCCGCCACGCGAACCACTTCCCCACGGCCGAAACCGTTGAATGCGGTGCGCATCGCGCAACCATAGGCGCCAAGCATGCCAACCTCGATATAGTCACCCGCCACCACATCGCCGGGCAGCATGAACGGGCCTTCCATATAGTCGGCATCGTCGCAGGTCGGACCATAGAACGCGAATTCCGCTTCCGACGCAGAACGGCTTGCGTCCAGCACCTTCACCGGGAAACGCCAGCCCACATGCGCCGCGTCGAACAACGCGCCGTAAGCGCCGTCATTGATGTACAGTTCTTCACCGCGACGCTTCTCGACCTTGACGATCAGCGAGCTGTATTCCGCGCACAGCGCACGACCGGGTTCGCACCACAGTTCGGCGTTGTAAGCGATCGGCAGCGCTTCGAAATGGCGATGGATGATCGCAAAATAGTCTTCCAGCGGCGGCGGTTCCATCCCCGGATAAACCGACGGAAAACCACCCCCGACATCGACGATGTCGACCGTGACAGCAGCCTGGGCAATCGCCGCACGCACGCGATCAAGCGCCTGCACATAGGCGAACGGGGTCATCGCCTGACTTCCGACATGGAAGCAGACACCCAGCCAGTCGGCGACCTGACGGGTTGCCTGCAGCAGCGGCGCGGCATTGGCGAGATCCACGCCAAACTTCGACGCGAGGCTCAGTTCGGAATATTCCGAAGACACGCGCAGACGCACGCAGAGGCGCAGGTCAGCCGCGACATTCCCCGCAGCATCCTTCGTCGCTTCGACGATCTTGTTCAGTTCTTCCTCGGTATCGAGGCTGAACGTACGAACGCCGTGGTCGAAATAGGCTTCGCGAATTGCGCTGGCGGTCTTGACCGGATGCATGAAGCACAGCGTGGCATCGGGCAGCAGGCCACGCACCATCCGCACTTCCGCAATCGAGGCCACATCGTAATGCGTGATGCCCGAGGCCCACAGAATCTCGATGAGATCGGGCGAGGGATTCGCCTTCACCGCATACAGCGATTTGCCCGGGAACTTCTCCGCAAAGAAGCGTCCGGCGCGCGCAGCTGCGTGCGGGCGGTTGAGAATTACAGGTTCGTCCGGCGCGAGGTCGCGGACTACAGCCGATGCATCAGGATAGATGTACAACTCAAGGGACCCCCATAACGGTTAGTTAGACAAAGGCTGCCTTGCGGTTTGGAAGTCCCCTTGGGGCAGCGGGGGTGGGCTATAAACCCGGCGAGATGAACTGCAAGTGAAAATGCGCCCCATCGTTCGATGTGCCGGATATTCCAAATAAAACCGGGCAGTTAGAAGGAATTCACCCGACCTTTCGAACGATCATGAAAGACGGTTACGGAAGTCCTCGTAGCCAAAGCGGCGAATCTGTTCGAGCGAGTCGCTTTCCGAATCCCACAACCAGATCGATGGCAGTGGCACGCCGTTGAACGTCGTGGTCTTCACCATGGAATAATGCGCCTGATCCAGAAACGCGATGCGCTGCCCCGGCTCGCACGGCACGGGGAGGCGATAGTCGCCAATCACATCGCCTGCGAGACAGGATGGCCCGCCCAGTCGCACGGCCCCGCCCTGCCCCTCGTCGATTTGCACCCCATCCAGCGGCTCTTCGCCAAGCAGTGCCGGGCGATAGGGCGCCTCGATCACATCGGGCATATGGCAGGTCGCGGAAATGTCCGTGATTGCCAGGGGCATGCCATTCCAGTGCGAATCCAGCAGCGTCCCGACCAGGATACCGGCATCAAGCGCCACGGCTTCACCGGGCTCCAGATAGACTTCGCACCCCGTGTCGTCCTGAACGTCCTTCAGGAACTCCACCAGTTCATCGCGTTGGTAATCGGCGCGGGTAATATGATGCCCACCCCCGAAATTCAGCCATTTGAGCTGATCGAAATAAGGCTCCAGATGATCGAACACCACGTCCCACGTCCGGGCCAGCGGTTCGAAATCCTGTTCGCACAGGGTATGGAAATGGACGCCATCGACCATTTCCAGATGTTCGGCCTTCAACTGATTGATCGGGAAGCCGAGCCGGGAATGGGGGGCGCACGGATCATACCGCGGCACTTCGCCTTCGGCATGCATCGGGTTGATACGCAGGCCCACATCGAAATCATCGCCGCGTGCACGGGCCCGCAACAGCACATCGCTGAACCGTTCGATCTGCATCGGCGAATTGAAGATCACATGATCGGACAGGCGGCAGATCTCATCCAGATCTTCCGCTTTATAAGCGGCGCAATAAGTCGCGATTTCGCCGTCATAGTGTTCTGCGGCAAGCAGCGCTTCCCACAGCCCCGAGGTGCAAACCCCGTCGAGATACTCGCCCAGAATCGGCGCTGTCGACCACATCGAGAACGCTTTCAGCGCCCCCAGAACCTTCGCGCCCGAACGTTCACGGATATCATCGAGTATCCGCAAATTCTCACGCAATTTCGCCGCATCCACCACGAATGCAGGGCTATCGACGCGATACAGGTCGAAACGGGCAAACGCCCCGGGATCTCCAGCACGGGTTTCCATCAGCCGAAAGGTGCCTTGAATATGAAGAAAGCGCCAGCCGCAATGAGAACGAAGCCCAGCATCTGGCTAAGCCCCGGACGTTGATCGAACAGCACCCAGGCAATGATGACGAACGTCACCAGCGAGAGAACTTCCTGCAACGTTTTCAGTTCGGCGAGCGAATATGTGCGCGCGCCAATCCGGTTGGCGGGCACGGCGAGACAGTATTCGAAGAACGCGATGCCCCAGCTTGCGAGGATGGCCAGCCACAAGGCCCGTGAAGGCGCCTTGAGATGGCCATACCATGCGAGGTTCATCAACAGGTTCGACCCTGCGAGCAAACCGACAGGGACAAGCGCGTTCCAGTTCATCGTGCGATTAAAAAGCCACCGGCCCGGGCAGTTCTTCCACCGACCACGGCAGGCCGTGCTGGTTCAGCATATCCATGAACGGATCGGGATCGAACTGTTCGATATTGAACACGCCCTCACCCTTCCACGCACCGGTCAGCACCATCGCGGCGCCAATCATCGCGGGAACCCCGGTGGTATAGCTGACAGCCTGGTTGCCGGTTTCGGCATAGGCGTCTTCATGGTCGCAGATATTCTTGATGTAGAACGTCTTTTCACCGCTGCCATCCAGCGCTTCGCCCGTTGCGATATCGCCGATATTGGTTTTGCCCTTCGTCGTCGGGCCGAGGCTGGCGGGTTCCGGCAGAACCGCCTTGAGAAACTGCAGCGGAATGATTTCCTGCCCGTTGTAGATCACCGGATCGATCCGGGTCATGCCGACATTCTGCAACACGGTCAGGTGTTTGATGTATTCATCGCCGAAGGTCATCCAGAACCGGCCGCGCTCCATCTCGGGGATGAACCGCGCCAGGCTTTCCAGTTCCTCGTGATACATCAGGTACATGTTCTTGGGGCCAACGCCTTCGAAATCGAATTCGACCTTGTTGGCCATGGCCGGCGTTTCGACGAAATCGCCGTTTTCCCAATGGCGCGCGGGCGCGGTCACTTCGCGGATGTTGATTTCGGGATTGAAGTTGGTGGCAAACGCCTGACCGTGGTCACCACCGTTGCAATCGAGGATGTCCAGCGTGCGAATGGTCTTGAGCTTGTGCTTCTTCAGCCACATGGCGAAAACGCTGGTCACACCGGGATCGAACCCGCTGCCCAGCAGGGCCATAATGCCCTTTTCCTTGAAGCGATCGTGATAGGCCCACTGCCACTTGTATTCGAACTTCGCTTCGTCGAGCGGTTCGTAATTGGCCGTGTCGAGATAATCGACGCCCGTGGCAAGGCACGCGTCCATGATCGCGAGATCCTGATAGGGCAACGCCAGATTGACGACGAGCCGCGGCTGGATCTGTTCGATCAGCGCGGTGGTCGCCGGAACATCGTCGGCATCGATGGCATATGTGGCGATGGCCACACCGGTACGCTGCTTCACCGATTCGGCAATTGCATCACACTTGCTCTTCGTCCGGCTTGCGAGATGGATATCGCTGAAAATACCGGGATTCATCGCCATCTTATGGACAGCAACAGAACCGACACCACCTGCACCGATCACCAATACCCTGCTCACGAACGTCTCCTTTGGCCGAAGCGGAAGCCGGGCATATAGGCCCGGATTATGACAGCACAATACAGGCCCGCGTGCACATGTATGGCCTGCTCAGGCGGTAACGGCAAAAGCATCCGCCATCCGGCAGACCCAGTACACCCTTGAAAACAGGCCGTGCGATTGGCGGAGGTTATAGCGCCGCCAACATGCGGGGGCTTTACGCCCCGGCCGTTTCCGCTTCGTTGCGGGCGAATTCCAGCGTGCCCAGAAACCGTTCGGCATCCAGCGCGGCCATGCACCCGGTGCCAGCGGCAGTCACCGCCTGACGATAGGTATGATCCATCACGTCACCGCAGGCGAACACGCCGGGAATGGCCGTTTTGGGCGTACCCGGCTCGACGATCAGATAACCGGAATCGTCCGTCGGCAACTTACCCGCGAACAGTTCGGTCGAGGGCGCGTGACCAATGGCAACGAACGCGCCCTGTGTGGCGAATTCGCTCATCTCGCCGGTCTGCGTATCGCGCAGCGACAGGGCCGTCAGACCCACGCCCGTGGGATCGCCAAGGAAGCTTTCAACCGCCTTGTTCCACAGCACCGAAATCTTCGGATTGGCGAACAGGCGATCCTGCAGGATCTTTTCCGCCCGCAGTTCATCGCGGCGGTGGATCAGGGTCACGTCATCGCTGTGATTGGTTAGGTACAACGCTTCTTCCACGGCCGTGTTGCCGCCGCCGATCACCACGACCTTCTTGCCGCGATAGAAAAACCCGTCGCACGTGGCGCAAGCAGACACGCCCTTCCCCGAAAACAGCTCTTCCCCGGGGACGCCCAGCCATTTCGCCTGCGCGCCCGTGGCGATCACCAGCGTATCGCCTTCATAGACATCGCCGCCATCGCCGATGGCCCGGAACGGCGATCCATGGGCAAGATCGACTTCGACAATCGTATCCCACAGCATCCGCGTGCCGACATGTTCGGCCTGCGCCTGCATTTCCTGCATCAGCCACGGCCCCTGAATCACATCGCGGAAACCGGGATAATTCTCGACATCGGTGGTGATCGTCAGCTGCCCGCCGGGTTGCAGCCCCTGCACTACGATCGGCTCCATCCCGGCGCGCGCGCCATAGATTGCCGCCGACAGGCCCGCCGGGCCCGAACCGATAATGAGCATGCGTGTCTTGTGAATCGCCATGAATTCCTCCGAACCGCGCAGATAGGGCGGCAGGCCCCGGAATGCCACCCCCGCTCGTTCTATCGGCAGGGCAAGCAGAGCTTTCTTCGCCCCGATTGACTGGCTCCGGAGAACCGCGCAAAGCTATCGCTGTGAAAATACTCGGCCCCACATCGAACAGCTTCATCTCGCAGCGCCTCAAGCTCCATTACGTGGACTGGGGCAATCCGGATGCTCCCCCCCTTATCCTGCAACATGGCGGGCGCGATCATTGCCGCAGTTGGGACTGGGTGGCAGAAGAACTGCGCAAGGACTGGCACGTCATCTGCCCCGATCTGCGCGGGCATGGCGACAGCGCGTGGTCGGCTGACGGCAATTACACCTTCAACGCCTATGTCTATGATTTCGCGCAGCTTGTGCACACGCTGGGCTATGACAAGGTCACGATCGTCGCCCATTCGCTGGGCGGCAATATTACGGCGCGGTTCGCGGGGCTTTATCCCGAAAAAGTCGCCAAATATGTGAATATCGAAGGGCTTGGCCTGACCCCGCAGGATCTGCTGGACCGCAAGCGCCTGCCCATGGCCGACCTGTTTCGCGAATGGATCGAACGCAAGCGCGGGGCATCGGGCCGCGCGCCGCGCCGGTACCCCACGCTGGAAGCCGCCTATCGCCGGATGATCGAGGAAAACGATTATCTCACCGAAGAACAGGCCCGCCACCTGACTGTGCACGGCGCCAGCCGCAACGAGGATGGCACCTTCAGCTGGAAGTTCGATCCCTATCTCAACGTCTGGCCGTTTTCCGACCTGACCCCCGAACAGATCCAGTCGCTCTGGGCGGCCATCACCTGCCCGACGCTGCTGCTGTGGGGCAAGAACAGCTTCTTCCCCAGCCCTGCAACCGATGGACGGCTGGATTTCTTCCAGAACGCGCGACTGGAAGAATTCGAGAATGCGGGCCACTGGTTGCACCATGACCAGTTCGACCGCTTCATGCGGGAATTGCGCGGCTTCCTCTAATCCCGCGCCGCACTGTCAGGCAGGCAGCACGCCTTGCGCAATGGTCTCGAGGTCGCCAACGAAACGATCGGTCCAGCGCAGGATATTGTCCTCGCGCACGCTGCGGCTCAGCTTTTCCCAGCGCATCTTGCGTTCTTCCAGCGGCATATTCAGCGCGACATGGATCGCATGGGCAACATCGTCCACGCTATAGGGATTGACCAGCAGGGCATCCTGCAACTGCACGGCGGCCCCGGCAAAGCGTGACAGGATCAGCACGCCGGGGTCATCCGGGTCCTGCGCGGCGACATATTCCTTGGCCACCAGATTCATCCCGTCGCGCAAGGGCGTCACCAGCCCGATTTTGCACGCCCGGTAAAACCCCGTCAGTTCCGCCAGCGTATAGCCCCGGTTGACGTAGCGGATCGGCACCATGTCCACTTCGGATCGCGCACCGTTGATCTGCCCGGCCTTCTGCTCCAGCAGTTCGCGGATTTTCTGGTAGGAATGAATATCCTCGCGGCTGGGCGGCGCGATCTGGATATAAACCAGCTCGCGCGCCTTTTCCGGATAAAGATCGAAGAAATGGCCAATCGCGTCGATCCGCTCCGGCAATCCCTTCGAATAATCCAGCCGATCCACGCCGATCATCGCAGTGCGGTGGCGCGTACTCTCCACTATGCGGAAATGGGCCGCTTTCGCCTGCTCCGACAGGCTTTGCGCCACCAGATGATTGTAATCGATCCCGATCGGATAGGCGCGCGCCACAGTCGTATGGCCGTTATGCGTGATCCGCCCCGTATCGTAATCGACTGCGGCGCCCAGTTCACGGGCACAGTAATTCAGAAAGCTGTCCAGCCACTCATCGGTCTGGAACCCCAGCAGGTCGTAATGCAGCATGGTCTGCACCAGCCGCTCATGAAACGGCAGCGACACGAACAGTCGGGTGGGCGGCCAGGGAATGTGCAGGAAAAACCCGATCCGGTTCTTCATCCCCCGACTGCGCAAACGTTCGCCCAAGGGAATCAGATGGTAATCATGCACCCAGATGAGATCGTCAGATTCGATCAGGGGCGCGACGCTCTGCGCGAAGCGTTCGTTCACACGTTCGTAACCCAGCCCGAATTCATTGTGAAACTGCGCCAGATCGATGCGGTAATGGAACAGCGGCCACAGCGTGGAATTCGCGTAGCCGTTGTAATATTCCTCCACATCCTGCGGTTCGAGATCGATCGTCGCGATGGTCACATCGTCGGTTCGGGTAACGGCCAGCGCACCGGTGAAGGCATCCGTTTCCGCACCGGACCACCCGAACCATATCCCGCCATGCTTCTTCAGCATCGCGTTCAGTGCCCCCGCCAGACCGCCTTGCGCCCCGGCCGCCCCGCGTGCCTTGGGCACCGCAACGCGATTGGATATGAGAACAAGCCTGCTCATCGCACGGTATTCCACGATTTCGACAGCAGACCGGCGCAGTTGATCACGCCGACCAGCGAATAAGTCTGCGGGAAGTTGCCCCACAATTCGCCCGTCTCGAAATCCATGTCTTCGGACAGGAGACCAGATTTGGTCCGATGGCTCAGCATGATCGAGAACAGGCCGCGCGCTTCCTCGTTGCGCCCCGCCAGATAGAGCGCCTCGATCAACCAGAAGGTACAGATATTGAAGGCGGTTTCCGGCGTGCCAAAATCATCCTCGTGCGCATAACGCAGCATATGTTCGCCGCGCCGCAGCGCCTTTTCGATCGCGGCAAAGGTGGAAAGAAAGCGCGGATCATCGGGCCGGAGAAACCGCAGTTCCACCATTTGCAGCAGGCTGGCATCGAGATAGCCGTCCTGAAACGACGCACCGTAATGGCCGCCGCCTTCCCCTTCACCCGCCGCAACCCAGGCGTGTTCCTCAATCGTCTTGCGGATCGCATCGGCTCTTTCCCGCCAAACCGCATAACGATCCGCCCGCCCCAGATGATCGGCCACATTGGCCAGCCGGTCGCAGGCGGCCCAGCTCATCACGGCCGAATAGGTGTGCACCTGTTGCCTTGTGCGGAATTCCCACAGGCCCGCGTCGGGCTGATCGTGCATCTTCCACGCCATCTCGCCCACTTCTTCCAGGGCCGCGAAATCGCTGTCTGTGGCCATACGCAGAAGCCGACGGTCGAAGAACCCTTGCGCTGTCGGCAGGACGATCTGGCCATAGCAATCGTATTGCACCTGCTTGTATGCGGCATTGCCGATCCGCACCGGCCCCATCCCGCGATAACCGGCAAGGTGGCTGGCGGTGGTTTCATCGAGTTCGGGATCGCCCATGACGGAATAGAGCGGCTGGATTTGCCCGCCTTTCGCGGAATCGACGATATTGCGCAGATACGTGAGATACTTTTCCAGCACGTCCAGCGCGCCCAGCCGGTTCAGCGCCTGCACGGTATAATAGGAATCGCGTATCCAGCAGTATCGGTAGTCCCAATTCCGCTGCGAAAAGGGCGCTTCGGGGATCGAGGTCGTCAGAGCGGCGACAATCGCACCGGTTTCTTCGTGCTGGCACAGCTTCAGCGTGATCGCGCAACGGATCACTTCGTCCTGCCATTCGAACGGGGTCGCCAGCCCGCGCGACCAGTGCCGCCAGTACTTCGACGTCTGTTCTTCCATGTACCGGATTTCGGCCCGCAAGTTGCCGGAGAACGGCTCGTCCGGGCCGAGGAAGAAATGGAAATCGCTTTCCACCCGGAACAGGCGCCGTTCCAGAATATAGCCGACCGGCGCATCGGTGCTGAGGCGGATAACCTCCGGCCCGATCAGATAACGGATGTGATTGGTGCCATTGGTCGATTCCGCAACAAACTGCCCGCGATCCCGCATCGGGCACAGCACGATCCGCATGCGCGGCACCCCCGCGATCGGGCGCACCACCCGCGCATAGGCAACCGGGCGATACATCCGCCCCGATCGTTCGTAACGCGGGCAGAAATCGATTATTTCCACCGCACTGCCGTCCTTCGCCACCAGCCGGGTGACAAGGATCGGCGTATTGCGCACATATTCCTGTGTCGCGGAAACCTGCCCTTCCAGTTCGAACCGCCAGACACCGCAATCCTGCTTCTCACCATTGAGCAGCGCACAGAACACCGGATCGCCATCGACACGCGGAACACAACCCCAGACCAGCCCTCCCGTGTTGTCGATCAGGCCGCTGACCTGACAATTGCCAATGGGCCAGAGATCGAGCGAACTTTCGGTGGGTGTGGTCAGAGATTGAGCCATGCATGCACCTCCGCTGGTGTTTCGAGACTATAGGCGGCGCACGTATCGCGCCTGCGCCCGACGACGATCCCGAATCCGCCGAATTCCATCGCTGCCCGATAACCATCCTCGTCGGTCACATCGTCGCCCAGAAAAATCGGCAGACTGCCGCGGAACACCGGCTCCTGCATGAATGCGCGCACAGCCGCCCCTTTGTCCGCTTTCTGCGGCACCGCTTCGACAACGCATTTGCCGGTTTTGACCTTCAATCCATGCCGTGCGGCAAGCGCACCGACAAAGGCATCGCAGGCTGCCCCATGATCCGGTGCCCCACGATAGTGCAGCGCCGCACCGTAGGGTTTGCTCTCGTAGTGCAAGCCCGCCACGCTGGCGGCGAACTGCTCCATTTCCACGCGCACGGCATCGGCAATAGGCGCGGGCCGATCACCCAGTTGCAAACCATCGGCACCCACGCGCTCCAGCCCATGCGTGCCCGCCCGGGCCAAGGCGATATCGGGGCCCAGATAGCGCGCCAGATTGTCCAACGACCGCCCGCTGACCAGCGCCAGACGCCCGTCCAGCATCCGTGACAGCCGCTCCAGATTGCCCGAAAGATCGGGGGAAACGGTTATCGCATCGGGTGTGGGCGCTATGTCGATCAGCGTTCCGTCGAAATCGACGAACAACGAAACCGGGCCTGCATTCCGCAGCAGCGCGAAAGGAGGCGGCATTTCAAGGGTGGCCGTCCCAAGCATGGGCACAAGATTACGGACTGCCGGCGATTGGTCAACGCAGTTGCAGCAAAATACTGAATTAAATAATAAAAATTACAGGGCGAGCGCCGATATGACCGCTTCGGCATCCACAATCCGCGCGAGCATGCGCAATTGCCCATCCACGATTGCCCGATGGACATCCGGATCGGCACCCGCGATGCAATCCTCGGGAATGACCACGTGATAACCCATTTCAGATGCGGCAAAGGCCGATCCGGACACGGCAAGATTGGTCGAAACCCCGGTGATCACCACGGTTTCGATATCCATCCGCCGCAGAATTGGATCGAGCGCGGTGCCCAGGAAAGGGATCATCCCCGAACTGCGCTCCATCACGATATCCTGAGGAAGCGGCGCGAGCTCTGGCACGATAGCCACATCGGGCGTGCCCGCCACCATCGTCCGATTCTTGCGCACCAGAGCATCGACCAGGGTATTCGGCTTCACGTCGAGGAAATCGGCGCGGTGGGCCGCCGTGGCATGAATCACAGGCAGGGTGGCAGCGCGAAAACAATCGGCCAGACGCGCGATACGCGGCACAATCCCCCGTCGCCCGACCTCGTTCGCCAAACCGGGGAAGATTGTCCGTTCCGGCTCTATCACCCCGCGCTGGCATTCGCTGATAATCAGCGCAGCACGGCCAATGATGGTGAACGCCTTGTCCTTGCTCATGCCTTCTCCCGCACCCATGCCGTCCCGCATTACCGCAGGATGGCATCAGACGCCCGGGTATCAAGCGTAACGCGCCCCATTCCGGCTCTGTGGAGACAAGACTGGGGCCATGGCATGGAAAATGCACGATGCCGGAATGCTTTCCATCGCCGCACCGGAGGAGTACAATCGCATCCGTTGAAGCCCCGACGAATGCTTCCCCGGTTGGGGCAAAATCGTAAGGAGGGCGTTATGCGTGTTCCTATCCATCCCGACTACAACACGAGATGGTTTTTCGTGTTTGCCGCCATGGTGACTCTGATGGTCATTTACGTGATCACGCTGCTGGCCTGACAACACAGCAGTACAGCACTGCCACGAAGACTTATCCCTGTGGCAGTGCTGACGGATCGCGGGTGGCTGGACGCTGGCCTCGCCGTGTAAAAGTCAGGCCAGCGCGGCGTTGAGATCGTCAACCAGATCCGTGCGCTCCCACGGGAACGCATCGCCGTTGGCCTTGCGCCCGAAATGGCCATAGGCTGCGGTCTTCTGGTAAATCGGCCGGTTGAGCCCCAGACCTTCGCGGATACCGCGCGGTGTCAGCCCGCCAAGCCGCGCATTGGCGACTTCCATCACGGCCTGTTCCAGACGATCATCGCCAACCGTGCCGGTGCCATGGGTATCGACATAGAGCGACAGCGGCTGCGACACACCGATGGCATAGGCCACCTGGATCGTGCAGCGCCGGGCAAGGCCCGCTGCCACGATATTCTTCGCCAGATAGCGCGTGACATAGGCCGCCGACCGATCGACCTTGGTCGGGTCCTTGCCCGAAAAGGCCCCGCCGCCATGCGGCGCAGCACCGCCATAGGTGTCAACAATGATCTTGCGCCCGGTCAGCCCGGCATCGCCATCCGGCCCGCCGATCTCGAACTTGCCGGTGGGGTTGATGTGATAGACGGTATCCTCGGAAAGCAGCGCAGCGGGCAGTATGTCCGCGACAACGCCTTTCACATAGGATTTCAGTTCCGCTTCCTTCGCGCCTTCGTGATACCCCGGCGCGTGCTGGGTCGAGACCACAATCGCGGTGGCCGCGACCGGCTTGCCATCCTCGAAACGCAGGGTAACCTGGCTCTTGGCATCGGGTTCGAGGAACGCCGCCTTGCCCGATTTCCGGTCGTCCGCCATGCGCTGCAGAATCTTGTGGCTGTAATCCAGCGCTGCGGGCATCAGATCGGGGGTTTCGTCACAGGCGAACCCGAACATGATCCCCTGATCGCCAGCACCTTCATCCTTGTTGCCATCGGCATCGACACCTTGCGCGATATCGGAAGACTGCGGATGCAGGTGGTTTTCGAACGTCAGGTTCTGCCAATGGAAGCCCTGCTGTTCATAACCGATGTCCTTGACGACCTGCCGCACGCGCGACTGGATATCTTCCTGAGCAGAAGGCGCCCAGTTGCCATCGCGGTCGATCATCCCTTCACCACGCACTTCACCAGCCAGAACCACCCGGTTGGTGGTGGTCAGCGTTTCGCAGGCGACACGCGCCTGAGGGTCCTTCGACAGGAACAGATCGACAATGGCATCGGATATCTGGTCTGAAACCTTGTCGGGATGGCCTTCGGAAACACTCTCGGAAGTAAACAGGTAATTGGCGCGCATGCGGCGTCGGTCCTTCACCATCGTGGGTCGAAAAGTTCGTAGGGCGGTCTAGCCTCGCCGCCTTTGTCTGGCAACAAGTGCCAGAAGGATAAGCACAGTCGCCCAGCACAGTGGCAGGACATTGCCCAGCCGGGCGAACGGCGTCGGCGGCAAGGCCTCGGGCACTTTCGTGTCAATCCGGCCTGCCTGGAACGGCGCCACATGCGCGCGTACGATGCCATGTGCATCGATCACCGCGCTGATACCCGTGGTGGTTGCCCGCAAGACAGGCAGCCCTTCCTCCATCGCACGCAGGCGCGCCTGCGCGAGGTGCTGCGGCGGGCCCCAGTTCCCGAACCAGCCATCGTTGGACGGGTTGAAAATGTACTGTGGGCGATGATCCCGATCGACCACTTCACCCGAAAACGTGATTTCGTAGCAAATCTGGATCCCGGCCTGCCCCCATGCCCCAAGATCGAGCGTGCGCGGACCGGGGCCGGGCCAGAAATCCAGGGCCCCGGCGACCAGACGGGACGCGCCCAGCGGTTCCAGCAACCAGCGCAACGGAAGATATTCGCCATAGGGGACGAGATGCGCCTTCGCATAACTTGCGCGAATACGGCCCGTATCGTCGATCGCGGTCACAACATTGCGCGCGCCCACCACCTGCCCTTGTGTAATCTCCAGATCGACCGCACCGGTCATCAACAGGCTGCCCGGCCCAATAACCCGCCCGATCCGCCCCCGCGCAAAGGCCGGGTCCCTGCCCGCAGTCATCTGATCATAGAAATGCTGCGGATAGCCATCCTGCAAATAATCAGGAACGCCCGACTCGGGCCAGAGAACCAGACGCGTTGCGCCCGGCTGTTTTGGCAGGCTCAGGGACGCGATGCGCGAAAACTGGGCTTCGTACTGTGACGCATCGTTAAGGTCATTCTGTCGCACATCGGGCTGAACCAGAGTCAGCGGCAAAGAGGAAAGACGCGCTGCCGGCGCAGGCAGGAACGGCACCGCCAGCAGGACCGCCGCCAGCACTCCCAGCGGCAACCAGTACCGTTTGGCCACGAATAGCGCACCCGCCCCGGCGATCCCGGCCGCCAGTCCGGAAAGGCCATATGTGCCCAACCACGGGGCCAGTGCCGCCAGCCCCTGCGACTGGAAATCCCCCAGAAGCACTATTCCCAGCGGATTCCATGCATAGCCGGTAAAAATCCAGCCACGCAGCCATTCGGCCACGATCCAGCAACCGGCAAAAGCCACGGCCAGAGGCCATCGCATCCCCTGCCCGGCAAGCGCGCGCGCGCCTGCAGCAGCCACTGAAGGATAAACGGCAAGATAGAGCGCCAGCACCGGAACAGCCGCCCAGCCCAATGCGGCAGGCATTTCCGCCTGATAGGTAAACGCCGTAGCGATCCAGTTGTTACCGAGCGTAAAATGGCCCCAGCCAAACAACCAGCCGAGGACTGCCGCGTCGCGCACGCGCCGCGTGTCCGCCACCAGCCACAGCAAGATACCGGTCGCAATCAGGGTAAGCGGCCAGAAGCCAAGAGGGCGAAAGCCCAGCGCCGACACGATCCCGAGGGAGAACGCCGACCAGCGCGGATGCCGCGCGAATATCTCTGCGAGAAAGCTGGTCAAACGCATCGCGCGTCATGTGCCGTGCGCAGCGTGCCAGTGCAACCCGGTTCGCGGTGAATTGCACAGCGAAGCCAGAAAGGAACTGCCCCGCCGAAGCGGGGCAGATATTCAGCTGGCTTTTTGCAGCGTCTCATCATCGCCTTCTGCGGCGGGCTTGGCCCGCACAGTCCGGCGGCGACGGGGTGCAGGCGCCTTCACCTCTTCGTCTTCACCGCGATCGCCGATCGCAGGGGGAAGCACCGACAGGTCCAGACTCGGCTCTGCATCGTCTGTGGCAACAGCACGATCCCCAGCCTCTTCGGCCTGATCGGCGCGCGGCTTGCGCTGCCGACGCTGGGCCGCGGGGCGCTCCCGATTGCTGCGGGTGAAGGGATTGCTCGGCGGCTCGTACTCGTTGGGGGCTGCCTGACGATCCTGTTCCGAATCCGCATCAGAACCGCTTTCGGCATCATTGTCCTGCGCGGGCAGTTCATCGCGTTCCGGGCGACGCGCACGGCCACGATCGGAATGGAACCCGCCAAATTCATCGTCGTCGTCCGAATCGACCATCTGCTCGCGCGTATCATCGCGACGGACGCGCTGTTCATCCTGACGCGCCTTGGCGTCAGCAAGTACGCGGAAGTAGTGATCTGCAAATTGCAGATAATACTCAGTCTGGACACGATCACCATTCAGCGACGCATCGTGCGCAAGCTTCCGATACTTTTCCAGCAGTTGCGGAGCATTGCCCCGTGCCCTGCTGTCGATCCGGTTAAGCTGATTGCCGCCGCCCTGCGAGCGATTGTTGCCACGACCCCTGCGGCGATTATTACGATTGTTGTTCAAGGGAAATGTCATCCTCAATCGAGACCTGAAGGCATAACGCGCCTGCCAGGTCGCAAAATCCCGCACCATGCGCGAGCTTGGCCCATTCACATGGTCCCGCCATCTGCATCACACTCAGGCTCGGGGCCCGTGTGGATGTGCAAATTTTGGAGCATGACCTTCAAGCCGGGAATTTGCATCCGACCGACGGTCCTCTTTTGCCTAGCCGGGTTATTCTGCCTTGCCAAGCCCAAATCGTAACGTCAGCGCACGAGGTCTGCCCCCGAGATCCCGTGTCAGTTGCACATCGAAACCCGCATTCCGGGCGATCGCCCCGACCAGATCGGCTTGTGCGGCACCAATCTCCACAACCGCGATGCCCTTATCGGCCAACACGGGAACAAGCTGCGGCAACAACACGCGATAGGCATCGAGTCCCGCCGGGCCGGCAAACAGGGCCCCACCGGGCTCGAACCCTCGGACCGACTGAGAAATATCGGCGTTTTCTTCAACATAAGGCGGGTTTGCGAGAATCAGGTCGAACTGCGTCAGCCCTTCTGCCCACCCCTGTTCATCCCAGTCACGGCGCAGCATCAATGCCCGGTCCGCAAGGCCCAGACGCACCGCATTGTCCTGTGCAACAGCCAGCGCCCCTTCCGACCGGTCTATCCCGACCCCGTGCGCTTCGGGCCGTTCCGCCAGCACCGTCAGCAAAAGCGCACCCGATCCGGTGCCGCAATCCAGTACGCGGCGTGGCGTCGGTGCAGCAGCGAGAGCGGCCTCGACAATGGCTTCGCTGTCGCCACGCGGAATCAGCACATCGCGATTCACCCGAAACGGCCGCCCGTAGAATTCCTGCTCGCCAGTGATGTAGGCAACGGGTTCCTGCGTCATCCGCCGCGCGACCAGCTCCGCAAATCCACCCGGCACGTCCGCAGCCATATGGCGCAGCAGCAGATCGGACCGCGACACCCCCAGCACCACCGCCATCAGCACTTCGGCATCAAGCCGTGCGGTATCGGAAACTTGCGCCAGTTGCGTGGTGGCATCGCGCAAGGCCTGGGCTATGCGCAGGTCAGTCACCCATCGCGGCAAGGCGCTTGGCCTCGTCCTCGGCGGTCAGCGCATCGATCAGTTCGCCCAATCCCTGCCCTTCCAGTACTTCGGGCAATTTGTGCAGCGTCAGCCCGATCCGGTGATCGGTAACCCGCCCTTGCGGGAAATTGTACGTGCGGATGCGTTCGGAACGATCGCCCGAACCGACCATCGCCTTGCGCGCTTCCGCTTCGGCACCATGGGCTTCGGCGCGCTTGAGATCGAAAATGCGCGTGCGCAGAACCTGCATCGCCTTCGCGCGGTTCTTGTGCTGGCTCCGTTCGTCCTGTTGGGTCACCACGATACCGGTGGGCAAATGGGTGATGCGGACAGCGGAATCGGTTGTATTAACGTGCTGCCCGCCTGCGCCGGATGCACGATAAATGTCGATTTTCAGATCCTTATCATCGATCTGCACATCCACTTCATCGGGTTCAGGCAAGACGGCGACCGTCGCTGCGGATGTGTGGATGCGCCCGCCGCTTTCCGTCACCGGCACCCGCTGCACGCGGTGGACCCCGCTTTCGAACTTGAGCCTGGCGAACACACCAGAACCCGCAACGTTCGCGATCACTTCCTTGAATCCGCCGATATCCGAGGCGTTGACGCTGATGGTTTCCACCCGCCAGCCCTGCTCCGCCGCATACCGTTCGTACATGCGGAACAGATCGGCCGCGAACAGCGCGGCTTCATCGCCGCCAGTTCCCGCCCGAATTTCGAGCATGGCCGGGCGCGCATCGGCGGAATCGCGCGGCAGCATGGCAATGGCGAGGCGCCGTTCCGCCTCCGGCAATTCGCTGCGCAGGCGGGTGATTTCTTCCTCGGCCAGCGCCTTCATATCCGGATCGGCATCGTCCAGCGACTCGAGTTCAGCCAGTTCCCCCCGCATGGTCCGCACTTCTTCGGCGACCCGGGCGACTGGCTCCAGTTCCGCATAGTCGCGACTCGCGTTCACGAAAGCCTCGCCCTCCAGCGTCCCTGATGCCAGCCGCGCCTCCAACTCCGCAAATCGCGCGGCAAGCTGGGCCAGGCGCTCGTCAGGAATGCTCATTGCAGCAGGTCTTCGAAAACCTGTTCCGTCGCCACATAGACCGGCGCTTCGGCGGAACCGCGCAAATTCACCGCAGGCTGGCCATCGCGCATCGCAATCGCGGCCAGCGCCGTGGCATTCACTTTCACCGCCTTGTCAAACCGCTTCTTGGGTGAACCGCTGGCGATCATGTCAGCCGACAGCCCGGCCCTGCGCAAGGCAGCGAGCGCACGAATGCCAAATTGCAGCGCGGCATCATCCTCGATCGCGAGAATCACGTCCAGCGCGGGCTCGGCCACGTCGGTCAACAGCATCGCCAGCCGTTCGATCCCCGCAGCCCAGCCTACCGCTGGCGTAGGCGGACCGCCCAGCGCCTCGATCAGCCCATCATAGCGGCCACCGCCCAGCACCGTGCCCTGCGCGCCAAGCCGGTCGGTGACAAATTCGAAAGCGGTATGGCGATAGTAATCCAGCCCGCGCACCAGCGCCGGTGCGCGCGTCCAGGCGACGCCGGCCGCATCCAGCCCGCTGGTAACCGTGCCGAAGAAATCCTGCGCTTCGGCAGAGAGATACGCATCGATCCTGGGAGCATCGGCCGTGAACGGCTTGTCGCGTGGATCTTTGGAATCAAGAATTCGCAGCGGATTGCGCTCCAGCCGGTCCTGGCTGTCTTCCGACAGATCGGCCCGATGTGCGCGGAAATACTCGACCAGCGCGGCACGCCATGCCTCACGGCTGTCGGCATCGCCCAGCGTGTTGAGCTGCAAGGTCACGCCATCGGCAATGCCGAGATCGTGCAACAGATGATCCGCCATAACCAGCAGCTCGATATCGGCCTGCGGTTCGGCAGAGCCGATCACTTCGGCATCGATCTGGTGAAACTGGCGATAACGCCCCTTCTGCGGGCGTTCATAACGGAACAGCGGGCCGTGAGTCGCCACCTTGACCGGGGCATATTGCTGCCAGCCATCCGTCAGATAGGCGCGGGCGATGCCGGCGGTGAATTCGGGCCGCAGCGTCAGCGATTCGCCGCCACGATCGTCGAAAGAATACATCTCTTTCGACACGACATCCGTGGTTTCACCCAGGGAGCGGGAAAAAACAGCCGTCTTTTCAAAGACCGGCATCTCGACTCTGCGGAACCTGTAGAGCCGGCGCAGGCGTTCGAACGCTTCCACCACGCGGGTGAAGGCTTCGGCCTCCGCGCCAAAAATATCCTGAGTTCCCCGGATTGCTTGCGGTGTCTGTGTTGCCATAATGGCGCGGCGATTAGGGCCATCCCTGCCGTTCCGCAATCCTTGAGCGCGTTCGGCAAACCGCAAGACCATGCAACAGAAACAGTTTCCCGTTTCCCCATGCACCAATTTGGGCTTGGCGCTCCTCCGGTGCGGCGCTAGAGGCCGCGCCACTCCCTATCCCAATGCGAACATGAAGGCATGATATGCGCATCGACCTGATTCCTGCGGGCGACAACCCGCCCGAAAGCCTGAACGTCATCATCGAAGTGCCCGCTGGCGGCGAACCGGTGAAGTATGAATTCGACAAGGAATCGGGCGCGCTCTTCGTCGACCGCATCCTGCACACGCCCATGCGCTACCCTGCGAACTACGGTTTCATTCCGCACACCCTGTCGCCCGATGGCGATCCGCTGGATGCATTGGTGATCTCGCGTTCGCCGTTCATTCCGGGCTGCGTGGTGCGCGCACGGCCGATTGGCGTGCTCAATCTCGAAGACGAACATGGCGGCGATGAAAAGCTGATCTGCGTTCCCGTCGACACCACGTTCCCCTACTACTCGGACGTGGGTGAACGGCAGGACCTGCCCTCGATCGTGCTGCAGCAGATCGAGCACTTCTTCACCCACTACAAGGATCTTGAAAAGGAAAAGTGGGTGCGCGTCGGCCAGTGGGGCGATGCGGCGGAAGCCCGCCAGGTCGTGGTCGAGGCGCTGGAACGCGCCAAGGCTGAAAAAGCGGTCTGATAATATTGCAGATCCTTGCGGGCGGCCACGGGCTGCTCGCAAGGATCGCCTTACGGGGAATTGTGATCAGTCCCCTGCGATCGTCATCCCGTCGATCCGCACTGTCGGCGCATTCATGCCCCGATGCATTTCCAGATCATTGGCCGGAATCATC
Organism: Caenibius tardaugens NBRC 16725; assembly: GCF_003860345.1. Classification (GTDB taxonomy): domain Bacteria; phylum Pseudomonadota; class Alphaproteobacteria; order Sphingomonadales; family Sphingomonadaceae; genus Caenibius; species Caenibius tardaugens. The sequence continues at coordinate 430,280 of NZ_CP034179.1, forward strand.
GCGGCGAACATATCCAACAGATTGCCCGCGATCGTGAATTCGGCGACCGGCCCCGCCAGTGCGCCGTCAACGATACGGAAACCCGACGCCCCACGGCTATAGTCGCCCGTCACGCCGTTGACGCCATGGCCGAAGAGTTCGGTCACATAGACGCCATCCGATACATCCGACATCAGATCGTCAGGGCTGGCCGTACCTGCCGCGAGATGGACGTTGCTGACCGAAATACCCGGGCCACCACCCGCGCCACGCACGGCATGGCCGGTCGGTAGAATGCCCAGTTGCCGGGCTGACGCACTGTCCGCCAGCCAACCGGTGATCTTTCCGCCTTCGACCAGGGTCCGCGCCGCAGTTGGCAAGCCTTCGCCATCGAAAGGCCGCGAACGCAGCCCGCGCAAACGATGGGGATCGTCCAGAATCACAATTGAGGAATCGAACAGGGTGTCGTCCAGCCGGTCGAGCAGAAAACTGGAACGGCGCGCGATCGACGCACCCGACATCGCACCCACCAGATGCCCCAGCAATCCGTTGCTGACTCGCGGCGAAAAGACCACGGGCATGACCTTGCTGGGCAAACGGCCCGGTTCCAGCCGTGCGACCGCGCGTTCCCCCGCCAGCCGTCCGATGTCTGCGGGCGGCAGAAGATCGGTCGCGTGGCGGGCCTGCCGCCAGGCATAATCGCGCTGCATTCCGCTGCCCGTCCCGGCGACAACGCTGGCGCTGATGCTGTGGCTCGTGGCGGCATACCCGCCCGAGAAACCATCGCTCGTTGCCAGCGCGACAACGCTACGCCCGAAACCCGCACTCCCCCCTTCGCTGTTGGTGACCCCCTGCACCGCACGCGCCGCATCTTCGGCTTCCTGCGCCATGGCGCGCAATTGCTGCGGCGTGGGTTCTGAGGAATCTTCCAGATCGAGATCGGCGAAGGGCCCGCGCGCCAGCATATCCCTCGGGGCCAGACCGGCAAACTGGTCTTCCGTTGCGGCCCGGGCCATATCGACCGCGCGTTCGGCAAGCGCGCTTAACGCCGCATCGCTGAGATCAGAGGCATGAATCGATGCCGAACGCTGCCCGACAAAGACGCGGAGTCCGGCTGCTTCGCTTTCCGAGCGTTCGACATCTTCCAGCGCGCCCAGCCGGACCTGGACCCCTTCCGACATGTCACCGATTGCCACGGCATCGGCGGCATCGGCCCCGAAACGCTGCGCAAACGCAATCAGCGTGGCGCAACGCTCTTCGGCGCGGGACATATCGAACATGGGAACCCTTTCGCGAATGATCTTTCGCAAACGGGCCTCGCCCGATCAGAGGAGCGCGTCAAGCGCCTTCAACAAAAGCGTCAGCATGAAAGGCAGACCGAGCGCCAGCCCCCAGATCAACCGACGATCCCGGCGATAGGCCGGTTCCAGCACCGGATTGGACGCTTCGCCATCGCTGAGCCGTTCCCATTGCTTTTCCAGAGCGCGGAAGCCCGGCAGCACCGCAACGACCAGCAATGTCAACGCCAGATAGGGAAGAATGGACCCGCCCGTGCCCTTGAGCACTGCCACGGTCATGAAAATCTGCAGTCCGGTATAAACCCACAAGGCATAAGCGACATTGTCACTCATTCCACGACGCCAATCGCGCGGCTTGCCCCCCTCTGCCGAAATCGCACCGGATTTCGGCCTGCCCACCTTGGGCAAAGCTCCTGCCATGCAACCTCTCCATCATCCCGGCGGCTTGGTGCCCCCTGTTTCTGTACAGACTATATTCATGGCTTGGCCTCGTTATCAAGCCCGCTGAACGATTTCCTCGCTACGTCCGCAATATCGCCTGTCGGAATATGCCATGCAGGAATCCTGCCAAGTTGTGGACGGCAGGGGTTTTCTGCAGGCGATCACGTGGTAAAGCATCATCGCATGAACGTATTGGACACTCCCCCGATGGGCGAAACCGGCGAAAACGCCCACACGCGCGCTGTCCTGCCCGAGGGCGGACTGGAAGTGATTTCGATCGCCAAGAGTTATGACAAGCGCGCGGTGCTGACAGATATCTCGCTTTCTGTCGCCAAGGGCGAAGTTCTGGGGCTGCTCGGCCCCAACGGTGCGGGCAAGACCACCTGTTTCTATTCGATCATGGGGCTGGTGAAACCTGATTCGGGTCGCATCCTGATGGACGGCGTCGATGTCACCCATCTCCCCATGTACCGGCGCGCCATTCTCGGGCTCGGTTATCTTCCGCAGGAAACCTCGATTTTTCGCGGAATGACGGTGGAACAGAACATCAATAGCGTCCTTGAAATGGCAGAGCCCAACAAGGATGTGCGCGCTTCCGAACTGGAGCGTCTGCTCGAAGAATTCGGGCTTACGCGCCTGCGCGAAAGCCCTGCGATGGCCCTCTCGGGCGGCGAAAGGCGGCGTTGCGAAATTGCACGCGCGCTGGCGGCCAAGCCTTCGATCATGCTGCTGGACGAACCGTTCGCCGGGATCGACCCCCTGTCCATTGCCGATATTCGCCACCTCGTCATCGACCTCAAGGAACGGGGTATCGGGGTGCTAATTACCGACCATAACGTGCGCGAAACGTTGGATATCGTGGACCGTGCCTGCATCATCTATGGCGGGCAGGTTCTGTTCGCGGGCAGCCCGGAAGACCTTGTCGCCGATGAAAACGTGCGCCGTCTCTATCTGGGTGAGAACTTCACATTATGATCCCTTCCCCTCGTGCGGCACGGTCACGGGGGACAAGGCCATGACTGGTACGAGCCTGCCCTTCAGGCAACGATCTGAAGGCACCGGCTGATGGCCCTGGGACCCAGACTCGATATTCGGCAGTCGCAGCAACTGGTGATGACCCCCCAGTTGCAACAGGCGATCAAACTGCTGGCGCTTTCCAATCTCGAGATCGAAACCTTTATCGGCGATGCGCTCGAAGCCAATCCCCTGCTGGACGTCAGCCAGGACACCGACGTTGCGGACGCGCCGGTTGCAGATGGCCCGGCACGGGAAGAAACCTCAGTCGACGATCTGATCAACGAAGGCCAGGGGCAGATCGATCAGCCGCTCGACGTTGATCCCGTTGCGCTGGATATCGACCGGGATACCGGCGATGGGGCGCTGTTCGGGACAAGCACCGACAGTTTCCTGTCGGGCGGTGATGCCCCTGACCTCGACGAGCGGGGCGGTGACGGTATCAGCCTGGTCGAACATCTGACGATGCAACTGGCGGCAGCCACGACGGACGATCACACGGCGTTCATTGCCATGCACCTGATCGGCCTGCTGGATGAAGCAGGATATCTCCCCGTTTCGATGAACGAAGTGGTCGCCGATCTGGTGACTCCCATGGCAGAGGTGAAACGCGCGCTGGCCCTGGTGCAGACGTTCGACCCCACCGGGGTCGGCGCGCGCGATCTGGGTGAATGCCTTGCCTTGCAGGCAAAAGAAGCCGACCGGTACGACCCGTGCATGGCGCGCCTGCTCGACAATCTCGATCTGCTGGCGAAAGGCAACATCAAGCAGCTCAAGCGGATCTGCGAAGTCGACGAGGAAGATCTTGCCGACATGGTGGCCGAATTGCGGGCTTACGACCCCAAACCCGGCCTGCGCTTCAGCGATACAACAACCGGCCGCGCCATAGTGCCTGACATCCTGTTGCGCCCACGGGCCGATGGGGGATGGGACATTGCCCTCAATCAGGCCACGCTGCCCCGGCTCGTCGTCAATCGGGGATATTATCTCGAATTGCGCAAGAATTGCGATGACAAGGCGTCGCGCGGGTGGCTGAACGAAAAACTCACCGATGCCAACTGGCTGATCAAGGCGCTCGACCAACGGCAGAAAACCATTCTCAAGGTGACCACCGAGATTGTGAAACAGCAGGACGGTTTCTTCCGGCACGGGGTTTCCGAACTGAAACCACTGACCCTGAAGGCCGTGGCCGATGCGATCGATATGCATGAATCGACCGTCAGCCGCGTCACCGCCAACAAATATCTTCATTGCCAACGCGGCACATTCGAACTGAAATACTTTTTTACAAGCGGGGTCGCCTCTGCCGATGGCGAGGGTTCGGTGTCGGCCGAAGCGGTCAAGGCGCAAATCAAGGCGCTGATCGATGCGGAAGGGCCGAAAGCGATCCTGTCCGACGATGCCCTGGTCGACCTTCTTCGGCAGAAAGGCTTCGATCTGGCCCGGCGCACAGTGGCCAAATATCGTGAGGCCATGGGTATCGGCAGTTCGGTCCAGCGACGCCGACAGAAAGCGCTAGAAGCTGTTAGGTAACCCGCCTTACCCGGCAAAGCGTGGGTAAAACCTTAGAAAAACAAGGTTCCGAGAGTGTGACAAAAACCGCGCGACTCGTGGATTTAAGCCGGTTTACAACAAATTAACCTTTTCTGTTTAGAACTTCCGTGGTTAATAGCGGTCAACTTCCAATTCGGGGGAAGCTGCCGACCGGGAATCGGGACTTAATAGGGGGGCACCTATGCGCGTTCTGTTGATTGAAGATGAGCCAACGACCGCGAAGGCGATCGAGCTCATGCTGACCGCTGAAGGTTTCAATGTTTATTCTACCGATCTTGGCGAAGAAGGCCTCGATCTGGGCAAACTGTACGATTACGATATCATCCTGCTCGATCTGAACCTGCCCGACATGCACGGGTACGACGTGCTCAAGAAACTGCGCGTGGCCAAAGTGCAGACACCTGTCCTGATCCTCTCCGGTATCGCCGAAATGGATTCCAAGGTGCGCGGGTTCGGTTTTGGTGCGGACGATTACGTGACCAAGCCGTTCCATCGCGACGAAGTCATTGCCCGCATTCATGCCGTGGTTCGCCGTTCGAAGGGCCATTCGCAATCGGTCATTCGCACCGGCAAGCTTTCGGTCAACCTCGACACCAAGACCGTGGAAGTCATCGGTGCCCGCGTTCACCTGACAGGCAAGGAATATGCCATGCTGGAGCTTCTCTCGCTCCGCAAAGGCACGACGCTGACCAAGGAAATGTTCCTCAACCACCTCTATGGCGGGATGGACGAACCCGAACTCAAAATCATCGATGTCTTCATCTGCAAGCTGCGCAAGAAGCTGAGCCTGGCCTGCGACGGTGAAAACTATATCGAGACCGTCTGGGGCCGTGGCTATGTGCTGCGCGATCCCGAAGACAAGGCCGAAGCGGCCTGACACAACTTACACGCTCCAGAAAAAGGCCCGCTCATCCAGAGCGGGCCTTTTCGTTTGGACCGCCTCAAACAGAGGCAGTTGCAATGCAATCAGCTGTCCGGGCCGAGATCGGGTGCCCAGCCCGCGCCATTGATGTGCGAACCACCATCCGCAAACAGGGTGTTGCCGGTCAGGTAACGCGCATCTTCACTGGCGAGAAAGAACGCAACGCCTGCGATATCCTGTTCCGGATCGCCCATCCGCCCCATGGGATTGGCCGCATCCGTCGCAGCCGCCACATCCGGTGTGGCTTCCTTGAACCTGCGGTAAGCTGCGGAAATGGCAGCCGGACAAATGATATTGGCGCAGATGCCATAACGCGCCCATTCGCGTGCAGCCGTGCGCGTGTAGGCCCGCAGCGCTTCCTTGCCCGCATTGTAATCGGCCGATCCCATATGCGCATTCACGCCGTTGAGCGAGGCGATATTAATGATCCGGCCCCAACCCTGACCACGCATGTGCGGCAGCGCGGCTTCCATCGACCATTTCGCGGCATAGAGACACATCTTCATGCTGTTCTCGAAAATATCGTCGGTCTTGAGTTCGATCCGCGCCACCATCGACCCACGATAGGCGTTGTTGACCAGGATATCGATCGACCCGAAATGTTCGATGCAGGCGTTCACTGCGCCAACAACCTGATCCTTCTGCGTAACGTCGCACGCAAAGAATTCCGCCTTGGCGCCAAGTCCGCGCAGTTCCTCGGTCACTTCCAGTCCGCGTTCCTGATCGTAGTCGACCACCAGAACCGCAGCCCCTTCCTTTGCGAAACGGCGTGCCATACCGTGACCAATGCCGTCGGCCGCCCCCGTGATCAGTGCCGCACGGCCAGCCAGCCTCTTGTCAGTCATTCTTGTCTCCCTGAATTTTATGGATCCCATGCAGGAACAGATCGACGATCAATTCTGCGTGGCTTTCAACCTCCCCGCCATGCGGCAGGGGATGAAGAAACGTGTAGCAGCGCTGCCACTCCGCCAACGCCAGCGCGACGAAAAGCTTGGCCCGCGCCAGCCCATCGCGATCATTCCCGGCAAGTCCGGCTTCACGCAAAAACGTGGCCAACGGCAGCATCAGGTGCTTCTGCTGCGTCATGTCCGCCGTCCGCACAAGTTCCGGGAATTCCGCGCCTTCGCGCGATACCATCAGCGCCATTCTGACACTGCTGTCGGACGACAACATCCGTACGAGCGAGGCGGCAAAATCACGCAGGCACGCATCGATCGGCACAGCAGGATCGTAAACGATCCGCGGGAATGCCAGAGAACTGAAATCCATGCAGGCATCAAACAGGCGCAGCTTGTCCGAAAAGCGATCGTAGAGCGTGCGGGTCGAAACCTGCGCCACTTCGGCAACCCTGCGCATGGTCACCGCGCGATAGCCCACCTGGGCGAACATATCGCGCGCCACTTCCAGCAATTGTTCGGTTTTCTGGCGCGAATCCTCCGCCGTCGGCCGTCCTCTGCGATTGGCCGTCTTCGGCTGCGCCCCCTCTCCCGTCCTGTCCATAGCTGCGCTTATAACCGATGTTCCCCCGCGTGCCAGCCAATCACAACCGATGGTGTGACGGGCTGGCACTGCCGTTATCCCGCAAGACTGCGCGTTCTCCGACTATTCGGCAGCCTGCGCGAAGGGCAGGCAGACACTATCAAAACCGAGCACGTGCGCCACACGCCCCAGCCCCATCCAGGCCGCTACGCAATGCGACAGATCGACCAGTTCCTCATCCGAGTACAAAGCGTGCGCACGCCCCCAGAACTCTTCATCATCGGCCAATACTTTGGGTTCTTCGGCAAAGCGTTCCGCATATTCGATCGCCAGCTTTTCACGCGGGCTGAACACAGAGGACGTCCGCCAGTCGGCAACAGCCGCATAATACGCCTCGTCAGGGGCTGGCCCGTTGTCGGAGACGAGATGGTCCGGGCGCTGCCCCGTGGCAAAATACATCAGTTGCACATCGCGTGCGGCGCGGAACTGCTGGCAGATCACGCAACCGTTAATCTGTGCCGTGCGATAGCGCGCACCTTCAAACTCTCGCAGGGGCAGGCGGGAGTGCTGGTAAACCGCCTTCGAAAATTCCGAAGCAGCAGCCATAATTTCGGTCGCATGCGTACGCGACGCGAAGCCATAAGGATCGTTTCCTTCATCATCTGGCATGGAAATCCGGATCATCTTCGTCTCTCCTTGAATAATGGCGTCGCCCTTATGGACTCGGACGCTCTGCCAACAATTTTTGTCTGTGTATCAGGAAGGCCAGCATCCGGCGACAAAAGCCGCAATCTCGCGCTGCATTTCCGCATCTTCGGGGGCGCCGAAAAAGCCGCCATGCGGCATCGCCTCGAACACATGCAATTCTGCCGCAACGCCCGCTTCGCGCAAGCGCCGATGCATCCGCACGGTATTGGACAGGAACAGGTCGCGCGTGCCCGATTGCAGCAAGGTCCGCGGAAACCCGCGCAAATCCCCGAACAAAGGCGACAGATAGGGATGATCCAGCGGCGCCCCTGCGGCATAGAGCGCGATGCTTTCAGGCAAGCGCGTCTTCAGCACAGGGTCGAGCCCCGCCAGCGTTTCAAACGAATCCCCGCTTTCGGTCAGATCGACTTCGGGTGTCTTGAGAACCAGCCCCGCAGGCATGGGCAGGCCCGCATCGCGGGCACGCAACATCAGCGCCGCAGCCAGATTGCCGCCAGCCGACGATCCGCCGACGACCACATTGGCAGCCCCCCGTTCCTCCACCGCACGCGCATAAGTTGCCAGACAGTCGTCCAGCGACGTGGGATAAGGGTAATCGGGCGGCATCCGGTAATCGACCGCCTGCACTTCCACCCCGAGCATCGCGGCTGTCGACGCACCACCGGCCCGACAGAAATATCCGGCACCAAAGACCAGCCCGCCACCGTGAATATCGATATAAAGGCGGCGATCGTCGGCAGAAAGACCCACGGGGCGTGCGCGATGAACGGGAACGCCGCCGATCTCGATCGTATCAAGTTCGAGCCCGCCCTCATCAGGCATGGAAAAATATCCGGCCATCATCTGGTCTGTTTCGATGATCGTCTGGCGCCAGGCCTCGATGTCCGATGCCGGTGGATGCTGGCGGGCCGGGATACTGGCATTGGCCTTGAGCGCGGCAACCGCCTCCGGGCTGATCGACCGTGGCCAGGGGATCAACCGGTCTGCGAACCGTACCCCATCGTCATTCACCGTGTGCGTCATGGTCTCTCCTCTCGAAAGGCTGTCCTTCCCGCCACCTGTCGCGTGTTTCATGCCTCCGGCACGCCGGGGGCGCCGGGAAACCCCTGATAGTATGTGCCCGCCATAAGCCCGCCATCGACCACGATTTCCGCGCCGCTCATGTACGAGGCGTCATCGCTGGCGAGGAACAGTGAAGCCGCCGCGACTTCATCTGTATCCCCCGCGCGCTGCAGCGGGAGATGCGCAAAGCTCGCATCCAGTTCTTCCCGGGTCACATTGCCCGCATTGCCCATCAGCGTATCGATCGTGCCCGGATGGACCGAATTGACGCGAATGCCGCGATGGCCCAGTTCCATCGCCGCAACTTTGGTCAGGCCCCGCACACCCCATTTGCTGGACACATAGGCCCCAAGGCTGTTCCCGCCCTGCAATCCCGAAACGGACGAGATGTTGACGATAGAACCGCTGCCGCGGGCGATCATGCCGGGCGCCACCGCCTTGATCCCGAGAAACTGGCTGACGAGATTGACGCGGAGCAGACGTTCATAATCCTCCAGCGTGGTCGCCAGCAGGCTCCTGAAGATCAGAACCCCCGCATTGTTGACCAGCACGTCCACCGGCCCGAGATCGGCTTCGGCCTGCTTCACCACCTCTGCCCAGCCCGCTTCGCTGGTCACGTCATGGTGATAGAAGCACGCCGCATCGCCCAGATCGGCGGCCAGTGCCTGCCCTTCATCCTTGAGCACATCGGTGATGGCCACCTTCGCCCCTTCGGCGGCGAAAAGACGGGCAGTCGCCGCCCCCATGCCGCGCGCACCGCCCGTGATAATCGCAACTTTGCCAGCAAGCCGACCCATACATCCTCTCCATCAATCACAGCCGGGCGCGGTGGAGGCCTTTATGACCCTTGCCACCGCACGGCTAACGGGTTTCAGGCTTCGGGCACACCCGGTGCGCCAGGGAAACCTTCATAATAGACCCCGATGGTCATCCCGCCATCGACCACGATTTCCGCGCCTGTCATGTAGGATGCATCATCGCTGGCCAGAAACAGCGAGGCCGCCGCCACTTCTTCAGGACCACCGACGCGCTGCAACGGGACATTGGTGAAACGCTCGTTCACGGTTTCACGGCTGGCATTGTTGTGATTGGTCATCGCCGTATCGACGCCGCCGGGATGGACGGAATTCACCCGAATGCCGCGATGGCCCAGTTCCATCGCCGCCACCTTGGTCAGGCCGCGCACGCCCCATTTGCTGGAAGCATAGGCGCCGAGGCTGTTGGCCCCCTTCATGCCATCAACCGAAGAGACATTGACGATGGAGCCCTTGCCCCGCGCGATCATGCCCGGCGCGACCGCCTTGATGCCAAGGAATTCGCCAACCAGATTGACGCGCAGAACCCGTTCGTATTCTTCCAGCGATGTTGCCAGCAGGCTCTTGAACATCAGAATACCCGCATTGTTGACCAACACGTCCACCGGGCCAAGATCGGCTTCGGTCTGCTTCACCACCTCGGCCCAGCCCGCTTCGCTCGTCACATCCTGATGGTAGAAACGTGCAGCATCGCCCAGTTCGGCGGCCAGTGCGTTACCTTCTGCGTCGAGCACGTCGGTGATCGCTACTCGGGCGCCTTCCGCCACGAACAGGCGGACCGTCGCCGCCCCCATGCCACGCGCACCACCGGTAACAATTGCAACTTTGCCGGAAAGTCGGCCCATCCTCATTCTCCTCCATCATGCGCGCGCCTTCCGGCGTCGCGCGAACGTTTTATTCCGGCCCTGCCCGGGCAAATCCGGACCGAACCGGATTGCCCCGTCAAACGGCCACTTTCTCTCGCACGGCATCCTGACGTGCCATAACCCGTCCCAACAGCACGAACATAGCGGCAATCGCGCCACTGCCTGCAATCAGGACTCCAACCACGGGCTCGTAACTTGCCGTTGCATCCCGCAGCACCCCCGCAGCCGGTGGGAGCAGGAAGTTCATCGGCAGGGTATAGAGGGTGAACAGGCCCAGAACCCGCGCCAGCGCATCCACACCGAATACCCGCGCGCCCAGCACATTGACCGCTGGAAAAATACCTGCGCCACAAGCGCCGATGATCAGCGTGGCGCAGATCATCAGCGGATAGAGGCTCGTCCCCAGAAGGACAAACCAGCTACCGGCCAGAGCGGCCCCCATCAGAGCCAATGTGTTCACCGCGCCAATCTTGCCGCACAGCACGCCAACCAGCAACGAACCCAACGCGGCGGCTGCCCCCATCACGGACAGCAGAAACGCCGCCTGCGCGGGCGGAATATGTTTTTCGATGGCAAAGGACACGAGGTGCGAGACGCCAATAATCCCCGCTGCGCTCAATCCCCCTGCCCCCAAGACAACGATCCAGAAGATCGGTCGACCTAGGATGGCCCGCGAACTGATCATTGCGTGCGCAGTCGATCCTTGCGCATCATCGCCCGCCCGTGCCGCGCCTTCCGGCCTGTCCGCCACACCCAGAGCAAAGGGCAACAGGAGGATATGGAGCCCGGCCATAACGAGGTAGAACGTCGACAGGCCATAACGCTCGATCAGGAAGATGCCCATCATCGGCACGAGCGCGACCATAACCGGCATATTGACGAAACCAAGCGCCGCCCCCGGATTGGGCTGGAACCAGTTGCTTGCCAGAACACTGCAGGGAAACGAACCGAACATCGCGATCCCCACGCCAACGAACAGGCCATAGGCGGCCAGCACGACGTAGATGGATGGCGCGAAGGCAAGCACGACATAGCCCAGCCCGGACAGCACGATCCCGGTCAGCATCGTCCGCCGCAGACCGACAGACCCGATCATCCGCGCAAAGATCGGGCTGACCAGCCCCATCATCAGCACGGCAAAGGCCAGTCCCATGGACGCCATGCCGGTGCTGACATCGAATTGCGATTTGATTTCACCTGCGGCAACGCCAAAGCCACCAAATGCGCAGCCGATCGCGATATTCTGGCACAGGAAACCGCGCACGGCCATTCCGATGCGACCTGCCGCAGGAGTACCCGTCGAAAAAGGAGATGCCGTGGACATCAGTTTCGCACTCCGCCACCGCAATGCGGCTGCCCTGCGATTTCGCCATAGGGCCCATAAAGGCATGAGGTGCATTTCACTGCGTTGTCTCCCGGACGATTTGTTGTGCTTTTGATCTGCCGAGCCGCGATGATTCTTGCGATATGCGTTGCAACTCGTTGTAGATGATGCGCATATATTGGGAAGAACCGCAATGGGAGAACGAATCCGCCGTCCGCCCGGTGGCGCAGAACGGCAGCCATTCACCCCATGCGCGCGCATTCACACCTGAAGAGGAAATGGAGAGTCATGCCTTACACCCTGCAACAGTTGTCCGACATCGAAGAAATTCGCCTGATGAAGCATCGCTATTTCCGCGGTATCGATACCGCCGACAAAGCACTGCTGGCCGACATGTTCACCGACGATGTCTATGTCGATTATCGCGGTGGCAATTACCGTGTGAAGCTTCAGGGCCGTGAAGACATGATGACCTTCCTTGCCAACAGCTTCCATTCGGACGCGGTTGCAATGCATCACGGTCATATGCCCGAAATCACCATCACCGGTGAAGATACCGCTGAAGGCGTATGGTACCTCGAAGATATTTTCATCGACGTGGCGCGCAAATCGCACACCATCGGCAGCGCGATCTACAAGGATGTCTATCGCCGCGTCGGTGGCAAATGGAAGATCGAACGCACCGAATACGATCGCGTTATCGAACTCGTCTTCCCACTGGCCGACAATGTCGAAATCGCGTCGCACCACCTCGCCCGCGCCGGACTGAAGCCGGAACAGCGGCAGGATATCAGCGCCATGATCAGCTGGACCGAACCCGCCTGACGCAGCGTCATAACGATCCGAGGCCCGCCGGTTGGACATGTTCTCCAACCGGCGGGCCTTTTTCATTCAGGATCGCGCGATGCCTTCAGACTTCCGGCGGGGCGGGCATGGCGGGCGTGTTGTAGGTATAAGCCAGTTCCTCATACCGTTCGGCTATGCGCCAGCCCTTGTCCGTGCGGACAAGCTTGTCGCGGTACCACAGCCCCACAAAGAAGACCTGATCTTCCCCGTCATCCTTGCGATAGATCATCGGATTGAACAGGATCGTGCGGCTGCGCGCCTCATCGCCGTTCAGTTCCAGCTTGGTCGTCGCGACCATGTGCTGAAAGTTCGGGAAACGCGCCATCGCATTCTTCAGCCACGGCTTGATCTGATCCGGCGTCCCCCTCGCCCCGCCGGCCTCGGTGTAATCGATGATCGCATCGGGGGTGAACACATTGTCGAGCGCATCATAATCCCGTTCGTCGATCGCAAAACTGTAGCGCGCGAACAGATCCTGAATTTCCAGCCGGTCCGAAATTTCCTGTAATGACATCATGGCGCATCCCTCTCCTCATCCTGTTGCGACACGCAGACGACCGAATCGTCGCGCAAATACCAACACTTCTCGTTTCACGAGGTTGAAACGCGTAACCGCATGACGCAAGTCTCTGTGCAAACAACAACGGCCGGATTCGGCAAGCGAGAGGCAGGCCATGCGCTTTGAAGGCAAATCGATCATTATCACTGGCGCGGCATCGGGCATTGGCCTTGCCACTGCCAAAAAATTCGCCGCTGAAGGCGCGCGCCTCGTTCTGGGTGACCGCGATGAAGCGGGCGTGCTTGCCGCCGCCCGCGCCATTGGCGACAGCGCGATCGGCATGGCGCTGGATGTGGCCGACGAGGCATCATGCCAGGCGATAATTGACCGCGCAGTCACGGCCTACGGCGGTATCGATGTGCTGTGCAACATCGCCGGAGTGCTGGATTTCGGGCGGATGGAAGACCTCGACAAAACCCGCTGGGACCGCACCATCGCAGTCAATCTCACCGGCGTCTATCTGATGACCCGCGCCGCCATGCCGCATCTGCTCAAGGTCAGGGGGAATGTGGTCAACATGGCTTCCGCAGCCGGACTGGTGGGCGTGCCGTTCAATTCGGTCTATGTCGCCTCCAAACATGGCGTGGTCGGGCTGACCAAGGCGCTGGCGCTGGAATATTCAAAGCAGGGCATCCGCATCAATTGCATTTGCCCGACCGGCGTCAATACGCCGATGATCAGCGGCGCCCCGCCTGAGAATATCGATTGGGAACTGGTCATGCGCTCCGTTCCCTGGCTGGATGGCGGTGAAAACTGCGATCCGGAAGACATTGCCGATGCAGTGGCATTTCTCGCTTCGGCCGAAGCGCGCCGGATCACCGGCGTGGCCTTCCCCATCGATGGCGGCCAGACAGCCGCCTGACCCCACATCAAACAGATCAACGAGAGGACCAATCAATGCTGAAGAAAGTCAATCTGCCCGGCACGGACCTGCAGGTCAGCGAACTGTGTTACGGCACCAACATGCTCGGCACCGCGATCGACCAGCCGTCGGCCAATGCCATTCTCGACCGTTTTGTGGAACTGGGCGGCAATTTCCTCGACACCGCGCGATCCTATGGCGACTGGGTGCCCGATGCCCCCGCCGGGGCCAGCGAACGCGCGATTGGCGCCTGGCTTAAAGGCAGGAACCGCGATGACGTGGTGATCGCCACCAAAGGCGCGCAAGTGGACATGCGCGCGGGCGACTGGCGCAACCGCGTTACCCCCGAAGATATCGCCAGCGATCTTGCCGAAAGCCTCGACCATCTCGGCGTCGATACGATCGATCTCTACTGGTTGCATGCGGATAATCCGCAGGCACCGGTTGGCCCGATCATGGATGCCCTGTTCGCCCATCAGGACGCAGGCAAGATCCGCTATATCGGGGCATCGAACTGGAGCCCGGAACGCATCCGCGAAGCCAATGCCTATGCGGCATCGAAGGGTCGACAGGGTTTTGTCGCATCGCAGACATTCTGGGGGCTGGCGGCCCCGGAACGCGAAGCGTCCGCCGCGCAGGGCTATCAACTCTATTACGAGGATGGTTATCAGGACATCCATGCCGAAGGCGTGACCATGATCCCCTATTCGGCGCAAAGCGGCGGCTACTTCACCAAGCTGGCCCATGGCGAGGCTGCCGTGCCCGATATGCTCAAGGCGCGGTACAACAACCCGATCAACGCCAAGCGTTTCGAGGCGGTGAAAGCGGTGGCGGAACGCCATGACGCATCGATCAACGATGTTGTTCTGGGCTATCTGACCAACCAGCCCAACACGACGGTACCGATCTTCGGCGCACGTTCGCCCGAACAGATCGAAGACAGCGTGAAAGCAGCCGATCTCGCCCTGTCGGCAGACGAACTGACCAAACTGCGCGGCGAGTAATCGCCACGCGCGGTCGCTGGCCATAGGCCACGGCGCCAAACAAAAAACCCCGGCGGATGAACCGCCGGGGTTTTTCTTCGACTTGCGTCTACGCCGTGATCAGAAGCTGATCTTGGCGTCGATGCCGTAGCTGCGCGGCTTCTTGAAGGTTGCCCCGGCAAAACCGATCGAACCGAAATCGATGCCGTAAATCAGCGTCTTTTCGTTGGTCAGGTTGTCGCCCCACACGCCGATTTCCATCAGGCCGCCAGCGACCTTGACATCTTCCAGCGCGAAACGTGCCTTGAGGTTGTCATCCGCCGGCGACTTGATGTTCTGGTTGAACGGGGTCGTGGCGTCGAGCACGTTGAAGTACAGCGACGAACGGTAAGCATAGTCGACCCGCAGACGAGCGGTCATGTCACCGATCGGCTGCGCATATTCGGCACCGATACGCGCCGTCCACTTGGGCGAGTAGGTCTGACGGGCCACATCCGCCACGTCGATGATCGCATAACCTTCGTTCGGGTCGGCGAAGAGGAACTTCTTGTACTTCTTGTCGACGTAACCGACCGCACCGTCGATAATCAGACCGGTAACCGGCAGAAGCGTGAATTCCGCTTCAAAACCGCGAACCTGGGCCTTGCCAGCGTTGGCAATGATCGAGGTCGCGCCGCTTTCGGAACCGGCGAACTGGTTGACCTGCATGTCATCGTAATCGGTGAGGTAACCCGACAGGTTAAGACGCAGGTGACGATCAAACAGCTCGGTCTTGATGCCCGCTTCGTAGGACATCGCCTTTTCCGGCTTGTACTTGTTGATCGTCACGGCACGCGGATTGATGCCGCCCGAACGGTATCCGGTCGAGACGCGCGCATAGACCATCGTATCCGGCGTAATCTTGTAGGCAGCCGAAAGCAGCCACGAGAAGTTATCCGACGAAGTCTTGCCACGCAGGGTCGGGGTGATGTCGCCACCCAGCCATGCGGTCTTCTTGTCTTCGGTGTAACGTGCGCCCACCGTCAGTTCGAGCTTCTGGTCAAGCGCGGACGGCTTCCAGCTCACCTGACCGAAGGCCGCCTTCGACTGCGACGTACCACCAAAGGCCTGCCACGGGTTGAGATTGACGCCGATCAGACCAAGGCCCGGATTGGCAGCGATCAGGGCGTCCTGCTGCGCCTGGGTTACGAACTGCGAATATGCCAGATATTCGACGGGAACCACGGCCGTCAGCGCCTGATGGTTCGATTCCGAAGCCTTTTCCTTGAAGTAGTAAAGGCCGGCAAGATAGCTGAAATCACCCGAGCTGCCGAGCAGCTGGAATTCCTGGCTGAACTGGTGCTGCTTCTGCGGGGCATTGTTGCCGGTGTACGGCGTGATCGACTGAACGGACGTCAGCGTAGGCGACGCATAGTCCAGCACAACGCCCTTGAGATCGCCGTTGCCCGTCAGGTTGAGGATCGTGTCCTGCGAGAACTTGCGATAGCCGGTGATCGACTTCAGCGTGATGGCATCGGACGCTTCATAGGCCAGCGTCAGGCTGTGCCCGAACACCTTGGTCTTCGAATCCTGGCGGTACTTGCCCTTGTAATCGGTGAAGCCGGCCTGCTGCACGGTACCCATGCGATCGGGGCTCATCATGAACGGCGCCCCACCGAGGCTGGCCGACTGACCGAAATAGGCCTGATACATGTCGGTTGCCGCGACGACCTGGAAGAAGCCCGGCGTACCCTTGCGGTTGTCGTAATCGAAGTTGTAGTTGGCCGTCAGCTTGCCAAGATCCGCCTGCAGGGCAATCGCCAGCGTATCAGCCTTGACCGAGCCCGGATCCTTCGAAGACTTCGTGAGCGTGTTGTTCACGAACCCGTCGGCTTCGCGGTGCTGGGCAGCGATGGAGGCCTTGATCGGCGAACCGCCGATATAGCCAGTGTCAACGCGGCCACGGACATACCATTCATTAAAATTGCCATAACCGGCCTTGACCGTGGCACCCATTTCGTCCGTCGGCTTCTTCGAAACGAACTGCAGCGCACCGCCGATCGTGTTGCGACCGAACAGCGTACCCTGCGGGCCGCGCAGCACTTCAACACGTTCCAGATCAAGCAGATCGAACACGGCACCTGCCGAACGGGCCAGATAGACGCCGTCGAGATAGATGCCCACGCCCTGTTCCGACAGGGCCGAGGGTTCTTCGTTACCGATACCACGGATGAAGACCGATGCAGCGGAAAGGCTGGAGGGCTGCTTTTCAATGGTCAGGCTGGGTGCGAGGCGCGGCAAAGCCGTTGCATCGTTGAAATTCTGGCGTTCGAGGAATTCACCCGACAGCGCGGTCACGGCCACCGGAACCGACTGCAGCGATTCATTCGAACGACGCGCGGTTACGACGATGTCCTGCAAACCACCCTGTGCGGCGGTGTCAGCCTGTTCCGCGCCGCTATCCTGAGCGAAGGCAGCCTGCGAAAAACCGAGCGCGGCCAGACTGGCCGCACCCAAAAGGGCGAAAGTTTTCATGGAGGTCCTCTCTGAAATTCACATGAGTTGCGGCCCCCCTAGAGAACCTCCCCTCATTGCAAAGACAGGCGCCCCCGGTTTTTCGACAAACCGTGCCCGATATGTCTTATTATGCGCAATTGGCCGATAATGTTCCGCCAAAAACTTACGCCTTTCTAAATAGTTCACCCATCAAAGCCGAGATTTGCGAATGGATACGCGCAAAATGATCCGCAAATTTCGGATTCGCCCCTATGGCGTGCGATGCCCCCGGAAAGTACGCAGGATTTGCCGATTACGCCCGGCGGACCGGGTATCGGGCGATGTCTGTGCTTGCCAACCGCATCAAGCGACGCGAAAGTCGAGAGACACAAATATTCGCCGCCGGTAGCACCGCCTCCCCTTTGGGCAGATCGGCAGCAGCGAATTGCAGAGAGGATGTCATGTCATACGAATTCTGGGCCGATGGCCTGCGCTATGAAACGCATCATGGGCGGGTGGTGCTGTGCCATACCGAACGCCCTGCCCATATTGCCGCGATGTTCGACGAAGCGGTCGCCCGGCGCGGTAATGATATCGCGGTGGTCGATGGCGATGCGCGCCTGACTTATCAGGATGTCGCCGCCCGGGCTGACAAGTGCGCAACCCGCCTGCTTGATCTAGGCATCAAACCCGGGGATCGGGTCGTCATCCTGCTCGACAACCGTGCCGATTACACGGTGCTTCTGGTGGCGACAGCCCGCATCGGCGCGATCTGTGTGCCCAGCAACATTCGCCAGCGCGCGCCCGAAACGGCCTATGTGCTGAACGATTGCACCGCCACCGCGATTATCTACGAAAATGCTCTGGCCGAACATTTGCCCGATGCCGCAAACGCGCCCAGCGTGCGGCACTGGCTCCCCTATGAAGAAGAAGCGCGCATATGGGATGCCATCACAGTCGATGCCGCCGCTATCGCCGGGTGCGCCCCTGTCCACGAAGATGATCCGTTCTGCATTCTCTATACTTCGGGTACGACCGGAAGACCCAAGGGCGCTGTGCTCACCCATTTCGGGCTGATAACCAATGCCATCGGCACCCAGAACCATCTCGGCCTTCGCGATGGCGATACGATGATCCTGTCTGTGCCTGCATCGCACGTCACGGGCATTGAACTGATCCTGCTGCTGGCCCTGCGGATCGCAGGCAAAGTGGTGGTGCAACGCGGGTTCAAGGCGCGTGCTTTCCTCGAACTGGCCGAAAAGGAACGCATGAGCTTCGCCATCATGGTTCCCGCGATGTACAAATTGTGCCTGCTTGATCCCGATTTTGCGAAATTCGATCTCGGTGCCTGGCGGATCGGGGCGTTTGGCGGGGCCCCCATGCCCGGCGCCACGGTCGAGGAACTGGCCAGCCATTGTCCGCAACTGACGCTGGTCAATATCTACGGCTCGACCGAAACCTCTTCGCCCGCGGTCATGATGCCCCTTGGCGAAGCCAGCACGCGCCTCGATTCCGTCGGGCGTCCACTGCCTTACACCCGGTTGATCATCGTCGATGACACGGGGACGCAGGTCCCCGCCGGTGAACAGGGCGAAATCTGGATCGGCGGGCCGATGATCGTTCCCTGTTACTGGAACAATCCCGATGCCACCGCAGCCGGGTTCACCGGTGGTTACTGGCGATCCGGCGATATCGGCGTGATGGATGAACAAGGCTATGTCCGCGTGCTGGACCGCATGAAGGACATGATCAATCGCGGCGGTTTCAAGATTTATTCGGTCGAAGTCGAAAACACCCTGATGGCGCATGAAACCGTCGTGGAAGCCGCTGTGGTCGGCCGCCCCTGCGATGTGCTGGGGGAACGCGTGATTGCCTTCGTAGTCACGCGTGAGGCGACCGACAGTGACAGCCTGCGCGCGTTCTGTGCGAAAAATCTATCGGATTACAAAGTGCCCGATCAGGTCCACATCGTGGACGGACCACTGCCGCGCAATCCCAACGGAAAACTGCTGAAAACCGCCGTTCGCGAATGGCTGGATACGATCAGCGTCTGACCCGGCGCGATGCGGATAGCGTGATCGACTGACCGGTCGGCATGGCCATTGCCGACCGGGTTAGCAATCAGGCCCCGACTTTCAGCAGTTTTTCAACCGGCGTTTCCACCCGCCGGACACGCAGACGCGTCACCTCCAGCCCGATTGGCGCGCTGTCCTGCACCCCATCGGGCAGCCACAGCACGGCGCGCGCCGGGAAAGGCGGTTCGCGCCACGCGGTCGCGAAATCGATCGACACCCCGGCAAAATCGGCACCCAAGCGCCCCGCCCATGTCAGGATCTTGCTACGCATCGAGGTGTCATCCTCCTCCCAATCGAGCAACCACGCCTGGCGTTCGGCAGGGATCGGATCGGGATGGGGTGAGAAGACGTGTTCTTCGGACCCCGCAGGCGCAATCCGCGATCGATCCATAAACTTCGCTTCGTCCGCGCGCATGATATCGCCCACCGGGCCGTCCATCAGCCCCGCAGTCGACGCCAGATCGCGCGACCAGAATTCGGAAATCGTATCGAAGCCGAAGTTTTCGTTATCGATGATGTGATTGCGGACATAACGGGTGAAAGGAAAATGCTGGATACCCAGCGGTGCATGATTGTTTTCGTAATAGGCCTGGAAAGCCTCCCGTGTGGAATCCGGTTTGTGCACCATCGCACAAATGCTTTTCATCATGCCAGCATCCTTTTCCTCTCATGCACCCTGGCCCGTCAGCTGTTCTACGGCGCTGTACGGGTCGAGCTTTCGGGCTTCGACATCGGCCAGGATGGAATCGCCCGCATAGGCGATGGCCTGTCGTGCCAGCCTTTCACGTAACAAGGCAAGCACTTGTTCACGTTCCCGGAGACCGGATCGCCGTGCAAACCCGCCCGTTTCATCCAGATGCGCACGATGCCCGAGAATGGCATCGACAATCTGCGCACCGCCTTCCCCCACGTTGGCGACCGCACGCAACAGCGGTGGATGCCATGTCTCAGCCGCCCGCGATTGCTCCCGCAAGTGGAGCATCAATTCGAATTGCCGCAGGGTCGCCTCGTACCCATCACGATCGGCCTTGTTGATCACGAAGATTTCGCCCGCTTCGAGAATGCCTGCCTTCACCGCCTGCACTTCATCACCCAGCCCCGGCACACCCACAATGATCGTGGTATGCGCCAGATTGACCACGTCGATCTCGTCCTGCCCCACACCCACCGTTTCGACGATGATCGCATCGAAACCCATCGCATCCAGCACGAGGCAGGCATCGTGCGTGGAACGGGAAAGGCCGCCAGCCGCGCCGCGCGTGCCGATGGATCGGATGAACACACCGGGATCAAGCGTGTGCTTGCCCATGCGCACCCGATCACCCAGAATGGCCCCGCCGGTGAACGGGCTGGACGGATCGATCGCGACGACCCCCACACGCATGTAGCGCGCGCGCAGTTCACCAACGATCACGTTGGTCAGTGTGGATTTGCCCGCGCCGGGCGGTCCTGTGATGCCGATGATATGCGCCCTGCCCGTTTCGGCAAAGATGCGTTTGATCACTTCCGCGCCGCGCGGATCACCATCGTCAAGCCAGGTGATCGCACGCGCGCCAGCGGCGATCTTGCCCTCCAGCAAATCTGCAGCGATGCCCATCAGACGGTTTCAGCGACCTGCTTTTCCGCCCACCATTCCTGCAGAAAACGGACAATATCGCGGGTGTCGGTGCCCATCGTGAAAATCTTGCCCACCCCGGCATCCAGCAGGAATTGCTTGTCCTCTTCCGGGATCACGCCCCCAGCCAGCAGCAACTTGTCTTCCGCCCCCGCTTCACGCAGCAGACGGGCGAGTTTGGGCAGACTGCGCGTATGTCCGGCTGACAGCGTGGAAATGCCGACCACGTCGACATCTTCCTGAATGGCGGCGGCGACAACCATTTCCGGTGTCTGCTTCAGCCCGGTAAAGATCACTTCCATCCCCGCCTCACGCAGCGCGTGGCCGATGATGGTAATGCCCACCGTATGCGTATCCATGCCCAGTTTGGCCAACAGCACGCGCAGGCGGCGGCCTGAATACTCCGTCATCGTAATCAAACCCCCGAAAGCTGGCTGTCAGGCGTGTGGACGCCGAATACATCGCGCATGGCGTTGCAGAGTTCGCCATGTGTTGCATACAGTTTCACCGCTTCGAGACAGGGCGGGACAAGGTTGCTGCCCTGACGCGCGGCCTCGCGCACCTTTTCCAGCGCGGCATCGACAGCCGCCTGATCACGTCTGCCACGCAGATCGCGGACCTTGGCAGCCTGTTCGTCTTCCATCGCGTCATTCAGACGGAAGATTTCGATCTCGCGCTTTTCTTCCGCCAGATTGAGGTGATTGACGCCGATCCACTTGCGGCGCCCTTCCTCGAGATCCTTGTTCCGCTCATACTGTTCGCGGCCCAGCGCCCGCTGGAAATAGCCCAGTTCGATCGCCTTGGTTGCTCCGCCCATGGCGAAAATCTTCTCCATTTCCGCGAAAGCAGCCTCTTCCATCTGCTTGGTCAGCGTTTCGACGTAGTACGATCCGGCCAGCGGATCGATCGTTTCGGCTACGCCCGTTTCATGCGCAACGATGTGCTGCAGCGCGGCCCCCACGCGGATCGCATCTTCCGCGGGCAAGGCGTGGGCTTCATCGTACAGCGGTGTCGTCATCGCATCGCCCGCGCCGCCCAGCGCACAGGCGGTGGCCATGATCGCCAGACGCCCGATATTGTTCAACGGTTGCTGCAGGGTAAGCGCCGTGGTGGTCGGCGAGGTCATCATACGAATTTTCAGCGCTTCGGGCCGGGTCGCACCATACCGCTCCTTCATCAGGCGGGCCCAGCATTTGCGGAAGGCCCGCAGTTTGCAAACGCCTTCGAAGAAATCCATGTCCACGTTGACGACGAAATGATTGAGGTACGGCGCGACCGTATCGATATCCAGCCCGCGTTCGAGCGTGGCGTCGATATAGGCGCAGGCAATCGCCAGACTGAAGGCCAATTCCTGCACCGGATTGGCCTTGGCCGGCTGCAATTGCGCCGAGATGATGGACAAGGGCGCCCAGTTCGGGTGGTTGCGGATGATATATTCGATGCAATCGGTCGCGATGCGCAGGCCGTGCTCCGGCGGATAGATATACCGGCCGACACAGGTATATTCGATCAGGATACCATTCACGATGTGCAGGACGAAATCCTGCGGATCGATCCCCTTCTTCTCCAGCGCCGCGATCACCATTGCCAGATTGACCGGCTGGGGCGCGTTGCAGACGCTCATCAGATACTTGAGCTTGTCGAACGGCAGATCAAATGCCGCCTCCAGATCCTCCAGACTGTCCAGCGCCATGCCGGCGCGGCCGACCTCGCCCTCCACCACGGGATCGTCGCTGTCATAGCCGTTGGTGGTGGCCAGATCGTATTCAAGAATGAGGCCCGAAAGCCCCTGATCCAGCATATAGCGCGCGCGTTTTGACCAGTCGGCGCCTTTCCCGAAGCCCGTGACCTGCGTCATGGTCCAGAACGCCGAACGATGGCCATTGGGCTTGGTGGAACGCGTGTAGGGATATTCGCCTGGAAACCCGAGATCGGCCACATAATCAAACCCGACCGCATCCAGATCAGCGGGGGTGTAGAGCGGCTTTATCGGCCAGCCGAGCGCCTGCGTGACGAAGGGTTCGCGCCGTTCCGGGTTCTGCGCGACAAACGGGCCACGCGTTTCCGCTTCCCACCGTTCCTGTTCGCCCAGAACATTGTCATTCGCGACCACAAATTCGCCTATCGGTTTGTTCATGTTCCAACTCCACGCTTCCCGCGCCAATGAATCGAAGGTGCAAGAAGCCATCGCCCTTCCGGGCTGTTCCGTTGCCGGTAAATTACATCGGGAAGCGCGACGCCCCAACGGGATTCCCGCGCGCGTCACGGTTTGCAGCACCTTCTCGTAATTTTAAGCATGATCTGATACAAACCAGCCATGACGCCTCTTTCCATTCGCGATGCCCAGCACCTGCCCGATCTTGTGACGGGCAGCATCGCCTTGCCCGGGATCATGGTTGAACTCTGCGCCTTCCCCGAAGTGCTCCCCGAAACCATGGTTGTGATCGAGGAGGAGGCACTGCTTTCGCTCGGCCTTTCGCGCTTGCTTTCGGGGTCAGAAGGGCGCGTGGCGGGCAATCGCCGGATACCCTTCGTCCGGTTCGGCGCGCTGGGGTTCCGCCCTGCGGGGGTGCCAATGGAAATGCGTATCGATGGCGGGGCATTCCATACCATCCGCCTGCGCTTCACCCCTGATGCGATCACCCGGCAACTCGGCATCGCCTCGCTGACAGACGAACAACTGGCCGCCTGCTTCGATATCCGCGTGCCGGCGATCGAAGATGCCATGCTGCGCCTCGCCAGTGAGGTAGACCATCCTGGCCCGGACAGCCCGGCTCTCGCCGCCGCGCTCGTTTCGGTAATTCTGATCGATCTGCAACGCTATCTTGGCGATGCGCAACACCGTGCCCAACGCAGCAAAGGCGGGCTACCGCCGCGCCTGATGCGCCGTGCACTGGCGCTGATCGACCGCCCGGGCACACCCCCATCGGTCGAGGAACTGGCATCCGCCTGTGGTCTCAGCCGGTTTCACTTCATGCGTTGCTTCCGCCAGACGGCAGGCGTCAGCCCCGGCGCCTTCATCGGGCAGGCCCGCATCGTCCGAGCGAAGGCGCTACTCACTGCCGACAAACGCCCGCTCGCCGAACTGGCGCGCGAACTGGGATATGCCGGACTGCCCGCATTTTCCGCCGCTTTCCGCAAAGCCACGGGCCGTTCACCCGGCGCCTATCGCGCCATCATGCGCTGACAGCCCGACTTCCGAAGAAGCCGGGCCGCCAAATTGCCTGTCAGAGGCGGCGCGAACCGCCCCTGTCCATGCCGGTTTGCCTTACTTTTCTCCGCCGAAGCGATAAGTCAGGCGAACACCATACATGCGCGGTTCGCCATAGAGCGTCGACCAGTAGAGCAGACCGCCCGACTGATAGACGTCGTTGTTGCTGACGCGATAGGTTTCCTTGGTCAGGTTGGTGCCGAACACACCCACGTCAAATCCGCTGCCGGCAACATTACGCCAGTCGATCGAGGCATTGAGCAAACCGAACGGTTCGAGAACCGCACCTGGTTGCGACTGCGGCATCTGGATCGCTTCGGTATTCTGGCTCGACGTGTGCGAGAAGTTCACGAAGAAATTCAGCGACCCCATGTCCCCCAGATCGTGATCATACGAGGCATGCACGCTCCAGATGTATGGCGAAACATACTGGAAATCGAGGCAGGACGAATCTGCAATACCCGTTCCACCATAGGCCTTAGGCAAGATGTAGCCATTACATGCCAGTTGCGGCGTGTTCACCTCATAGGTGTACTTCTTGTATTTGGCATGGGTGTAGCTGAAATTACCGCCAATCTCGAGGCCGGAAACCGGGCGAACAGACGCCTCGATTTCGATACCCTTGATCCGCGCATCAGCATTGAGTGTACGCGCACCGCCAGCACCGGTTGACACGTTAAAGTCACCCGTTGCGCGTTGAAGGCCCTTATATTCAACCTGATAGAGTGACGTGTTAAACCGGAAAGGAACATCGCCGAGATTGAAATCGGATTTCAGACCGATTTCATAAGACGTAACCTTTTCCGGGTTGAAGGTACGCGTGTTGTCGAACACCGCATAAGGGTTGAAGCCACCCGCCTTGTAGCCACGGCTGACCTTTGCGAAGACCAGAACCTTGTCGGTGACCTTGTAGTCCAGCCCCAGCAACCATGTTGGCGCCTTGGTCTTCAACGTCGCGTTGAACAGACAGGTATCGTAGATATTGTTGAAGGTATTCGTGATGGTTGCATTATAACCGCACTTCCACAACGTATCCGACCCCGCCAAGCGGCTGAACTGCGTGGAGTAACCCTTGATCGTATCCCAAGTGTAACGATACCCAGCGGTTACGCGCAAGCCATCGAGCGCTGGCGTTGCCGCGCCCATATCCAGCGTAGCCTGCGCATAAAGCGCCTTCGATTTGCTCGCCACGCCGGAATACAGGTATGAAGGCGCGCACTGCCCGGTTTGGACGGCCGGACAATAGTTCATACCGCGGCTGATCTGTGTGCCGACCGGTTTCTGTTCAAAGTAGAAACCACCGATTGTCCATGTCAGCTTGCTATCCAGCATATCACCCTGAAGCTGCAGTTCTTCGGTAATCTGCTTGAAATTGTCACGGCTACGCTCCGTCGAACCCGTGGCATTGCTATATACGATCGGTGTTCCGATACCGGGCAGGAACGCCTCCCCCGGTCCCGGAAGAACGCCCGGGTCATTGTCCTGCTGTTGCAGCACGGTGGCATCACCGTCGTAGCGATATTTCAACTGCATCCGCTGGTAGCTGAAGATATTCCGCAGCTTGATTTCATCGCTGAGATCGATGTCGGTGGTGTTGCTGATCCCCCACACTTTGGTCTTCTGCATGGTATCAATGGAAAAGGCCGTCTTGCGGTTACCCAGCGCTTCTGCCTTAGCAGTGGCGGCCCGGTAAACATCGCACGAATACCCGCCAAGAACACTGTAGGGGCCTTCAGCGCACAACCCCGGCTTACCAGGCCCTGCCGCGTTTATCAGACCATCGATATTAAAGCCCTTGTGGATCAGACCCGCGCCGTTGTGGCTCGATTTCGTATAGTACGCCATCGTATAGTTTTCGATGGTGTCGGTCGGCCGGAAGGTCAAACCAACGCGCGTGGTATACCAGTGTTCGTTATCGCGGTCCTTGTTCCACTGCACATCGCGGGTGTAACCGTCGCGATCATGAAATGCGCCCATCACGCGCAACAGCAGCTTGTCTTCCACGATCGGCACGTTGATCGCACCTTCGATATATTTGCGATCGTAGTTGCCGTATTCACCCTTGATCCAGCCACCGAATTCGTTCTGCGGCTTCTTCGGCACGATCAGCACCGCACCGCCCGTGGTGTTGCGCCCGAACAGCGTACCCTGCGGCCCGGCGAGAACCTGCAGGTTCTCAATATCGATAAACTGGCCCGGCCCGCCCATCTGGCTGAGCGATACGGCAGTCGGCACGGGCACTTCGTTCATATACATGACCACGCCCGGCGAGGCCTGGAACGTAGCCCCCTGCCCACGCAAGGTGAACGATTGCGTTTCGCGCGAACCCTGCCCGTTCGGCCCGACAACCAGCGAAGGAATGCTGGCCTGCAAATCCTGCGCCTTGGTAATCCCCTGCTGCTCCAGGCGTTCAGGCGACAAGGCCGTGATCGCGATCGGCACATCCTGCGCGCGTTCTTCGCGGCGGTTGGCGGTCACGATGATTTCACTCAACCCGCTCGAAGTGGAAGCCTGTGGTGCGGTCTGGGTTTGTGCGATAGCGGCATGGGGCGCAACGAATGCACCAGCCGCAGCTCCTGCCAGCAGCCAACGCCCCAAACGCACACGCGCGGCACCGGATTCGTGGATTTGATTGATCACTCAAACACCTCTCTTCCCAGTTTTCGACGTGCACGACACACATCGATAAACATCAATACCGGCTCTGAAGGCCGGCTTTTCCCAATCGCAAGTGTCCGCCTTGTTATATTTTCCCCAATGACTGGCATCCGATTTTTCGGATTCTGCCGCCATAGAGTCGCTTTGCGGACTTTTACGACACGTAGACTTATGGCCATCAAGCGACGCGTATCAACAAGCAAATCTGGGCCCAGCACAGATATGCGCATTACCCTGATGCAGCGTGCCATTTGCGCAACATGGTCATCGTAGGAAATCCGGCCATTAACCCCGAACATGGGCCAGAAATGACAAAACGGCCCGCTTTCCGAAGAAGAAAGCGAGCCGTCCGTTAACGGGTATTAGCCTCGTGTTATGCGTGCAGATCAGGCTATAATCGCAGGGTGCGGTATGCGCGGATCGCCCAGTTGCGATCGCCACGACATCGGTTGTTTGCCATCGACATCGGTAATCCCATACTTCAACGCGATTTCTGCCGTGATCACCGTTTGCCCATTCAGTTCAGCGAGTTCCGGATCATTGTACATCGCATCGATGACCTTGCCGTTGAATTCGGGCGTTTCCGCAACGGCCAGTATCTGCTGATATTGTTCGGGGCTTTCTTCTGCCGCACGGGCACTGCGTTCGGTCGCCAGCATACCCATCCACAACGACACTGCCGCCACGCCGGTATCCCGGAAATCGACCCCCATATCAGCGGCGAATTTGTCCACGCCGGCCTTCTGCGCCCCATAGGCCGCGCCGTGCATGTAGCAGACCGACCCGAATGACGATGTGAACACGATCAGGCCACGGCCCTGCTCCACCATGATCGGTGCGGCATGCCACGACGCAATGTAGTTGGACCGCAGCCCGACATCGATCAGACCGACAAGATCGATCGATTTTTCCCAGAACGGGCCGGGCTTGATCAGATCATCATGCAATGCCGCGGCATTGTTGACGAGAATGTCCAGACGGCCACTTTCCCGCTTCACCTGATCGAACAGTGCGGCAATCTGGGCGTCGTCGGCATGATCGACCTGCACAGCGATCCCTTCGCCGCCCGCATCCGTCACTGCCTGCGCAGCAGACCCAATGGTGCCCGGCAAATCCGCATCGCCTTCTTTGAGCGTGCGCCCGGTGACATAGACCCGGTAGCCCTGCTCACCCAATGCAAGCGCGATACCGCGCCCTGCGCCCCGGCTGGCACCTGTGACAATCGCGACCTTGCGATCCGTACTCATACTCCAAAACCTCCTGAAACCGATATGAACTGGCCGGTGGTATAGGCCCCTTCGTTCGATGCGAAATAGACGCAGGCATGGGCGATTTCCTCCGCCGTGCCCCAACGTTTCAGGCAGAGCAGCTTGTGCGTGTTATCGATCCAGCGCTGGTCGATCTGCCCCTGCCGTGTCAGTTCATGCAATTGCCCAGCATCGATTACGCCAACGCGCACCGAATTCGCACGAATGTTATAGCGGCCTTCTTCCTTGGCGATGCCACGGACCAGTTGTTCGTTCGATGCCTTCACCGCCACGGACATCCCGTCCCGGTTGGCCCACATATCATGCCCGGTCGAACCAAGAGTCACAAAACTCCCGCCACCCTGATCGCGCATATGCGGTATCACCGCCTGTGTGGTCGCGAGAAAACCATGCACCTCGACCTCGAACGCATGCCGCCATTCGTCCATCGGCGTTTCGGAGAGGTAGCGCTGGTTCACCAGCGGCCCCGCAGCCCAGACCACCGAATGGATACGGCCATGTTCGGCGATTGCGGCATCCACCACCGACTGGATCGATGCCGGGTCGGTCACATCGGCGGCGTGAATGCTCGCCGCGCGCCCCACAGCGCGGGCCTGGCTGGCAACCTCCTCAGCCGGTTCGCGACGGCTGCGATAGATAATGGCGACATCGCTGCCCTGCTCCGCAAAAGTGCGAACAATGCCTTGCCCAATGCCTCCGCTGCCACCAAACACCATGGTGCAACCTGACGGAAAACTCGCCATTCCTGCTCTTCTCCCCTTATTATATGAAACCGGCGCAGTACGGCCTGTGCCGCACTGCGCCGGGATATTCCAGACTACTGGACTACGCTGATCAGGCAGCCTTGCTGCCGGGGCGCTTATCCATTGTCACATAAAGGCCATCCGAACGCTTCTGCAGTTCAGGCGCCTTGTCACGCGCGTTGTAGAACT
The DNA here is from genome assembly GCF_003860345.1 of Caenibius tardaugens NBRC 16725. Taxonomy (GTDB): domain Bacteria; phylum Pseudomonadota; class Alphaproteobacteria; order Sphingomonadales; family Sphingomonadaceae; genus Caenibius; species Caenibius tardaugens. Next base: position 459,226 of record NZ_CP034179.1, read on the forward strand.
GCTTGTACCACAGGCGAACCTTGCCATACGGGCCGTCGGCCGGGATCGCGAGCGGGTTCAAACACGCACGCTTGTTGGCCCAGATTTCCACGTCCTGCGCGAAAGCGAGACGGCTGGCTTCCTGATAGGCGAGCGCATTGGCGCGATCTTCATCCGTGATTTCACGGGTGCCGTCGTTCACCTTGACCATCAGCGCGTGCCAGGAACGGGAAATCCCATCCTCGATCGGCGTGTTCGAAATCATGATGAACGAATCGAAGGCGCCCGCCATTTCCGACTGGAGGAAGCCCGGACCTTCGTACCAGGTATCCAGAACCAGCTGATCGCCTTCTTCAGCCGTCAGCGTGCGGTGGCCCGCGCTGTAATACTGATGGACGATATGGCCCATGCATTCATTGGCGAAGTACGTGAAATCCTTGGCGCCGTGAATCGGAACGAAGTGGCCAAGGTCAGCCATGTTGTCGACGATTTCGATACCGTGGACATTGAGATCGCCCATGAAGTCGATCTTCCATTCGACCCAGCCCGGTTCGCCGTAGTGGCCGCCGAAGCTCGGCAGATCGTATTCCGGCTCCAGCCCTTCGGGATCGTGCCACATCCAGACAATGCCCGCGCTTTCGACCACGTGATAGTGTTCGAGCTTGGCGGCCTTCGGGATAAAGTTGTCCGAATAGGGAATGTGGTTGCACTGCCCGTCAGGGCCGAACCGCCAGCCGTGGAACGGACAGCGGATCGATTCGCCTTCCACATGCTCGCCATCGAGCACGATGTAGGACGTCGAGTTCTTCGCAAGATGCGCACCCATGTGCGGGCAATAGGCGTCAGTCACATAGACCTTGCCCGATTCCCCGCGATACATCACGAGATCCTTGCCGAAATACCGCATCGACGTGGGTGTGCGGGTCGCGTCCGTCGCCGGAGCGATCATGAACCAGCCGCGCGGGAAATCGAATTCACCCAGGCCGTATTCTTTGGTGGTTGCCATAATCATGTCTCCCGAAAGCTGCCGCTATACGGCTGTTTCCATGAACCTAGGATAAGCGAAATAACGCTGTAAAGCGAAGTCTCTTGCGCCGCACACCATTTGTGCAAAAGTGCACCCCATGGAATGGAGCGATCTGAAAGTCTTTCTCGCCGCCGTGCGGACGGGCTCATACACCGCCGCAGGACGGCGTCTTGGCATAAACCGCACGACCGTGGGGCGACGCATCGATGCATTGGAAAACGCGCTGGGCGTCAGCCTGTTCCAGCACACGCCCAATGGCCATGAACCGACTCGCGAAGGGCTGGAACTGCTGGCCACGGCATCCGTGATCGAAGCCGAAATGGACGCGCTGTTGACGCGTCTCGACGTGCCGGGGGATACGCCGGAAACGATCCGCATTGCCAGCAGCGGCGGATTGGCGAGCGAATTTTTGCCCGAACTTGCCCGGTTTCAGGATCAGGAACCGCGCGCTGTCATCGAATTGCTGGGCGAGAACGATCCGCTGGATGCGCTCAGCCAGCGGCGCGCCGATCTGGCGATCGCGCTCGTACGCGTTGCGCCTGTACGCCTGGTCGGCGCGCAAGTCGGCGTTCTGTCGCAAGCGCCCTATGCCCTGCGCGATGCGGCAAATCCGCGCGTGCTCGGCTGGGGGCATGAGATGGAAACTGCGGTGCCCGGTCAGTGGACCATTGCCAATCCGTCAGGCGAAGCGGCGGAGGAAGCGGGCACGCCCCGCTTCAACTCCTGGCAGCAACTGAAGCAGGCCGTGCTGGCTGGTATGGGCCAGGCGAGCCTGTGGTGCTTTGCGGCGGATGCGGAACCCTCGCTCAAACGACTGGCAGAACCCGACCCCCGCCATGAATACCCACTCTGGCTGCTCCGCCGGACCAAATCGCCACCGGGCCCGTGCTTGCGCAAGCTGATCCCGTTTCTGGAAACAGCCTTGCAAAAGCGTATCGGAAACCCGGCAGAGTGAGCGCCTTTTACAGCGTGTGATCCAGCACGGCGCGGGTCACCTTGCCGGAATGCAACGCCTCGATCGCTTCCTCGAACTGCGCAAGCGGCCAGACGCGAGTGATCTGCCCGGCGATATCCAGCTTGCCATCCTGTGCCAGCCGGATCAGTTCGGGGTAATCCCGGTCGGGACGCGCCCCGCCATTCATCGTCGCGACGATGTCACAACCGGAAAGCACCTTGTCCAGCGGCAGGGGTGTCGTAGCGCCCGGCGCAGTCATGCCGATCAGGACCACGCGTCCGCCGCGCTTCACACCCAACATCGACGCCTCGACCGCAGTGGGTGCGCCGCAACATTCGACAATCACATCGATCGGGGCGAAAGCTTCGCGCATGCGTGCCGCGAAAGCCGCAGCATCTTCCCCGCGCTGCGCCACGAGAAACGCGTCCGCGCCAAACGATCGCGCGACGTCTTCCTTGGCCGGATTCATATCCACCGCCATGACCGTCGCACCGGCCAGTTTGGCGCCCTGAATTGCGTTCACGCCGATACCGCCCACGCCGATCACGACCACGCGGTCACCTTCACCCACCTGCCCGAGCACGCAGGAGGCGCAATAGCCTGTCGACACCGCGCAACCGACCAGAGCGGCCTGTTCTGGCGGCATATCCCCCGTTGCGTACAACTGCATGGCCTTGACCACCGTTTCCCCGGCGAAGGAGGAGACATTGGCGAATTTCGCCACATCCTGCCCTTCCCAGCGGAACGGGTTATCCGAAACGTAACCCCAGGTGATATCGCAATTGGCAGGCGTACCGCGTTGGCATTCACGGCATTCGCCACAAGGCGTCTGCGTGCCGATCATCACCGCATCGCCGACTTTCCATTGCGTCACGCCGGGGCCGACTTCCGCCACCACGCCTGCCCCTTCATGCCCCAGCACCGTCGGCCGTCCGATCAGGATATCCATCATATTGATATCACTGTGACAAATTCCCGTGCGCAGGACTTGCACTTTCACTTCGCCTTCCTGCGGCGCGCGCACTTCCAGCGTATCGGTAATGACCAGCTTTTCCCCGTCCCAAACGATACCGCGCATTACTTGTCTCCCAATCCGGCCAGCAGGGGCAGCGACCACGAAGGATCGCTGCGATCCGCCGTGCCCATTGCGGCATCCGCGCTCAACCGCGCAAATGATTCCTCATCGACGTCAACCATTTCGCCATGATCGAAAACCAGCGAGCGATGCAAAAATTTCCATTCGCCATCGCGGCGTTCGTACCGGTCGAGGTAACGGCCGTAGACAATAAGCTCCTTGCGCTGGGGGGATGAGTACGGTGATAGGCCCGGGCGTGATGTTCCCCTTCGGCGTAATCCCCGTCCACCACGAACAGGCTGTTCGAAATGCTGTGAATGGTCAGTTCCCAAGGCGCCATCGCTTCGGGCAGCCACGCCACGAACTCATCCGGGGTGCCCTTGAACATGGTCCCGTGATCGTCGATCGCATCATCGTGATAGAGCGAACGGACCAGGGCAAAATCACGCCGATCGCATCCGCGGCAATACCGCATCACAAGATCGCGTAACGCAATCTGATCAAGCAACGACTGAACCATTTCCCATCCTCTCTCGCAATGCGTGTGGCTTTTGCCAGTTTACAAATTTGACCTGAATCGCATAGTCTTAGCAAGAACGCGTAATATGTCGGCCAGAACCGTTACGCAAATTCGGCACAAAACGGGAAAAGGATGGCATCGATGCGAATCGAACCTGAAGCGCGTGCACAGCCATGACCGGCGACACGGAACTGAGGGACCGGCAGGCCATGATGAAGGCCGCCCTGCAAGCCTATGTTGATCGGGCCAATGCCGGCGATGCCGATGGTCTGGTTGCCCTGTTCGCACCCGATGCCGTGATCGAGGATCCAATCGGATCACCGCTGAAGACCGGGGCAGACATTCCCGCATGGTTCGCCGACACCGTGGCGTTCGGCACCCGCATCACACCTGTCGCACCGCTACGTGGGTCCCATGCGAACGAAGCCCTGCTGGTGTTCGATGTCGAATTCACCCCGCCCGGTGGAGAACCCATGCGCATTCGTTCCGCCGATGCCTGCACATTCAACGATGCAGGGCTGATCACCCGTCTACGCGCCTTCTGGGGACCCGGCGACATCGAACCCGCCTGATACCCCTGCATAAATCAGCCGCAAAAGCGGCAACCAAGGACAGATAATACCATGGCTACCAGCACCTACCCCACCCTCACCAGCGCCGGACGCATTGGCGCGATCGAAGTGCCCAATCGCATTTTCGTCACCGCCATGGGCGTCAGCCTCGCCAACGACGACGGCACAGTCAGCGATCGTCTGATCGATTATCACGTCGCGCAGGCGCGCGGCGGCGCTGGCATGATCATCATGGGTGTCACCGGTGTGGCCTGGCCTGTCGGGGCCGTCCAGCCCAACCAGACGGCCATTTCGGACGACCGGTTCCTTCCCGGCCTGACCCGCCTTACCGAAGCGGTTCACGCCGCTGGCGGACGCATTGCTGCCCAGTTGCATCACGGTGGGCTGGTTGCGGGCCATTCCGCGCAGGACGGCCATCCTCTGTGGGCGCCGTCGACCCCGCCTGCATTCGAAGGGGATTTTCCGGATTATTTCCTGCCCGAGGAAATGGCCGCATTCGCAGGCAGCGTGATCCCCGAAGTAAAAGTGCTGGAAGCCGAGGATATCGCGCTGGTTGTCAGCCAGTTTGCCGCCGCCGCAATCCGCGCGAAGAAAGCCGGCATGGACGGTGCGGAAATTCACGGCGGGCATGGCTATCTGCTGTCTTCCTTCATGTCGCCTTCGACCAACAAGCGCGATGACGATTACGGCGGTACTCTGGAAAAGCGCGCGCGCCTGTTGCTCGATGTCGTCCGCGCGGTCCGTGCGGCCGTAGGGCCGGATTTTCCGCTATGGGTGAAGCTGGATTCACGCGAGATCGGCAAGAAGGTCGGCATCACGATCGAGGATGCGAAAATCGTCGCCCCCATGGTGCAAGCCGCCGGTGCCGACGGGATCACTGTGACCGCCTATCACGACGTGGGTCAGGGCAAGCTGCATTCGGGATCGAACATTCCCCATGAACCCGGCTTCAATCTCGATTTTGCGAAAGCGATCAAGGATGTGGTCTCGATCCCCGTGATCGGTTCGGGCCGGGTCGAACTCGACATGGGCGAAGCGGCCCTGCGTGCCGGGAAAATGGATTTTCTCGCGATGGGTCGCAAGCTGCTGGCCGATCCCGAACTGCCGAACAAGGCAGCAGCGGGCCGCGAGGCGGATATCCGTCCCTGCATCTATTGTTACACTTGCGTGAGCACCGCTTACCTGCGCGAACCGGTGCGCTGCGCCGTGCGGCCCGAAACGGCGCTTGAAGGGCGCAACTGGCTCCCCTCAGCCGATAAGAAACGGATTGTCATTATAGGTGGCGGCCCCGGCGGGATGGAAGCCGCGCGGCGGCTTGATGCGGCAGGCAAGGAAGTGATCCTGATCGAGAAATCGGGGCGGCTTGGTGGCACGCTGCAATTTGCGGGGCTGGCCTATGAACCGAACGAACGCCTGTTGAACTGGCTGCGTCGCGGGATCGAAAATTCGAAGGTGGATGTACGCCTCAACACCGAGGCAACACCCGAACTGGTGAAGGCGCTGGCTCCGGACATGGTGATCGTTGCGACCGGTGCGGTCCGCGATATGCCCCCGATCCCGGGCAACGATCTGGATCACGTACTCAGCGGCGACGATATGCGCGCGCTGATGCTCGGGCAGGATTCCGCGGAACTCAAACGCAAGACCAGCTGGACCACCCGCCTCGCAACCAAACTCGGCGCGGCAACGGGCGTCACCGCCAATCTCGATGTGGTGCGCAAGGCAACCCATGCATGGATGCCTTTGGGGCAGAAAGTCGTGATTATCGGCGGCGAACTGGTCGGGCTGGAACTGGCCGAATTCCTCAGCGAACGCGGCCGGGATGTCACCGTGATCGGGGAAGCGGACAAATTCGGCGGCGGATTGCTGATCGTGCGCCGTATGCGGCTGATTGCCGAATTGCGCGAACATGGGGTTGCGATGCATCCCGGCGCGCGTGATATCGCGATCACCGGCGCGGGTGTCAATTTCACCGCGAACGACGGCACCGCACAGTCCGTTCCTGCCGATCACGTGATCGTGGCGATGGGCGCACACGGAGACTCCACCCTGGCGAACAGCCTGCGCGACGCTGGGCTTGCGGTTGTCGAAGTGGGCGATGGAACGGGCGTGACCTATATCGAGGGCGCGGTGCGCGGTGCGGCGGAGGCTGTGGCCGCACTGTGACAATCGCCGGCCCTGCCTTTTGCCTCAATGCCTTCAACGGATCGGCCTTTATCGGGCAGAGCGGCGATGTGCCGGGCTGGATCGATGCGGCAGCCGCAGCAGGCTTCCCCCTGCTCGGCCCGGACCTGTTCTCTATCGATGCCTGTGCGAAGCGCGGCGTGACCCCCGCCGCCCTCGCCCGGCACCTGCGTGATGCGGGTATCGGCTGTGGCTATATCGCCGCCTCTGCGATGCTGGACGGTGGTCCGCATGGCCTGCCCATGCTTCTCCATGCTGCGGACATTGCGGAAACTCTGGGCGCGCCATTCCTGCAGATCAACATGGACGGCCCCGATCCTGCCACGCGGCAGAATGCGCTGGAACAGGCCTGCACCGCGCTGGATGGCAGGGGCCTGAAAATCGCGATCGAATATATGCCGCAAACCGGGTTGCGCACTGTGGGGGAAACCGTGGCGCTGGCCATGCATGTGGGCACCGATCACGCCGGGGCGATGATCGATATCTGGCACCACAGCCGTGGACCCGATCAATGGGAAGATCTGATCGCAGTGCCGGTTGAAGCGATAGCCTATGTGGAACTGGATGACGCCCTGCCCGCCATCGGCGATGACCTGGTGGACGAGATGCTCAACCGGCGGACTTTCCCCGGAAAGGGTGAATTCGACATTGCGCAATTTGCCCGCATAATGCGCGACAAGGGCTACGACGGGATGGTCAGCATCGAGGTACTCAATGCCGAATGGCGGGACGAACCCTTAGAGCTGTTCGCCCGCACTTGTTTCGAAAGCAGCACCGCACTCTGGCCACAAGGCTGAAATTTCTGGACTTTATTCCTGCTCACAGGTGTGTTGCACTGTGCAATCCGTTTGTGACGGCTTGCGGAGGGATTTGCACCTCATGACAGGGAGAATGTCGATGCGCATCATGATCACGAGATTGCCCATTGTGCTCGGACTTGGTTGTGCCTTGGCAGCCTGCGGGGAACGAAAGTTCGATCCCCGCGGCCTTGAATATGACGAAACCCTCCTTTCCGTCAGTGCAACCGGCCAGACCGATACCCGGCCCGATCAGGCGCAATTTCAGGCGGGCATTTCCAATGCCAGCAAGAGCGCGAAGGAAGCCAGCGCGGCCAACCTCAAAAAGATCGATCAGGTCGTCAGCGCCTTGAAACAACTGGGCATAGCGGAAAAGGACATCCAGACCCGCGCGATGAGCGTGCAACGAGTCGACTGGGGCGATCGGCAGGGACTGTTCGAAGCCAACAATATTATCAATGTGATCGTTCGTGACGTCGACAAGGCAGGCGCTGCTGTCACGGCTGCATCAGAGGCTGGCGCCAATGTCATCAGCGGGCCCGATCTGCGCCTTGCCGATCCGGAAAAATCGGCAAACACGGCATATGCGGCAGCGTACAAAGCGGCGCGTAACCGGGCCGAAGCTTATGCCAAAGCCGCAGACATGAAAATTTCCCGTGTGCTCACCATCCGTGATGCGGGTGGCGTTCAGGGCAATCGCTACATGCCAGCCGCCGATGCCGCAGCAGCATCCGGGGCGGTTGTCTATGCCGAACGGGAAGAAGCCCGGCCCGACACATCGCGGATCATGGCTGGTGAGACAAACAGCACCGTTGCCATTCAGGTCGATTTCGCGCTGACGGAAAAGTAGCTCTACCGGTAATCTGTGCCGCATTCTGGCCCGGCCCCCTCATCAGCCTGGTCAGAATGCGGCCGAACCGCGTGCCTATGGCAGCGGTTCGATGGCCGGAAGCTGGCGTTGATTTTTCAACACCGCTTCACCCGATTGATGAATGTCGGAAAAGCACAACGCACCAATCCCCCTCGTGATCACTACATTAAGTGAAATCACTCATTATTTTCATGTTGGGTATAGTGTCGCGTGGAAAATCGCAAGCGCGTTCACAGGTGGCCCAGAGCATGATGGCCATGCCGAACCATCCCTTCATCAACCCCGATATAGTCAGGTACGCGCACAGGATATCCCTGGATGCGTCGCTGCCCCTTACGAAATTTTCGCAAACGATCGGCTTGATCGTTTCCGCCCTGTCCGCACCTCCGGCCCAGCCCCGAGTGAACCCGGCACCCGCCAGTTGCGCGGTCATTCCACCGCAAAAAGCTGCTGATCGCCTTCGCGCGGGACGCTGCCATCAAACGTTGGCAACGGGTCGAACGGGTCTTCCGTCAAGGCAACATTGGAAAGCCCGGCCAGCTTGAAATTACCCAGCCGCCAATCCTCTTCGCTGCGCCAGTTTTTGGCGGGATTGAACGCACTGACGAACAATTCGCCGTGCCGCATAAACAGCTGATGCGGAGCCAATTGCATGGTCGCGCCATTATAATCCGCGTGGATCAGCCGCTTGCGCGCGATCGCTTCAAAAAACTTCTGTTCTGCGGTTGCTTCGGATTCAGGGGGCTGCTGCATCGCAGCATAATGGGAGAATGCGCGCTTGAGGGCAAGACTCAATGTCCGGCAACTAGCCAAAGCCCGACGTTACCAGCCAATTATCGCAGTATTATTACGCGATAACGAGGCCCCGCAACTTTCTCACGGCGGCATGAGGGGTTGTCAACACCGGCTCCACCCGCTGCGCACGCACCAGAGGCGCCGCTCTGGCCATCGAAAACTGCCCGATCACCGTGACATCCACATCCGGAAGTGTGGAGACCACTTCTGTCACCAGCCGATCATGCAATGCAGGATCGCCAGCCTGCAACGCCTCCAACGCGCCCGTGGCCACGGCACCGGTCACTTCAGGCAGCGCCTGCCCACGTTGCGCCGCGATTGCGGCAAGTTCGTCTGTCAGCGGCGGCAATGACCCGGCAAATGTCAGCAAAATGGCAATACGCCCACCCCCGGGAATACCCGCACAGATGTCCAGCGCCTCTTCAAACGCCCCTTCGTTGGGGGAGATTACCGGTATTGCCAGATCGGCTTTGACGCGATCGATCGCGGGCCGGAATGCGGAACAGGTGAACATAATACCATCGGGCGTCCCCGTTCCATCGGACACCGATGCCGCATAACGCCCCAGGGCAAGAAAGCGCGCATGGATATCCGGCGTGATCGATCCCAGCGCGGCAAAATCAGACGCCAGGGAATCGTCGATCAGATTGTGATGGCGCGCCTCGGGCCAGATGGCGTCCATCGCCGCCATGGCAGGCCCCGGGGATTGGGCCAAAGCACTGATCAGCACTATGCGCGGGGCTGAGGTCATGGCTAAGCTTCTCCCATCAATTGAAGCGGGTCATAAGTAGACACACACGGACGGGCAAGCGGGCGATCGCAATACCGGGACCGGCACAGGGAGAGAATGGTGCTGAAACTTGCAGGGAAAGTCGCGCTGGTAACGGGTTGTGGATCAAGCGCACCCGGCTGGGGCAATGGCAGGGCCATTACGACCCTGCTTGCGCGGCAGGGTGCGATGGTTGTTGGCGTGGATCGCGATCTCGATTCTGCCGCTGCCACGCAAACGCTGATCGCGGATGAAGGGAACCGGCTGGACATCGCCGCCTGCGATGTCACCGACCGCGATCAGGTGGCCCGCACGATCCAGGATTGTGTCGCACGGCACGGGCGGCTCGACATTCTTATCAACAACGTTGGCCAGTCGGAACCCGGCACACCGGCCACGATGGAACCGGATGTCTTCCAGCAGCAGCTCGATCTCAATCTGACCAGCGCGTTCCTTACCTCACGTTCTGCCCTGCCCGTGATGGAACGGCAGGGCGGCGGTGCAATCGTGAATATCTCGTCAGTCGCGGGCATGCGCTGGGTCGGCAAAGATCAGGTGGGCTATGCCGCGGCCAAAGCTGGCCTGATCCATTTCACCAAAGTTACGGCCGTGGCTTACGCCAAGGCAGGCGTGCGCCTGAATTGCGTGGTTCCGGGGTTAATGAACACACCGCTGCTGGCGCGGCTGGCAGAACGTTATGCGGGTGGCGAGTTTGAGGCGATGATCGCCACGCGCCATGCGCAGGTGCCGATGGGGAGAATGGGTGACGCGTGGGATATCGCGCATGCGGCGTTGTTTCTGGTGTCGGATGAGGCACGGTACATCACCGGTACGGAAATTGTGGTGGACGGGGGGCTGACCGCTTCGACCGGCACGCCGCCGGTCTGAGCGCATCGCCCAGTCGAAAGGGAGTGGCATTCCCCTCCCCTTCATAATATGAACGGTTGCGTTCGATTCGTAGATTTCGAGTCGTGAAACCGTTTACCGCCCGTCAGCGGCGGCATTGGTCCGAGAGGAATTTGACAATGTCCACGCCATCCATTTTCCGCCCCGTATCCCCGCCCCAGATCATCGAAGGGGCGTTCACCGAAGACCAGCATCGCCGCATGCTGCAGATTGTTCGGGACAAAGGGCCGTGGTCGCTGATCCTCGCGCAGCATTTCAAATCGCCCGACGAAGTGGTCGCCACCACTTCGGGCAGCGTCCCCGAAGGGTTCACCCCCACCTGGGACATGTTCCTCAGCCCCGTATTTCGCGGCTACTTCGCGCAAGCCAGCACCGCGCTTTATCCCGAGATCGAGGACTGCTTCTTCAATTCCAAATTCCTCGATCTGGTGCGCGGCTACTGGAAGGCAGACTATGCCACGCCGGAAAACATGCTGTTCAACATCCAGGGCCCGTGCTGGGGCAGTTCCAACCCGCATCTTGATGCGACCCGCTATCGCGGAATTTCAATGCACAATTCGCCCATCTGGCTGATGAACACGATGACCAAGACAGGTCTGTTCGACCACTGGCGGGCCAAGAAGGCGCAGGTCATCAGCTGGTACTACAAGGGCAAGGTTGGTGGCGGATTTACCTGTTGGCCCGACGGTCCGAAGGCCCAGCCACAGCAGATCAAGGCCCCGATGTGGGGCCGCGCGGTGGTGGTCGAAAACGAAATGATGTTCCACACGGCGGAATCGAACGGCCCGCTGGCGCAGCGTCGCCCCGAAGGACTGGCGATCAATTCGTTGATGAGTCCCGATCCCGCCACACCCGGCGCATGGCAGGTCACCACCGATGGCGCAGTGGTTCAGCACATTCCGGAAGACGAGTTTCGTTTCCTGATCCATTGGGGGGCAGACATCTTCTCCGACCTAGCCGAACTGAAGCGTTCGCTCGATCATACAGACGATCTGACTCACGATCAGGTCTTCGACATGATCATCACCGATCTGAAAGCGCGTGGCGAACAGTTCGAAGTGCCTACCGATCCCCTCACCGACCAGGCTTTCATCGGCCTGCTTACGCGCGTCTATGATCCGGGGCAGCCCGCGATCTTCCCGCCCGAACCGGAAGAGGCGCTTGCGGCCTGAGACGGCACCTGTTTACATGAGGGCAACGCAGGCCGGGCATGATTGCCCGGCCATTCGCGCGGGAGAGATGACTGTTGCCCAATACGATTAACCGCGTCTGGCGTATTGCCCGCCCGATCGACGGCCTGCCCTGTCCCGATGATTTCACGCTGACACACGAACCCTTGCCCGAACCAGGCGAAGGGCAGGTATTGATGCGGACACTCTATATCGGCATTGCCCCCGGTGTTCGACCGCTGATGCCCTATGCCGGCGCTGCACCCGACGTGGCCCAGCGCGGCAAGCCTGATCAGCCTAACGACCAGCAGCCCGACCCTTCGCGCATCCGGGTCGGTGAACGCATGCGTTCGGGTATTGTCCCGTCATCATCCCCCTTCGCAGGTGGCACGGTCGGGCAGGTTATCCGTTCGCATCACCCCAATTACCGCGAAGGCGATTACATATTCGGCGGGCGTTACTGGCAGGACTACGAAGTGGTCGACGGCGATGCATCGCTCAGGATCAATCCTGCGGATTTGCCCATAGAGGCTGATCTCAGCCTGATCGGTCGATCATCCTTCACCGCATGGGTCGGCTGGAAACACTACTGCAACGCCCGCGCGGGGGAAACGATCGTGGTGTCTGCGGCCGCCGGTAATATCGGCATGCTCGTGTGCCAGCTGGCCCGCGATGCCGGATTGCGTGTGATCGGCATCGCCAGCGGGGCCGAAAAATGCGCGTTTGTGATGCAGGAACTGGGTGCAGATGCCTGCATCGACCGGTCAAGAGACGATGTCGGAGAGGCACTCGACCGCCTGACACCGGATGGGGTCGATATCTACTTCGACAATGTCGGCGGGAACGTTCGCAATGCGATCTACACGCGCCTGCGGATGCACGGCAGACTGATCGTTTGCGGCATGGCCGCCGAATACAATGGTGCGGAACAGGGTACCCTGCCCACCGGGGCGATCCTTGCCCGCCGGTTGCGCATCGAAGGGTTCGTGGTTCTCGACCATGATGCCGATTACACCGCGTTCCGCGAAGATATCGCCAGCATGTGGCATGCAGGCCGCTTGCGTTGGCGGCAGCACATATTTGAAGGGCTGGAACAGGCACCCGTGGCGCTGGCGGCCTGCCTGTCGGGCAGAAGCAGCGGCGGCAAAATCCTGGTTCGCGTAGCGGAGGATACGGGCAAGGACCAATCGCCCGCACGCTGATCACGTTCGCACGGGTCGGGCAGCGGGCCGACAACCGTCCCTTTACCTGTCTTCGCCAGCCCCGTTCGTCGTGGAGGATGGCAAGATTACCGAATTATGTCCTTTTGGCGATCATTTGGTCCGGATTCCCATATTGCAGCACCGTGCCCCGCCTTCTAGGCTGATCGCCGCATTATGAGAGAGGCCCATGGCAAACACCGATAACGAAACCCAGGCACTTGTTTTGGACCGTGAAAACCTTCTTCAACAGGCTCGCGACAGGGCGGGACTCAACGATTTCGGTGACATGTGGTTCATCGAACCGATGGACAAATTCCTCGAATCCGCCAACGCGGAAGCCAAGCTGACCCCGGCGGGTTTTGCCGGGCAAACCGAAGTGATCGTCAAAGGCCTCACCAGCCGCCTACGCATGATCGAGGATATCAAGCGCCATCCTGAAATCCTCGACGAAAAGGTTGAGGTTGCGGGCGTGATCCTTGGCCTGCCCCGCACGGGCAGCACGATTTTCCACCGCCTTCTGGCCGCGGCGCCGGGCATGACAGCCATCCGCTGGTTCGAAGTCCAGAATTTCGCACCGTTCCCCGGTGAAGAGCCGGGCAATCCGGCCGATCGCCGCGCCTATGCCCAGGCGATGATCGATGGCTGGCTCGAACTGTCCCCCGAACTCAATTCGATCCACCCGCTGGACCCCGAAGCACCGGATGAGGAAATCATCATCCTCGGCCAGATGTTCGTCAGCACGATGGTCGAAGGGATGACATTCTGCCCCAGCTTCACCCGCTGGCTGGACACCTATGACCAGTCGAAAGGGCATGAAGAACTGAAGACGATCCTCAAATATCTGCAGTGGCAGGACCCCAGCCGCCGCGGGAAAAAGTGGATTCTGAAAAGCCCCTCCAACCTGCCTTATGCAGAACTGGTCGCCAACGCTTTCCCCGATGCCTTGCTGATCATGACGCACCGCGATCCGATGGATGTCGTTCCCTCGTACGTCAGCATGGAAGCGGCGCTTTACAAGCTCAGTTCCACCTTGACCGACAGGGAAGTTGGCGAATTCTGGTTCCAGCGCCTGGCAGGCTGGATGCGCAGCTTCCAGGAAGCGCGCACCCGCATCGGCGAAGATCGCTTCATCGATATCGATTACCGCCAGGTTGCCCGGGAACCGCTGATTCAGGCCGAACGCGTGCTTTCGCGTATTGGCATCGAACGCAACGAACAGCTTGAGGAAGCGCTCACCGAATTCCTCGCGGGGAACAAACGGGAACAGCGCCCCGCACACGAGTATTCGCTCGATCGCTTCGGCCTCGACGAAGCTGCCATTCTCGACGCATTTGCGGACTATCGCGCCCGCTACATCACCTGAAACGGGCAAGGCGATGGAAATCCGCCCAGGAATTCTACGAACGCCGGACACCTGTTTCGACAGGCTGCAAGACTACGATTTTCCACCGAACTATGTGGAAATCGCAGATCCGGCGCTTGGGCCATTGCGCATGCATTATGTTGACGCGGGGGCACCTGATGCGCCCGTCGTCCTCATGCTGCATGGCAATCCCACCTGGAGCTATCTCTACCGCCACATGATCGGTCCTGTGGCGGCAGCCGGGTATCGGGTTATCGCGCCCGATATGATCGGCTTCGGCAAATCCGATAAACCAGCGGATCGCAGCGCCTATGGCTATGATCGTTTCGTCCAATGGATGCGGCAATGTGTCGAAGCGCTGAATCTTCGCCGCATCACGCTGGTCTGTCAGGACTGGGGCGGCCCGATCGGGCTGCGTGTTCTTTCGGAAATTCCCGATCGTTTCGATGCCGTGCTCGCAACCAACACTTTGTTGCAGAACTGCGACGCGCCGCCGCTGGGCGTGGCGGGCTGGCCCGGTGAAGCGATCGCCGCTTGGATCGAGATGTGCCGGACCAGCAATGACCTGCCCGTCAGCGAATTCGTGGCTGGCCCATGCGTTACCCGGCCGACGGATACCATCCTCGCCGCTTATGACGCGCCCTTCCCTGATGCCCGGTACAAGGCCGGGGTGCTCCAGATCACCTGCGGCATCCCTGTCGCCGAAGGGGCAGAAGGGCTGGAAGCTAATCGCATGGCGTGGCGCATACTCGAACACTGGAATCGCCCGTTCCGCACCGCGTTCAGCGACCGCGATCCCGCCACGATCGGCTGGGAACCGATCTTTCAGAACCGTGTCGCCGGGGCCCGTGGGCAGGATCATGTCCGGATCACCGATGCTGGCCATTTCGTGCAGGAAGAACAAGGCCCTGCTCTGGCCCGGGCGCTGATCACGTTCCTCCATACCAACAAATAAGCAAATAGACCGAAAGAAAGGGATGCAGAGATGTTGCTGAAAGATAAAGTCGTTGTCGTGAGCGGGGTTGGCCCCGGCATGGGGCAGTCAATCGCCCGTATTGCCGCAAAAGAAGGCGCCAAGGTCATCCTTGCAGCACGCAACAAGGAATTCCTCGATCAGGTCGCGAGCGACATCATCGCCGAAGGTGGCCAAGCCGTGGCTGTGGCTTGCGACATCAGCGATGCCAAACAGTGCGAGGCGTTGGCCAAGGCGGCAGCGGATGCATACACCGGGCGGATTGACGGCTTGGTCAACAGCGCGTTTTATCACGGCGACTGGTCGGGCGTGGAAAACGCCAACGAAGAAGACTGGGCGAAGATTTTCGACGTCAACGCGCTCGGTACCCTGCGCATGACCAAGGCCTGCATTCCCTATCTCAAAAATGGTGGTGCTGTGGTCAACGTTTCGACCATGGCCACTGTGAAGCCCTATGGTGCCGACTTCGGTATGGAAATGGGCTATGCCGTGGCCAAGGGCGGCGTCAATGTGCTGACCAAGTACATGGCCACCGATCTCGGCAAATATGGCATCCGTGTAAACACTTGCCGCATGGGCTGGATCCACGGCGCGCCGGTGGAAGGCTTCATCGCGGGTGAAGTCGCGCAAGGCAAAAACCGTGACGATGTCGTCGGTTTTATCACCAAGGACATCCCCATCGGCAAAATTCCGCCCGAAGCCGACTGCGCACGGGCCGTTCTGATGATGATTTCCGATTATTCCGCTGTCGTCAGCGGCGCGGCACTGGATGTGAACGGCGGCCACTGGATGGCCCCCTGAACGGAACCGTTCGATAAAGCCTTGCCTGCATAACGCAGGCAAGGCAATCGAGCGGTATCCAAAAACAGAATCAGTGAGATCGATGACGAAAGACGAAGAAAAGTTCGCTGGCGGCGTGGCCGTCATTACCGGCGCGGGCGCAGGGATCGGTTCCGGCTTTGCGCGGCGCGCAGGCGAACTCGGAATGACGGTCGTGGTGACCGACATCAACGGCGCTGCAGCCGAAACCGTGGCACAACAAATTCGCGATGCCGGTGGCAAGGCAGACGCAATGGTCGTCGACGTTTCCAAGCCGTCCGAGCTCGATCGTCTCGCGGATGAAGTCTATGCGAAGTACGGCAGCGTCCGGCTGTTGATCAACAATGCCGGGATCGAGACCATTGGCTACACTTGGGAAATTCCAGCGGATCGCTGGGAAGCAACCCTCAACATCAACATTCACGGCATTATTCACGGCGTCCGGGCATTCGTTCCGAAAATGCTGGCCTCCGGTGAGGAATGCTGGATCGCCAATCTCGCCTCCATTGGCGCT
The DNA here is from genome assembly GCF_003860345.1 of Caenibius tardaugens NBRC 16725. GTDB lineage: Bacteria > Pseudomonadota > Alphaproteobacteria > Sphingomonadales > Sphingomonadaceae > Caenibius > Caenibius tardaugens. Next base: position 475,716 of record NZ_CP034179.1, read on the forward strand.
TTTGGCCAGATGCCCACGCAAACGGCCTACATGCTGACCAAGCATGCGATCCAGTCGTTTAGCGAATGCCTCTATCTCGAGATGGAATTGAAAGGCGCACCGATCCACGTGTCGTCGATCATTCCGGGCATGATCAAGACCAGCATCTTCAACGCCGATGCGGGCGAAGGTGAACCGGCGGCGGCAGCCGGCCATCGCAAGGCCATGCATGACATGATGGCCAATTACGGCATGGATCTGGCCGAAGGCACACGCGTGATGCTGGAACAGGTTGCGGCCAACAAGTTCTGGGTATCGAGCCAGCCCGACATGACCGAACAGACGCTGGCCGGGCGCATCCAGTTCCTGCAGACGCAGGCCAATCCGCAAATCGCAGACGGCGCACGCCACCTGCTGGAGCATTGATCCCATGCGCGCTGCCATTTTTCACGAAGCGGGCAAGCCGCTGACTATCGAAACGGTAGACGACCCCCGGCCTCTGCCCGGCCAGATCGTCATCGCAGTGGGCGGAGCGGGTATCTGCGGTTCAGACCTGCACATGACACAGTACCCCGGCTTTGCCGCACCCGGGCTTATTCTGGGGCATGAGTTCGCCGGGACAGTGGCCGCACTCGGGCAAGGTGTGGCGGGCGATTGGCAAGTGGGTGACCGGGTCACTGCCGTTCCGCTATTCCCCTGCCACGATTGCGAAGCCTGCGACGCGCATTTGCCGCAGCTCTGCCCCAATGGCCGTTTTGCCGGTACAACGCTCGAAACGCCGGGCGCCTATGCGCAGTACGTCGCGGCGCGTGCCGATATGGTGCAGCGCGTGCCCGCCGGGGTTGGCGATATCGAAGCAGCGATGATCGAACCGCTGGCAGTGGGACATCACACCTTCAGCCGCGCGGACATGCGCAAGGGTGAAACCGTGCTGGTGATCGGTGGTGGCCCCATCGGCGCAGCGGTGGCCCTGTTCGCGCGTGCGGCCGGGGCTGGCCATGTCATTGTCAGCGAACCCGCACCCGAACGGCGCGAACGCTGCCTGTCTCTCGGCGCGACCGCCACAATCGATCCGACGAAGGAAGACCTCCTCCAGCGTGTTGTCGAAATCGCAGGCAATCGGCCACAGGTTGTGTTCGAATGCGTGGGCATCGGCGGCATGGTGCAACAGGCCGTCAACGTCGCCGCCATTCGCGGGCGCGTGGTCGTAGCCGGCGTGCTGTTCGAGGAAGATCGCCTTTCGCACGTGGCCGCACTCGGCAAGGAAATATCGATCATCTACAGTCAGGCCTATAACGAGCGTGATTTCGAGGCGGTGATCGATGCGCTGGCCACGAACGTGATCGATGCAAAGCCCATGCACACAGCCACGATCAGCCTGGATGAACTGCCCGCCACATTCGAAAGCCTGCGCAACAACCCATCGCAGTGCAAGGTTCTGATCGACCCTTCACTCTGACGGCTGCCTTCCTGAGCGGGCACGGCCAGACCTGCCCGCTCAGAAACGCCTTCTCCCAGCCTTTTTACGAGAGCATCCCGACAAACTGTCGCGGCGTGCGCCCGGTCATCCGGCGGAAGGCTGCCCCGAACGCACTGGACGTGGCATAGCCGAGTTGCGTGGCAATCTCGTTGATCGCCATGGCACCACCCCGCAGCATATCCTGCGCCCGTTCCAGCCGCACAGCGGTGGCATGATCAGCCAGCGCCTTCCCCGTCGCCTCCGTGAAACTTCGTGACAGGTGCGAACGGCTGACCCCGCACAGGGTAGCCAATTCCGCAGTTGTCGGCCAATGCCCCGTCGCAGCGCGCAAGGCATCCTCGATCCGGCCCAGTTGCCATGGTGCGAGCCCCCCGCGCGATCCCGGTTTGCGTGCGGGCATACGCATCTGCCGACCGATATCGACCATAAGCAGTCGCACCAAGGCTTCTGCTGCGACATCCGCACCCAATCCCGGCTGCGTGATTTCGCCACGCAACCGTTCAGCCAGTGCGAACATCGTTGACGATGTAATCATCGCACAACGCTGCAGGCTGAGCGGGTCCCAGGTTTCCAGCCCCGTGATCGCCCTGAACCGTTCGGGATCCATCCGCACCGTCATGATTTCCATCTGCCCGCCATCGCCGGTCGAATACATCGCCACCCCGGCCGGGCGGAACATCATGCGGCCCACGCGATGCCCGGATTTTTCGCCACCCTCGAACGTGATCTTGCCGTCCATTCCTTCCGCGCGGGGAAGGCTCAACGAGAAAATCGGCGCATCATCCAGTTCCAGCATCACGTTCGGACTCGGCAAATCGTAACGGCGCAGTTCGATATGCGCGTCGGGAATCGTCATGACCGCAAGCACGGTCCACGGACGCCGATCCTCCTCTGCCTCGGGGCCGGTCCCGCCACTCAGATCGATCAACGAATTTTGCATCACAAATTCGCAATAACATCACACTCACGACATAACAATTGCTGGTCGCACTGCGGTGCGGATGGCATGTTCCTCCAACAACGACGCTATCACTGGAGAGATGATGATGGGCGCTACCATGCAGCTTGCGCGCGTTCATGGCCCGGGCGATGTCCGGCTTGATACGGTCGCGATTCCCGAACCCGGTCCCGGCGAAGCGGTTGTGCGCGTTGCCGCCTGCGGCATATGCGGCAGCGATCTGGGCTATATCGCGCAAGGCAGCCTTGGTGGCGGCCCACTGTCCGAACCGCTGGCCATTGGCCATGAATTCGCAGGCGATGTGGTCGCCGTTGGAGCCAATGTCGAAGGCGTGGCCCCCGGCATGCGCGTCGCGGTGAATCCCGACGATGGCTATATCGGCGGCGGCGCCCCCGAAGGCGCGATGGGCGATTTCATTCTGGTACGGCAGGCACGGATCGGGTCCACGCTTTATCCGCTGGCAGACCATGTCGATTATGGTGAAGCTGCTCTGGCCGAACCGCTGTCCGTCGCCCTCCACGGGCTGCGCTTGACCGACGTTCAGCCCCACCACAAGGTTGCCGTTCTCGGCGCAGGGCCGATTGGCCTGTGTGCCGTCGCAATGTTGCGCCACCTTGGCTGCAAGGACATCGCCATTTTCGACCGGGTCGATACCCGCCTCGAACGCGCCACCGCGCTGGGCGCCGGGCTTGCCGTGAACACCGCGCAGGAAAGCATTTCGGACGCATTATGCCGCTTCCACGGCGAAGGTGACCGGTTCGGTGCACGCTTTGCCGAAACCGACGTCTTCGTCGATTGCGTGGGCGTCGAAGCGGTGCTGCAGGAAGTGATCCAGATCGCCAAGTACAAGGCAAAGATCGCGGTGATCGCGCTCTACAAAAAGCCTGCCACTCTCGATCTGTTCAAGCTGATGGCGAACGAAATTCTGATTACCGGATCGATCGCGGATGATCGCAAGCCGGAATTTGCCGAAGCGCTGGAAATGGTCGCCCGGGGGGAACAGGATCTCACCCCGATGATCAGCCACCGCATCGATTTTTCCCAATTCACCGAAGCGCTCGCCATCGCCCGCGATGCCGAGAAATCAGCCAAGGTGATGCTGACTTTCAATCAGGAGCCGGCATGACTGCCCCCAACGATATTGTAATTGACGACCTCGCCGATCCCCGCATTACCCCGGCGATTGCCGCCGCACGCGAAGGCCCCGCCGATTTCCCTGCCGACATCGATGTCGACGGTATTCTGGCGCGCGCCAGCGCAATGACTGGCGGATTGACCGACTTCGGCGAAGACACCGGTTTCCGCGAACGTCTGGCCGTCGTAATCCAGTCGCTGCACGAAGACGAAGGGCTGACCCGCGGCGGACGCATCACCATCCTCGACCATGCCGTGCGCGTCATGGCCAACCGCCTGCGGATCGAGGATCTGGTCAAGAAGCACCCGGAAATCCTCGACATCACAATCGACCGTCCGCTGATCATTGCCGGTCTGCCGCGTTCGGGCACCACACACCTCGTCAACTGGCTGGCGCGCGATGAACGCCTGCGTTCGCTGACGCTGTGGGAATCGGAAGAACCCGTCCCTTCCGCCCCGCCGCCAGCGCCGGGTGAACCCGACCCGCGCGAAGTCCGCTCCGCCGAATTCTGGGGTCATTTTGAATCGATGCTGCCGCATATGGCCGCGATGCACGGCATGGAAGCCAGTTCGATCCACGAGGATAACGAACTGCTCTACATGGATCTCAACTGCTACAGCTGGGAATTCCAGACCCGCCTGCCGCGCTGGATCGACCACTATTTCGCGCATGATCGCACCGGCAGCTATCTCTACGAAAAGAAGGTTCTGCAGGTCCTGACGTGGTTCCGCGGCCCCAACCGCTGGATTCTGAAATCGCCGCAGCACATGGAAAACCTTGAACCGCTCAAGGCCGCTTTCCCCGATGCGACGCTGGTCATCACGCACCGCGATCCGGTGGCGGTTATTCGTTCGCTGACCACCATGCTCGCCTATGGCGACCGTATCCGCCGCGATCCGGTGGACCCGGCAGGCTGTGCGCGCCACTGGTCCGACCGGATCGAGCGCCTGCTGCGCGAATGCGTGGCGCAGCGCGATGCCTGGGGGCCGGATCAGTCGCTCGACGTGCTGTTCCACGAATATATGGCGGATCAGGAAGCGACCCTGCGCGAGGTTTACGATCTCGCCGGGCTGGAATTGACAGCGGAAGCCGAGGCCAAGCTGCTCGGCTACCTCAATGAAAATCCGCGCCACCAGCACGGCCGGGTCATCTACGACCTTGAAGGCGTGTTCGAAGTCGACGTGCCCAAGCTGCGCGAACGTTTCCAATTCTATTACGACCGCTATCCCGTACGGTGGGAAGACTGAACCATGGACAAGACTGCAATCGAGGCCAAAGCGGCCGAGCGCCTGCTTTCCGGGCAGGCCTGGGAAGACTTCTGCGACACGCTGAAAGTCGCGGGCAAGATGATCGACCAATACGGCGATCAGCCTTCGGAGCTGGACCGGGCCGAGTGGTATCGTTTCCTGACGCGCCTGACGCGTTCCAGCTTTGAACGCCTGATCGAAAATGCCGAACCCACCCGTCCGCGTCTGCGCGACATGGTCTGGCGCCAGTCAATCAACTTCCAGACGGTCGATCAGGATCACCTGATGTGCCAGTTTGACGAAGCGCGCGATTATCGCATCGTCGGCACGCGTGGGACCATCCCCTATTTCGTCCTCGCCGTGCTGACCGCGCCCGCCACCGCCGATGTCGGTGCACGCGACTGGGCACAGGCAGGTGTGCCGGGGCTGAAGGAGTTCGATCCTTCGAACCTCAAGACAACCGGTTTCCTCGGCAGCCAGCAACTTCACATCGAAGACGATGGCACATTCGAAATCATCCTCTCGCAGAACGATCCGGGCGAAGGCAAAAACTGGCTCAAACTCAACCCGGATACCAATTGCATCCTGATCCGCTACGTCTGGAGCGACCGCGCCAACGAAGTCTCACCCGATCTGCGGATCGAAAGGGTTGACGGTGCTGCGCCTGTACCGCTGACGCCTGCACTGATGGCTGATGGCCTGGCGTGGTCGGGTCAGGCCGTGCTTGGCTATGCCGAACTGGTGCGCAACTGGTGGCAGGGCAATCAGGGCAACTTCTCGGCCAAACTCAACCGCCTCGATTTCAGCCGCGCACAGTACCTGTCCAACGGCGGTGTGCCCGATCGCCACGTGGCGTTCGGTGGCTGGCAGAAGGATCTGGACGAAGCGCTGGTGCTCGAATTCACCCCGCCCGAATGCGAATACTGGAACTTCCAGATCTGCAACATCTGGCAGGAAAACCTCGACACCTTCGAAGACGGCAATGGCTGGGTGAACAATTACCGCTTCAACGCCGAACCCGATGGTTCGGTGCGCATCGTGATTGCCGAACGCGATCCGGGCATTGGCGGAAACTGGGTCAACAGCTTCGGCCATGACAAGGGCCAATGGGGCCTGCGCTTCATCCGGACCGAAACGACGCCGTCCGTCAAATTGTGGCGCGTGCCGCTGGCGGATCTGGAATCGCGCAAGAATGACGCACTGAACCCCGCTCTCGCCGTCGATACCGGCCAATTCGTGGATTGATCCCATGGCAGTCCTTTCGCTCGATCACGTGAACATCCGCACGCCTGATGTAATGGGTACAGCGACCTTCTTCTGCGACCTCCTCGGTCTCAGAAAAGGGATCGCGCCCGGCGCACCCTCGATCGAAACGGGCTGCTGGATCTACGACCCCGAAGACCGGCCCATCATTCATATAGGGCCGGTCGACGCTGCCTATCCCAGTGACAGGTTGATACCTTTCACCCCTGCCCATGGCAGCGGGTCCGTCCATCACGTCGCGCTGGAGTGCGACGATCACGCCGGCATTCTCGGCCGGCTGGAAGCATCCGGTCTGGACTATGCGCTCAGCGATATTCCCCAGATCGGTCTGCGTCAGATCTTTGTGCAGGAAGTGAACGGAATCCTGCTCGAACTCAATTTCAGAGGCACCTGAATGCTTGGCCCCAACGATCTTACCATTGCCGCGCCGCCCTTCGGCCACATTCCTCTGCTTGACCGCCTGCCCGCATTTCAGGCCGCCGGGTTCAAGGGCATCGCCGTGATGCCGACCGATATCTGGACGCTCGAAGAACAGGGCATGGCTGCTGCGGAAATCGCACAGCGCGTGGCCGATCATGGCCTCGTGATCAACGAAGTCGATTGCACCGCCTGCTGGCTCCCCGCCCAACGGGCCAAGGCCGGGACAGACGAACTGGGTGAACTCGTCCTAACGCTGACTGCGGAACGCGTCGTGGCCACCGCCGCCCGCATCGGCGCGCGCTCCGTCCAGGCGGTCGAGATCAGCAATATTACCGTTGATCCCGATGAAGCGATCGAAGCCTTCGGCGCCCTCTGCGATATGGCCGCCGAACACGGGCTGAAAGCGCATATCGAATTCCTGCCCACCGGCGGCATTCCCGATCTGACCAGCGCATGGCGCATCGTGGAGGGCGCAAACCGTCCCAACGGCGGACTGACGATCGACAGCTGGCACTTCTTCCGCAGCGGATCGACACTGGATCAGCTCGCACAGATTCCGGGCGACCGCATCTTTTCCGTACAGATCAACGATGCCCCGGCGCAGCCGAAGGCCGATCTGTGGGAAGAATTGATGACCGGCCGCCTGCTTCCGGGCGAAGGCGATCTCGATCTGATCGGCCTGATCCGCACGCTCGATGCCATCGGGGCCAGCACCCCCTTCTCGGTGGAAGTCTTCTCCGAAAAACTCAATTCCCAACCTCTGGCCGAAACCGCCCTCGCCATGGCGCAAACGGGCGCGGCCATCATCCGTCAAGCAAGGACCCCTTCATGACCACACAAGGTACTCAACCCGGCGCAGTCGTCGTCGGTACGGGCTTCGGCCTGTTCACCCACGTTCGTGCACTACGTGAGGCAGGTTTTGAAGTGCGCGCCATCATTGGCCGTAACCTCGAAAAGACCAGGGAACGCGCCGCGCCGCTGAACATTCCGGTGGCGTCGAACGATCTGGAAGCCGTGCTGGCAGCCGACCCCGCGATTGTGCTGGTGACAGTCGCCACCCCGCCGCACGCGCACTATACCCCCGTGATGCAGGCGATCGCTGCAGGCCGCAATGTGATGTCGGAAAAGCCTTTCGCCAAGGATCTGGCGCAGGCGCGCGAAATGCTGGATGCCGCCGAAAAGGCCGGCGTGGTGCACGCGCTGGGTGCGGAATTCCGCTTCGACAGCGCGCAGGCGCTGCTACGCCGTGTGGTACAGGACGGCCTGATCGGTGAACCGATCATGTTCCACCGCATGTACCAGCAACCCGGCGGCGATCCGAACGAAGAACTGGCCGACTGGTGGACCGATGCCAATCAGGGCGGCGGTTTTCTCGGTGCGTTCGGCACGCACATGATCGATCAGGTGCTGTCCACGCTCGGCCCGATCAAGGCTGTCAGCGCCATCCTGCGCAAGCTCAGCCCCGGCCGTCCGCACCAGACCTCCGACGATTACTACACCATGCAGTTTGAAACCGAGAGCGGCTGCATGGGCCTGATCGAAGCGGCGCTGGGTTTCCCCGGCCCCTTCGTGATGACCACCAAGGTTGCCGGGACCAAGGGTGCCGCATGGGTCCAGTCGGGCGCTGTGTTCGGCGATCCCGAAGAAGTCTGGGTGCAGGACGAAAAGGGCGAACGCCGCCAGATCGCAATGCCCGCAGAACTGGTCAACGCGGCCCCCACGCCATTCCCGATCGACGATCTGATCCAGACCGAAATGGACCGCTGGCACACGCAGGGCTTCGACGTGGCGCCCTATGCCAAGCTGTTCGGCCAGATAAAGGCCCGGATCGAAAACAAGCCTGCGCCGTTGCCCGAACCGGCGGGCGATTTCCACGATGCCGCCGCAGGGCAGGCCGTTCTTGATGCAGCGCGCCGTTCGGCAGCCGAACGTCGCTGGGTAGAGGTAGAAAAAGCATGAGCAAGGTCACATTCGATTATTCCGGCGCCCACGTTCTGGTCACCGGCGGCACCAGCGGGATCGGCGCGGCCACGGCTGCTGCCTATCGCGATGCCGGGGCGGACGTCACGATCACTGGCACGCGCGGCGGCGCTGGCGATTATGACGCAGACCTGTCGGGCTATCGCTATCTCCAGATGGATATCGAAAAGGGCGAAAGCATCGATGCCGTGGCCGCCGCGCTACCGCGTCTCGACATCCTGATCAACAATGCCGGTATGGCGTTGCCCAGCCTTGGGCTGGACGAATACGAACCGGAAATCTTCGAACGCGCGGTCAACATGCTGCTGGTGGGTGCGTTCCGCATGGCCCGTCGCAGCCGCGATCTGCTGGCCGCCAGCACGCTTGAAGGCGGCGCATCGGTGATCGGTATCGCATCGATGTCATCCTACTTCGGCATTCCGATCGTGCCTGGTTATGGTTCGGCCAAGACTGGTCTGCTCGGCCTGACACGCGCGCTCGCCGCAGAATGGGGCAAGCTGGGAATTCGCGTGAACGCGGTGGCCGCTGGCCTGACCGAGAGCAAGATGACCGCTGGCACATTCGCGCAGGACGCATGGACTGCCCCGACACTGGCCCGCACGCCCGCTGGCCGTCTGGGTACACCCGAAGACATCGCCCAGCCGATCCTGTTCCTGACCAGCCCCGGTGCGGGCTGGATCACGGGCCAGACGCTGCCGATTGACGGCGGCTACACGGTGTCCGGCTAATGACCGTGCTGGTCGAGCGGTATGGGCCATGGGCCCTGATCGCTGGCGGTTCGGAGGGCGTGGGCGCAAGCCTCGCCCGCCAACTCGCCACAGAGGGGTTCAACCTCGTGCTCCTCGCCCGGAAACAGGAACCGCTGGACACGCTGGCGGCTGAAATCCGGGCGCTGGGGCGCGATGTACGCACGCTCTCGCTCGACCTTGCCCGCCCCGATGCCCTGAACGAGGCGCGCAAGCTGACGGACGATATCGCCGTCGGCCTGCTGGTCTTCATGGCCGGGGCCGGGCACCGGATCGCCCCTTTCCACGATTATCCGCTGGAAGAATGGGCGACCACGCTGAATTGCAACGTGACCGGGCAAGCCAGCTTTGCCCATCATTACGGCGGCCTGATGAAACAGCGCGGCAAAGGCGGGATCGTGCTGGTCGCGTCGATGGCGGGCATGGCTGGCAGCGGCAGCATGGCAATCTACACGGCAGCCAAGGCCTTCAGCATCACATTTGCCGAAGCGTTGTGGTACGAATTGAAGCCTTTTGGCGTCGATGCCCTGTCACTGGTGCTGGGGGCCACGAAAACCCCGGCCATGGCGCGCACCGGCCTGAAAATGGATCACCCCGATTTCCCTGCCGCAGATCCGGATGATGTGGCCGCAGAATGCCTCGCCCATCTGGCCGACGGGCCCGTATGGTTTGCATCGGGCACGGCAGCCTCTGCCGCGCATATCCGCGCCATGCCGATCCGCGATGCCGTGGTGCAAATGTCGCAAGCAACGGCGAGCATGGCCCCGGAAGCGTGATGCAGAACGGCGGCCAATCTGGCCGCCGTTGCATGATACCCGTCAGACCTGTTCGGGCCGCATGATGATATCGGTACCGCCATCGATGAAGATCAACTGGCCAACCATATAGTGGTTGGTGAAGCCGAGCAGGAACACCAACAGTTCCGCGATTTCTTCCGGCTGGGCATAGCCTTCCACCGCCATTGGGTTCGACTTCTTGATCATTTCGACCATTTCGGGTTGTTTGAGCATCGGCGCGGTCATTGCTGTTTCCACGACCCCCGGCCCCACACCGTTCAGCAGAATGCCCGAACCGGCCCATTCCCGGCTGCCAGCGGTGCGGCGCAACCACTTCGAAATAGCACGCTTCGAATCCGGATAGACCGAACGCGGAGCGTCTCCGGCAATCGCCAGCGCAGCGGCTTCATCACCGGCAAGACAGGTTTCGACAAGCAGATCATTGCCCGGGAGAATGGCAGCCGTGGAACAGATTACCACGGCCCGCGGGCGTGCGGACTTGAGCAAGAGGGGGCGTAGCCCCTCAAGCGTCGCCACCGCACCGAAATAGTTCACCGCAACCGTTTCGCGCGGCATATCCGCGCGCGACAGCCCCGCCCCCGCCAGCACCGCATCCAGCCCGTTGGGCGCCAGCCGTTCCGCTTCGCGCAGCATCGTCGCCCGCCCTTCCCCGGTCGACAGATCGGCAATGATATCGGCATCCCGGATATCGACAGAAATCACCGTGTCACCCGCCGCACGGCAAAGCTCGGCAGTCGCCTTGCAAATGCCGGATGCCGCACCGGTGATGAGAATCGTGCGCGCCATTGATCATCCTCATTATGATTAAACGCGGCTTTGGTACGGTTGCGCAACGGGATCGACAAGCGATTCAAGCGCCCCCAACAGAGCCGGATCGGACAAAAAAAGCCCGGAATACTCCCGGCCATGCAAATTCATGAACGAAAGTAAAAAATTGTACATGCGGCTGGACCGATGGGATCGAACACGCTCTATTGCAGCGCAATCATAGAGAAAATCGGGAGAACCATGTGAACGGTGCGGATTCGTCCGAAGACGGTGAACGCCACTCTGGCGTTTATGCAGTCTACATTCTTGTCCTTCTGCTTGCGATCAACACGTTCAGCTATGCTGATCGTTTCGTCTTCTCGATCCTGATTCCCGACATCAAGGAAGCGTTCGGCGCCAGCGATTCAACCCTGGGCCTGCTGGGTGGCCCCGCCTTCATGATCAGTTTTGTCCTGTTCACCCTGCCCCTTGCGCGACTGGGCGACAGATGGTCGCGGCGCGGGGTCGTCGCGATTTCGGCCACTGTGTGGAGCTTTGCCAGCGCGGCCTGCGGTATAGTCGGCAGTATCGCCCAGATGAGCATTGCCCGGGTAATGGTCGGCGTTGGCGAAGCCGGGGCCATGCCTTCTTCGCAGGCGATGGTTTCCGGCTTGTTCAGTGAACGCCGCCGGTCAACCGCACTGGGTATTCTTTCAGCCGCATCTCAGTTAGGTGTGGTCACCGGGCTTGCCGGGGGCGCGGCCATCGCGGCAATCTGGGGCTGGAAAATGGCGTTTATCGCCCTGTCGCTGCCCGGCATCGCGCTGGGCCTGCTGATCTGGCTGACCGGACCGAAGCAGGCACCCGTCACCCCGGCTGTGACAACGGGTGGCGACACCTCGATGTGGCAATCGGTCAAACTGTTCCTCGGCACCCCGTCCCTGCGCAACATCGCGCTGGGCGTGGGGATCTTCAACATCTTCGGTTACGCTGGGATCACCTGGCTGCCCGCCTATTTCACCCGTTCACATGGGCTCACGGTTCTCGAAACCGGAACATGGCTGGGCATGGGTTCGGCCATCGGCGGCGTGTTGGGCGCGGTGACCAGCGGCATGCTGGTCGACAAATTGCGCCATCGCGATGAAGCCTGGCAATTGCGCATCCCCGCCATCGGCCTGTTTGGTTCGGTACCCCTGCTGGCGGCCATGTTCCTTCTGCCCGGCGGCGCCGAGGTGCGATTTGGCAATTTCCACGTCCCGGGCGTGGTTATGCTGCTGCTGCTGACGAGCTATCTCGGCGCCTTGTGGACCGCGCCGGCCTATGGCGCCATCGCCCGGCTTATTCCAGCCCGTGAACGCGCGCAGGCGGTCGGGGTCTTCGTGGTGATCCTCAACCTCATCGGCAGCGTGCTCGGCCCGCCGCTGGCGGGGCTGGCGAGCGACATCCTCACGCCCATGTTTGCTCACGATTCCATGCGCTACAGCCTGCTTTCGCTCACCGTTCTGGTTTTCGTCGGCGCCATCTTCGCGCTGTTCGCGGCACGGTCATTCAAGGCCGATCTTGCACGCGCGCAGGGATAAACCATGGTACTGCGCGACCCCGGTGGTCGCGCAGCCATCCCCTTTTCGCGCGCCTCCCCCCAAATGGAAAAAATTCGCCATCTGGCCGCGCATTTATGCACTTGAACCGGGCGGCGCGCGCTATACTGACTCTACCCCTTGTTTTGCGTAGCGAGACTCGTCTAACTGCACGCGAACCTGTTATTCCCGGGAGAGAAAAATGCGTTTTCATTACGCCGAAAGCATGACCGCCGTCGCAAATTACGTTCCACTCGCGCAAGCAGCGGAGGCGAATGGTTATGCGGGTTATGTGATCCCCGACAGCCTGATCTACCCCAAGGCATCGGATACGCAGTATTCCTATACCAAAGACGGTGGCCGGGAGTTTCTCGAAAACAAGCCATTTGTGGAAAGCTTCATTCTGGCAACCGCCATTGGCATTGCGACCTCGAAGCTCGAAATGACGACCAATGTCGTCAAGCTGCCGGTTCGCCCGCCGCTCTATTCGGCCAAGCTGGTCTCCTCGATCGCGGCGCTGACCAACAACCGTTTCAACTTCGGCGTCGGTCTCAGCGTGTGGCCGGAAGACTATGCCGCAATGGGCGTGGATTTCGCCAAGCGCGGCAAGCGGTTCGATGAATGCATCGAAATCGTGCGCGGCCTCTGCGCGGGCGGCTATTTCGAATTCCATGGGGAATTCTATGATCTCGATCCGGTCAAGCTGAACCCGGTACCGACCAAGCCGCTGCCGATCCTGATCGGCGGTTTCTCCGACGCTGCCCTGAAGCGCGCTGCCCGCCACGATGGCTTCATGCATGCGGGCAATGGCACGCGTGAGGAAATGGCCGCCATGTTCGCCAAGATTCAGGACTATCGCGTCGAAGCAGGCACGCAGGACAAACCCTATCGCATCTTTGCCACGGCGATGGGTGAAATGACGCTGGATGCGGTCAAGCGCAACCAGGACATCGGCATCACCGACATGCCGATCGCGTTCCGCAACCTCTATGCCGTGGAAGAAGACACCCAGCCGCTGCAGCAGAAGATCGACGATCTTACACGTTTCGCCGATCAGGTGATTGCGAAGCTCTGACCGGTGATGACCGTCAGCGGAATGCACGAAGCCGAATTGCGGCGCATCGCAGCGGAACAACCGCTCGATGCGCTGATGGCGCGCGCCGCAGCCCTGCGCGATCAGGGCTTTGGCGCGCTTGTCACCTATTCGCGCAAGGTGTTCATTCCGCTGACTCATATGTGCCGCGATGTCTGTTCCTATTGCACGTTCGCAAAGCCCCCGAAAAAGGGCGAACGGAACTATCTGACACCGGATGAGGTGCTGGCTATCGCCCGCGCGGGCGAAACTGCCGGGTGCCGCGAGGCCCTGTTCACTCTGGGGGACAAGCCCGAACTGCGATACCGCGCCGCTCGGGAAGAACTGGCCGATCTCGGCTATGCCAGCACGATCGAATATCTCGCCGCGATGTGCCGTCTGGTGGTGGAAGAAACCAGTCTGTTTCCCCACGCCAATCCCGGGGTGATGACCCGTGCGGAGCTTGCCTCGCTGCGCCCGCTGTCGATCTCGCAAGGGATCATGCTGGAAAGCACGGCCCAGCACTTGTGCGCACGCGGCGGCCCGCACTTTGGCTCGCCCGACAAAGATCCCGCTGTCCGCCTGCAATGCATCCGCGATGCCGGGGAAGAACAGATCCCCTTCACCAGCGGCATTCTGATCGGCATTGGCGAAACGCGGGAAGAACGGATCGATGCCCTGATCGCGCTGCGCGATCTGCACGACCAGTATGGCCATATTCAGGAAATTATCGTCCAGAATTTCCGCGCCAAGGCGGATACACGGATGGCCTTCGCCGATGAACCGGATCGGGAAGAGCTGCTGTGGACCATCGCGGTCGCGCGGTTGTGCTTTGGCCCGGCGATGACGATCCAGGCCCCGCCCAATCTGGCAGGCAGCGGCTTTGGCGAACTCCTTGCCGCGGGGATCAACGACTGGGGCGGGGTCTCCCCTGTCACCCCCGATCACGTCAATCCCGAAGCGCCATGGCCCGCAATCGCCCGGCTCGAAGCGGAAACCGCCGCACATGGCGGCATTCTGGCCGAACGGCTGGCCGTGCATCCTTCCCACCTGCTCGATCTTGATCGCTGGCAGGATGTCAGCCTTCACCGCCCCTTGCGTGAAACGATGGATACGCAAGGCCTGCCGCGCGTCGATGGCTGGCGAGTGGGCGGCGCAGAACAAGCGCCCGAATTGACCTTGATGCCCGGTACAATCCGCGACCCGCGCATCGCTGCTGCGCTGGATGCGGTCATCACCGGCAAGACGCTGGACGAGGCAGCCGTTGTCGCGCTGCTTTCCGCGCGCGGGCAGGATTTCGATACGGTTTGCACTTATGCCAACCGGTTGCGGCAGGAGACGGCGGGCGACACCGTGCGCTTCGTCGTCAATCGCAATATCAACTACACCAATATCTGCTTCCACAAATGTGCGTTCTGCGCCTTTTCCAAAGGCAAGCTGGCGGCCGAACTGCGCGGCCCGGCCTATGATCTCGATCTGGACGAAGTCACGCGCCGCACGGCGGAGGCATGGGCGCGCGGGGCCACCGAAGTCTGCATGCAGGGCGGCATTCACCCGCACTACACCGGGCAGACCTATCTCGATCTTCTCGCCGCCGCCAAGGCGGGCGCGCCCGATGTCCATGTCCATGCCTTTTCCCCGCTGGAAGTGCGCCATGGCGCGGATTCGCTGGGCGTCAGCCTGACCGAATTCCTCACCATGCTGCGCGATGCGGGGCTTGGCAGCCTGCCCGGCACGGCCGCCGAAATCCTCGACGATGAAGTGCGCGAGGTGCTCTGCCCTGAAAAGCTGACAACCGGCGAATGGTTCGAAGTGATCGAGGCCGCGCACACAGTCGGCCTGCGCACCACCGCCACGATCATGTATGGCCATATCGAACGGCCCGAACATCAGGCCCGGCACCTGTTGCGCATTCGCGCCCTGCAGGAACGCACGGGCGGGTTTACCGAATTCGTGCCCCTGCCCTTCGTCGCGATGGAAGCGCCGATCTATCTCAAGGGTGGCGCCCGCCCCGGCCCGACATTCCGTGAGGCGGTGTTGCTTCATGCCGTGGCCCGTATCGTGCTGCATCCGGTGATCACCAATATTCAGGTGTCGTGGGTGAAAATGGGCGAAACCGGGGTGCGCGCGGCGCTGGCCGCCGGGGTCAGCGATCTGGGCGGCACGCTGATGAATGAGAGCATTTCGCGCGCGGCAGGCGCCGAACATGGGCAGGAATGGTCGCCCGAAGTGATGGAACGCGTCATTTCCGATGCAGGCCGGGTTCCCGCACAGCGCAGTACGCTCTATGGCGCGGTACCCGATGAACGGATTGCCACGGGGCGTCAGGCGCAACCGCTTACCCCCATGATACAAACCGCCCCGCACAAGCGGCGGAACAACGGAAAACTGGAAGGATCACTGGTTCAACATGGCTGATAACAAGGCAGTAATCGCGGTATTGGGTGGCACCGGGCACGAAGGCGCTGGCCTTGCCGCGCGTTGGGCCAAAGCTGGCTATCGCGTCGTCATCGGATCGCGCGATGCGGGCCGTGCGGCCGATGCGGCGGCAGAAATGGCGGCGAAGACGGGCGGCGATGTGCGCGGCCTTGCCAATGCCGATGCCGCTGCCGCTGGTGAAATCGTGGTTCTGGCGGTGCCCTATGCCGGGCAGAAGGCGCTGGCCAACGACGTGCGCGCCCAGCTTGAAGGCAAGATCCTGATCGATGTTACCGTGCCGCTGGTGCCACCCAAGGTCGCCCGCGTGCAACTGCCCGAAGGCGGCTCCGCAGTCGAAGCGCTGCAGAAGGATCTGGGCGAAGGCGTCCGCGTGGTGGCCGCGTTCCAGAACGTGTCCGCGCATCAGCTCGCCGATCTCGATGCCGAAGTGAACTGCGACGTTCTGGTTGCGGGCGATGATATCGAAGCACGCGAAACCGTGGTGCAACTGGCCCGTGCGATCGGCATCACCGCGCTCCACGCGGGGCCGCTCGCCAATTCGGCCGCTGCCGAAGCGCTGACATCGGTCCTGATCGCGATCAACAAGCGGTACAAGGTGGCGGACGGCGCAGGCATCCGCATCACCGGCATCCCGGATCTGGCGTGACCGCCCGTCGCCTGACAGCTGTCGGGCTGGACCAGATCGGCGATATCGCCGCCGGGGATGATCTGGCGGCGGTGCTGCTCGATGCGCTGGCTGCAGCGGGGGAAAACCTGCAACCGGGCGATGTGATCGCGCTGGCGCAGAAGATCGTGTCCAAGGCCGAAGGGCGCGCCGTGCGCCTGTCGGATGTCACCCCTTCCCCCCGGGCGCTGGAACTGGCCACGGTGACCGGCAAGGACCCGCGCCTGTGCGAACTCCTGCTCGGTGAAACAGAGCTGGTGTTGCGCCAGCGTGAAGGACTGGTCGTGGTGGAGGATACACGCGGCATGGTTCTGGCCAATGCCGGGATCGATGCCTCCAACGTCACCGCCGATGGCGACAGTGTGCTGCTGCTGCCCGAAGACCCGGATGCCAGCGCCCGCGCCCTGCGCAATGCGCTGGAACAGCGCACCGGCGTGGCGCCTGCCGTGGTGATTATCGACAGCATCGGCCGTGCCTGGCGGCAGGGAACGGTGGGCACTGCCATCGGGGTTGCCGGAATGCCCGCGCTGCTCGATCTGCGGGGCAAGCCGGATATGCACGGTCGCCTGCTGGAAACCAGCGAACTGGGGCTGGCCGACGAAGTGGCCGCCGCCGCCTCGCTGCTGATGGGACAAGCCGACGAACGTTGCCCGGCAGTACTGCTGCGCGGCCTCGATCTGGCGGGCGATGGCACGGCGCGCGATCTGCTGCGCCCGCGCGACAGGGACATGTTCCGATGACAATCCGAGTGCTTGCCCTGTGTGGCGGGATCGGCGGGGCCAAACTGGCGCTCGGCCTCAGCCATATCCTTCCGCCAGACGATCTGGCGATTCTCGTCAATACGGGCGATGATTTCGAGCATCTCGGCCTGACGATATCGCCCGATGTCGACACGGTTACCTATACGCTGGCAGGCCTCAACAACACCGAACTCGGCTGGGGCCTTGCCGGAGAGAGCTGGGCCTTCATGGACCAGCTCCGCAAGCTGGGCGGCGAAGGCTGGTTCAATCTGGGCGACCGCGATCTGGCGTTGCATATCGAACGGACCCAGCGGTTGCATGCGGGCGAAAGTCTGTCCGCGATCACGGCCGATGTTGCGGCCAGACTGGGCGTGGCTCCACGCCTCTTGCCGATGTCCGACGATCCGGTGCGCACCGTGCTGGACACCGATGAAGGCACGCTGGAATTCCAGCACTACTTCGTTGGCAGGCAGGCACAACCCGCCGTCAGCGCGATTGCCTATCGCGGCGCGGATACTGCCCGCCCCAATCCGGCCGCGCTTGCCGCGCTGGCCGATCCCGCGCTGGAGGCAGTGATCATCTGCCCGTCGAACCCGTGGTTGAGTATTGCGCCCCTGCTGGCCATGCCCGCCTTGCGCCATGCGCTGGAACAGACCGCAGCCCCGGTCATCGCCATATCCCCGATCGTGGGCGGCAAGGCGATCAAGGGGCCCACGGCCAAGCTGATGGGCGAACTGGGCCTGCCTGTCACCGCCCACACAGTCGCCCGGTTCTATGCCGGACTGGCCAGTGCCTATGTCCTTGACGAGGCAGACAGTGATCTTGCCGACGATATCAAGGCGCTCGGCCTCGCGGTTGATGTCCAGCCCACCGTGATGACCGACCTTGCCTCGAAAACGGCGCTGGCCGGGCAAGTCCTCGATTTCGCGGAACGTCTGCGCCACACCCGCGCCTGAAGAACCATGCTCTGGACCCTGATCCCGGCCAAATCGTTCCACCAGTCCAAACGCCGTCTGGCCGCCCTGTTCGACGCGGAAGAACGCGCCGCAATCAGCACCGCGCTGCTTGCCCGCACAGTGCGTGTGGCGAAGACTGCCCTTGCGGACAGCGCGATTGTGGTCGTCGCGTCGGGCGATGATGTGGCCGATGTGGCCCATGCCGCAGGCGCCGACCGGGTGATCATGCCCCGTGCGGAAGGGCTGAACCCGCAACTGGCCGAAGCCGCGCTGCACGTGCCCGAAGGCGCCGATCTGCTGATCCTCCATGCGGATCTGCCCCTGCTCACCCCGCAGGATCTTGCCGCACTGGTCGCAACGCCGGGGCCGGTCGTGCTGGCACCCGATCATCGCGGCGAAGGCACCAATGCCCTGTTGCAGCGCGCGGCCGACCGCTTCTTCGCCTTTGGCGTGGGCAGTTGCGCCCGCCATCGGGAAGAAGCCGCGCGGCAGGGCCTGCAAGCTGTGCTCTGCGCGCGGCCAGGCCTTGCCCGCGATCTGGATGAGGCGGACGACTGGGCGGCGGTCGAAGCGGCCCTGGGTCACGGCACGCCGCTGTCCGCCGCGGACCTGATCGAGCGGCTGAAGCGCCCGATCTGACTCTCCGCCGGTTGACACAGAACGGCGCCGAAACGCATATGCCGCCTCTGCAAATCCCCGCATAATACTCTGAATTTACGACAGTATTAAATAGGATGCGAAAGGCATTGTGTGACTTTCCGCGACGGTATCATGCTACCGCCACCCCCGGTCAGGGCAAAGCAGATCGGAAGGGTCTGGGGTGGCGCAGCGGGGCATCCCGCTGTGCAAGCCAGATTTTAGCGAAGTAGGAAAGGCCTACCCGACAGGCGGATCGGCACGCGCCACGTCTTAAACGAACGATCCCTTGCGCATAACCGCATAGGAATCCTCCGTCCCTTCCAGCAGGCGATTGGTGCGTCTTTCGATCCGCCAGCCGCCAAATGTGGCATCGTCCGTGCGCACCAGATGCCAATGGTTGATCGCCGCGCGATAGAGGAACCATTCCCCGTCGCGACGTCGGGCAACGTAGGAATAGGCCAGCGCCTCGGCCCGGTCGCCCTGCAGCGTGATACGCGGCGGCGCGGTCAGGTGCGAGCAGCCATCGGCAATCAGCCCCTGATGTTCCGGCCCTTCATAGGCGGCGATGAGCCCATCCGGTGCCGTTGCCACGGCCCCGCCCGAATAATCATAGAGACCGCTATCGATCCACATCGCCGCCGCCGCCTCGCTCTGCCCGCTATCGACCAGTGGCCCATAGCTGGCCAGCAAGCGCATGATCGCCAGTTCGTCTTCCGCCGCATGCAAACGCGTTTCCAGCGCCGCCAACCGTTCCTCAACCGTCATTGAAACCCTTCTCCCGGCGGATTCCGGCCCGCCTGCATGACACCGTCAGCCGCCAAACAGTGATCCGCGTTTCTGACCGAGACCCCTTGCCAAGGGAAGCGCAATTTGCGCGTAAACCCGAAAAGGTAAAAATTTGAATCCAAAAAACCTTTATAAAACCGCAAGATGACATTCACACCTGCGCCAATATCGGCATTTTGGTTAACCACATCCCGCAACCTCACATTTGCCCGCATGCGTCAATCTACAGGGCATGCAAGTGGAAATCCGCCTTGTGCCCGGGATGGCAATGTTGGCTGGCGTGGCTGCTGCAATCTCCGTTGCAGCCCTCCCCGCTCAAGCGCATGCGCAATCCATGATGGCCACGATGACCCCGCTGGCGGTGCAGATCGCCGGCGCGACGCAATGTACTTTTGCTTCGGGGGCCAGTGGGCTGCCCGGTGCACTGGTTGCCACCGCGCAACTCAGCCCTGTCAACAAAAGCGCGGCAATCCTCGGCGGTGCGCCCAGCAAACTCGATCAAATTCGCCTGCAACAGGCGGCGATGGCCGCACCATTGGCATCGCAGACCCCCGAAGCGGCCGGCCTGATCGGCGCCAATGCCGTCAAGCCCTTGCAACCGGCAGCTGGCGGGATCACCGCCCGTAGCACCGATTGCGGCACGTTCTCCTCGCGGGCGGGCAGCACGGCATCGTTCATCCAGCCTGCGGTTGCGTTCCGTGGCGCGGCGGGCATGGCTCCGCAGGTCCGCTCGCCGGACGACTATCTCGCCAGCAAGCGCATCGCCATTGGCCGGACGCATTTCGATGCCGACTGGTCGCGCGTGCTCTACCAATCGGTTTCAAGCGCGCAGGCCCGCAAGTTCGGCGCCGGGCACAATGCCGAC
The DNA here is from genome assembly GCF_003860345.1 of Caenibius tardaugens NBRC 16725. Taxonomy (GTDB): domain Bacteria; phylum Pseudomonadota; class Alphaproteobacteria; order Sphingomonadales; family Sphingomonadaceae; genus Caenibius; species Caenibius tardaugens. The sequence continues at coordinate 496,206 of NZ_CP034179.1, forward strand.
GGGCTGGCGTTGATCGCAGCGGTGAATCGCGCGGTCAATCACCAGATCCGCTATGTCGAAGACCGCCAGCTGTTCGGGCGGAACGATTACTGGGCCGGGGCGCAGACAACCCTGCGCATGGGCAAGGGCGACTGTGAAGATATCGCATTGGCCAAGATGCAGGTGCTGGCCGCCGCCGGGGTGGCGCGCAAGGACATGATCCTGACCATTGCCCGCGATCTCGCCCGCAACGCCGACCATGCCATCCTGATCGTGCGGCATCAGGGGCAATACCTCCTGCTGGACAACAGCACCGACAAGGTGCTCGACGCCAGCCAGAGCTACGATTACCGCCCGATCCTGAGTTTCAGCGAAGGGGCCACCTGGCTGCACGGGTACTGATCGGTATCGGCAGCGCAGGCAATCCGGGCGCGTCTAACGTTCGGTCAGCGCCTGGCTCAGCCCCTTGGTCACCGGCTTGAACAGGTAGGACAGAATGCTCTTGCGGCCGGTAATGACCTCCACGTCGCATATCATGCCTGGCACGATCGGAAACTTCTGCCCGCCCTTGGCAATGAAGGCGCGATCGGTTTCCACCACCACAGTGTAATAGGTTTCGCGCTGCACCTCGTCATAGATGCTGTCGGCAGAAACCTGCTGCACCTTGCCGGTCAGGCCGCCATATATCGAGAAATCATAGGCGGTAACCTTCACGTTCGCCCGGTCGCCCACCTTGATAAAGGCGATATCGCGCGGGCTGACCCGCGCCTCGACCAGCAGCTTGTCGCCTACCGGAATGATCTGCATCAGCTTTTCACCGGGACCGACAAAGCCGCCAACCGTGGAAATCTGCACATCGTTGACCACGCCATTGGCGGGCGCACGCAATTCGTTGCGCTGTTTGCGCGCGGCCGCGCCGCGAATGGTCTGCTGGTTCACCGCGATCTTGGTTTCGACCTCGCTGCGTTCGCTCAACGCCTGCTGCTGGAAGTCGAGCCGCGAACTGCTCAGTTCCGCTTCGGCTTCGCGTACGGCGGCCTGAGCACGGGCCACACCCTGCCGCGCGGCTGCAAGCCGGCCTTGCGTATCCACCAGTTCGCGCTGCGCGGTCAGCAGTTCGGTCTGCGGTACGATCCCTTTCGCTGCCAGCGGTTCCAGCATACGCACCTGATCGCCCGCCAGCCGTGCGGAATTGGCCAGCGCACCAGCGGTTGCTTCGCCTTCGCGCAGATCGCGGCGGCGTTGTTCCACGGCGGCGGCCAGCGCGCTTTCACGGCTGCGGGCCGTGGCCACGCGCACCTGCTGCAGGCGGCGTTCGTCGGCGCAAACCGTCCCTTCCTCGCAGCCAAGCTGCTGGCCGGACGCTTCGCTTTTCAGCCGTTCCGCCCGCACCGACAGGCGTTCGTTCTCGGTCTGCAACTGGCCCAGCGCGGATGAGGCTTCGGCATCGTCCAGCCGCACAAGCAATTGCCCGCGCTTTACCGACTGCCCGCCACGCACCAGAATTTCCTTCACCACCGCAGCTTCCGATGGCTGGACAAGCTGGGCCTTGCTGGTGGGGATGACCTTGCCCGTGCCACGGGTGATTTCATCGACCGTGGCCAGGCTGGCCCACACCGTCAGCACCAGCATGCCCCCCGCGCAGACCGCTATCAGCTTGCGGCTGGCGTCCCACTGGTCATACTGCTTGCGCATTGCCCGCAAACGGGCGCGGAAACCACTTTGGCGTACGCCTTCTTCAGTCACGGCTGCACAGTCTCCGCGGCAACAGGGGCGGAGGCAGGCGCAGGCGCCTGAGCAGCACCTTGCCCTGCCATCGTCGTACGATAGCCCTGGCTGACATGGGTCGGATCGGGGATCGTCAGGCGCCATTGCTTGGTCGTATCGATCCGTCCGCCAACATCGTTCGAGGCGTGGCGATCGCTGATATGCGCTTCGACGGTCAGGCCCGGAACAAAGGCCACACTGCTTCCATCATCCATCCGGTGATCGAGGGCATTCTGCAGGCGGGCATAATCGAGCTGCGGGATATGCTCCGAACCGGTCCAGCGATCGGTGAATGCGGAAGACCGCCCCCACCCGCCGGGGAAACGATAGAAGATGTGCGCGCCGATCTTTTCGATCTTGGCCAAGGTGAAGGCCCAACGCGGCAAGACGTAATCCGCGTGATAGTGCGTGGCGGTGCCGACGCGCGGCTCCGTCTGCCCGGCCAGAGCGGCTTCGGCAACCTGCCGCGATTCCGCCCAGCGCGGCCCGCCAGGTGCGCGCAACAGCGAACCATCGCAAGTGAAGCTGAACTGGCACACCGGCCTGTTGCTGCCTTCGTAGACCACGCCGCAGACCGAATTGGGATAAGCGGGATGCTTCAGCCGGTTGAGCACGACCTGCGCCACGGCCCGCTTGCCGGTAATCGGCTCGTTCGCGGCTTCGTAGTAAATCGCCTGCGACAGGCACCGCAGCGCCGTTTCGTAAGCAGGCGTGCCTGATGGAATGGTGAACAGGGCGCCCGGCCGTTCTACCGGCAGGCTGGACACGGGTATGAGGGCATTGCGTTCCCGCGCCGTGTCGCCTTTGCTGACGACACGCCCCTGTTCACCATTCGTCATCGCAGCAAGCATTTTGGCCTGCTGCGGAAGAATACCGACCGCTGCCTGCGCTTCGCTGTGCGTCAGGCGGGTGGACCCGGCCAGCGCCAGCGCGCAACCGAACGTCAGCACATAACCGGCGTGCCAGAACATGCGCCGCGACCCGAACCCGGCAAAAGACAGCGGGCGCGGATGATTGGATATGACAGTGGCGTTCATGGCATCAGCCTTTCAGCATTGCCTGTTGCAGCGATGATCTCATTCTTCGGACCGTCAGCGACAACACGGCCCTTGTCCAGTACGATCAGGCGATCGCACAGGCTGAAAAGTGCTGGTCTATGGGTGGAAATAACCAATGTCTGACCAGGTGTCAGAGATTGGGACAACCGTTCGACAAAGAGTTTCTCGGTCTGGCTGTCCATCGCCCCGGTCGGCTCGTCGAGGAAGAGCAGTTTGGACGGAGAAACGAATGCCCGGGCCAGCGCGAGGAAGGACCGTTGCCCCCCCGAAAGGCGCCTGCCATGTTCGCCGACAAGGCGGTCGAAACCACCCGCATCGCGCGACAGGAACTGTTCCGCGCCCGTGGTGCGCAGGGCATCAATCAGCGCCTCGTCTCCCAGATCATGGCGACCAAGCGTGAGATTGTCTTTCACCGTGCCGGTGAAGAGATTGGCATCCTGCCCGACAAACCGGAATTCCGAACGGATATCGTGCGGACGGTACTGGCGGCTGTCGATCCCGTCGACCAGCATGGTGCCATCGGTCGGCTGATACAGGCCGCACAGCAGGCGCCCCAGCGTGGACTTGCCCGACGCGACCCGACCGATCACGGCAATCCTTTCGCCCGGCGTAATCGTCAGGTTCAGGCCATCCAGCGCCGCGACCGGCGCATCGGGATAACCGAATTCCAGATTTTCCAGACGGATCGAGGCGGAACGCACGGTCGGTGGCACGGTCTGGCTACCCTGACGGCGTTCGTCCTCCGCATCGAACAGCCGTTCGATGCTTTCCAGCGTTTCATTCGCCTGACGCCCCCGGGTCAGCAGGAAGGCCAGTTGCCCCGCCGGCCCCAGCGAACGCGAGGACAGCATGACAATGGCAATGATCGCACCCATAGTGATCTCGCCTGCGTCGAACAGGTAATACCCGCCGACAACCAGTGCGATGTTGGAAACCTGCTGGCAGGTGGATGCAAGGCTGACCGCCGTGGCATTAATCTTGCGCAGCCGTTGCTGGGAATACGTGCCGATTTCCGCCAGACGGTACCAGCGGCCGGTCATCCCGCCTTCGCCCGCCATGCTTTTCAGCGTTTCCATCCCGGCGATGGATTCCACCAGCAGCGTCTGTTGCAGGCCGTGATCAGCCTGCGCGTCCTGCGCCGCTTCCACGACTCTGGCCTGCAGCCGATATCCGATCAACCCCATCACCAGAATGGCGGTCAGCGGCACGATGGCCAGCCAGCCCGCGATAAAGGCAATCACGGCCACGAACAGCACGAGGAAAACCGCGTCGACAATCAGCACGATGGTGGTCGAACCGAAGAAATCGCGCACGGTGGCATATTCGGAAACCCGTGCGGCCAGTGCCCCGGTATTGCCCTGCCGCGCCGAAAGCGGCGTCGCCAGCACACGGCCGAAGATCTTCTGCGAAAGCTTGAGATCGAGCCGCCGCCCGATCTGATCGATCACGTTGGTGCGCGCCTGCCGCAAGGCATATTCCATGGCGAACGCCAGCAGCACCCCGACACCCAGCACCCACAGCGTGGACGAAGCCCGGTTGGGAAACACCCGGTCATAGACGTTCATGGTGAACAACGGCATCGCCAGCGCCAGCAGGTTGATCAGCAGCGATGCCAGAAGCACTGGGCGAAACGCCCCGCGTTCCTTGCGCAGTTCGCTCCAGAACCAGTGGTGGCGCCCTTTCGAATGCCACGGCACCTCGCGTTCACGCAGGCTGCTCGGATCGCCGTAAACCGAAAGGAACCCGCCCGCGAACTCTTCCGCCACCGCCGCATGCGGCAGCCACACCCGTTCGCGAGCGCCCGGACGCCAGATCAGCACATCGGTCGCATTCATGTCATAGGCAATGGCAACCTGCCCGCCCTGCAATGCGATCAACGCCGGGCAATTATCCGGCTGATGCGTGAGCTTACGGCCTTCGACGGCTTCGAAATTCAGCCCGATCAGTTCCAGCGCCGGCCCTGCCTGATGAAACGGCAACCGCCCGGCATCATCGCGGGCCAGCGTCAGCAAAAGCGTCGGCGAGAATGCCAGACCGAAATGATCGGCCAGTTCGGCAATACAAGCCAACAGGGGATCGGACGGCGTCGTGCCGTCGCGCAAGCCTTCGTCGTGCACGCGTTTTCGCTTTCTTCAGTTCGCCGGGGTTACTTGGGATAAACCCGGCGCTGCAATTCAGCAGGAACCGGCGGACCGTAGTTGAACCGTTCCCGTTCGTTCATGCCCGCGCCCGTACCCGGAGACACATTGAGCGCACCAATGAACTGATTGGTGGAAGCCAGCGTCTGATACTGAGCGAAGAGTTGCGAAAACTTGGCCGTTTCCAGCCGCACCTGCACATTGTAGCGGGTGTTCTGCGCATCCAGCACGTCCAGCAGCGAACGCCGTCCGACATTGAACTGACTGCGATAGGACAACAGCAGATCATCGGTCACGCGGCTTTGCGATTCCAGCGCGCGCACGATGTTGGCGCGGCTTTCCATGGCCGTCCAGGCAATGCGCACGTCTTCCTCGGCTTGACGCTGAACCTGATGCAACCGGAACCGTGCTTCGCTGGCGCGGCGCACCATTTCCTGCAGCTTGGCCCGGTTGATCCCGCCGTCGAAAATATCCCAACGGAGGAACACGCGGCCCTGCACATCGTTGGCATTGCCTTTGAAGCCGTCGATATCCTGACCGACACGGCCGCGCAGATCGAGCCCGATTTCGGGATAGAGATCGCCCTTGGCCGATTTCGCCAGTGCATTGGCGGCATCGACATCGGCCGTTGCTTCCAACACTTTCGGGTTCTGCGTACGCACCAGATTGATGGCCTGCGCCTCACTCGGCGGGAGCGATGCAGCGAGCTGCGGCGGCAGGACGACCTGATCGATATCCAGACCCGTCAGGGTGCGCAGCGAAATCCTGGCGTCCTTCAGCGTTTCGGCAGCTTCTTCCTCGCGGACGATGGCCGCCTGAAGGCGTTCTTCCGCCTGCTGCTGATCCGCGATGCTGATCGAGCCCTGACGGACCCCTTCAGCCAGATCGTTCACCAGCGAACGGTGGAACGCGCTGTTATCCTGCGATGCCGCCAGAACACGTTCCTGCAACAGGATATCGAGGTACTGGCGGGCGATCTGGAGCGCCACATATTGCGACCGTTCCAGCACCCGCAGCGATGCGCCGTCTACCCGGGACGCCTGCCGCAGCAGTTCCCCGCGACGGCGGCCGAAATCGATGGCCACCCATTCCGCGTTGAGCCCCGCTTCAAGCGGATAGAGCCAGTCATCCGAAATGCCCAGATTGCGCCGGGTGGCGTTTTCCAGACGGCGCGCGCCCGCCGACGCATCCAGCGTAACGCGCGGCGCGAACAGGCCTTGGGCCTGTTTGCGCTCGGCCTGGATTGCCTCGGTATTCATCTGCGCCTGCAGGATTTCCGGGTTGGATTCCATCGCCACGGCGATCGCATCGCGCATGGAAACCGCCTGCCCCTGAGCCTGTGCCAGTACCGGCGTCGATGCGCCGCACAGCAGTGCTACTGCGGCCAGGCTAGCGAGTTTGCTCTTGACCATAAATGCCCCCATTCCTCTCAATTAGCCGTAATTTCGACACGACGGTTTTGCGGGTTCCGCTCTCCGTCAGGTGTCGGTACGCGCGGTTCGCTTTCGCCATGGGCCGTTACGGCAAGTGCGTTCGGATTGATACCGCGGGCCTGCAACAGCGTGGCAACGGCCTGTGCGCGGCGCATGGACAGCGCGTTGTTGTAGGCGTCGCTGCCCGAGCGATCGGTATGCCCGGCAACCGCCAGCCCACGCCAGCCACAATTGGCAAACGAACTGGCAACCGCATCAACGGTCTGCCCGGCTTCAATCGGCGCCACATCGGCGTTGAAATCGAAGAACACGGTTCCGGCGATCGGATTGGCACAGGCCGCATTGGGTACGTTTGCGACGACTTCGGGTGCCGGTGGCAGAAGCGTCTGGTTATACCGCGCATAGGCATCACCGCACTTGCGCACGCTCGGCTCATCCTTGGTCGACGATTTCATGTAACCGATGGCAATGCCGCACTGGACCTTGGCTTCCGATGCCCAGAGATACCGGGTATCATTGGCGCCAACGACCGCAGGGTCACGCGTGGCCGCCAGCGCACCGTCGTATCGGCTCTGCAATTCGCTTCGCAACTGGCTTCCGTTCAGCGCCAGCAGGTCTGCCCCTGCCGATTGCGCCATGGCGATTGTCGGAACGGACGCGATGGCAATCGCCACCGCACCCAACACACCGTTGATCTTCCTGCGTTTCATAAGCATGCCCCTATTATTCGCTTCAAGCCTGAGCTGCCGCCAAGGCGTGCAGATCATCGTCATTCGTTGCTGTGTTCATGCCGGCGAAGACAAACGCGCTGTCACCGGTCCCCTGATCGAGCAAGGCGGCAAGCTGGGTTTCCCCACCATTATGCCCCGCGCTGTCCGCAGCCGCCGGATGCGGCCCGGCATCGCCCAGCATGGTATCCAGCAGGTGATCGATGCTCGCTTGCTGCACCACTTCGCCAACCGCTTCCTTGACGGCATCCGCCGCGCCTTCAGGTGGCGCATCTTTCGGTGCCGCATCGTTGGCAGCCAGCATCAGCAGGCCATCCATCACAGCCATGTCATCGGCAGGCGGGTTACCGGGCTGGCCGGCATCGGCGAAGACGGCGTTGTCGGCATCGGCCGCATTGCCACCCACATCCGTGCTGCTGGCATCGTCGCTGCTGTCCGCTGCGGCAAACTGCACCGGCGCATCGTCTTCCACAGTGTCGAGGCCGGATTCCGGCGTATCGAGCGCCGCATCGCTCAGATCGTCAGTCAGCAGGGTATCGGCCGGGCCGTTGTCCTGCGAACTGTCATCCGCCACCGCCAGACTTTGCACAGTGCTATCCGGCTCTGCCACGCCAGCCTGCTGTTCCGGTTCCGGTGTGCCCGGGACCAACGGGATGTCTTGTGCCGCATCGACCAGCACAGCCCCGGCCGCCGCGGCAACCACGGCGAGTTCGGTCTGGCGCGTTGCGAATGCCGCATCGGCCAGCGCCGCTTCGGACCCGTCAGCCGTGGTATAGGAACCCGTGCCCGCCACCCGCACATCGCCATCGGCGGTTTCGTATGCCTGCCCATCGGATGTCAGGCCGATCCGGGTGATCCCGAGATCGGAAAGAAGCCGGAATTCACCATCATCGGCGACACCGTTCTGGTTGGCATCCTGCCACACCCCGAACTTCGCCCAGCCATCATCCTGTGCATCCAGCACACCATCATGGTTGGTGTCGAATGTCGCGGCCAGCGCTTCCAGATCGGTCTGCCCATTGCCGCCGAAGACGAACTCGCTCGTTCCGCTGACCCGGCCATCGCCGTTGGCGTCGAAGGCAAGGATACCGTCATCCGCACCGGCCCAGGCTGTCGCCTCAAGCAGGCCATCGCTATCGTAGTCATAGAGCACGCCCGCATCAAGCGACACGAACTCCACGCCATTGCCATTGAGATCGAGCACAATGGGAACAGCCGCCGTGCTGTAGACCACAATATCGGCGTTTGTAATCGCCGTGACACCGCCCACCGTCGTGACATTGTCCAGCGTGGCGACTTTCACACGATCGGCGGTGGTGCCCCAGTCCGCATCGAACCAGATTTCACCGCGACCGCTGGTCGAGTTGTACACGATCACATAATTGTTGTTCGCACCCGAAATCGAAGCACTGGTGATCTGCGTTTCGGTTTGAGCCGATTGCACGACAAGCACGCGCTGATCGTGCGAACCGGTCATGTTCGAGACATTGGTGATCGTCGCCAGATCCGCAGCGTTCAGCGTCGTTCCCGCCGCAGAGCCTGTGGTGTTGGCGAAATTCACACTGCCTGCGGTGTTGCCCCCGTTGTCGAAGAAACCGATCTTGTCTGTGCCATCGACATAATCCTTGATGATGTCGGTGCCACCATTGCTCTGCAGCCGGAACTGATCAGCGCCTGCGCCGCCGGTCAGGGTGTCATTCCCCATACCGCCGACCAGGATATCGTTACCCGAACCCCCATTCAGCAGGTCATCGCCGTCACCACCGTTGATGGTGTCGTTGCCTTCCTGACCGTAGATGGTGTCGTTTCCGGCACCACCATTGATCGTGTCGTTACCGCCGGTACGGCCGCTTTCCTGCGCCAGAGCATTGGCATTGGCCTGGATGTAGGCAATCGTATCGGCACGGGTCCAGTCACCGCCGTTACCGGCCGGGTCCTGGGATTCGCTGTTCGACCGCCCTTCCAGCGCCTGGAACACGGCCCAACCCGATCCGGCGGGCAGATTGACACCCAACTGCGTGGCAAGGGTATCGGTAAACAGGACATCCCCGAAGATCAGGTCGTTCCCGTCACCACCATTGATTGTGTCATTGCCCGCGGCGGACAGTTCGCTGGAACCGCCAAGCAAGGCCAAGGCCGCAGCAAGCTGTTCAGCCGTCGTCACATTGAGCGCCGCGCCCGTTCCGCCCGAAGCATTGCCGTCCTCGACATTGCCAAGATATGTCAGGGCCTGGGAACCCACGTTGATGCCAATCGCATCAATGGTGTAACCTGTGCCCAGCACATTGTTGACGTCGTTGGTGCTGTCTGCTGCGTTGCCCGAGCCCGAGCCTCCGCCCCACGTTCCCAGCAATTCGGCCATGGCGCGCGTCGCACCATTAATATCCGTGCTGTTACCGTTGTTACTGTTGACCCAGGCGGTCGGCTCGCCATCGGATACAAACACGACCTTGTTCACATTCGCATTCGGCAGATCGTTGTTGCCGCTATTGCCGGTGATCCAGTTATAGGCCGCCTGAATTGCAGCCTCGTAATTGGTGTAATCGTCCGCCACAATGCTGTTCACCGCTGCCTTGGCCGCAGTGATATTGGCGGTCTGCACCACCCCGTTCACAATCAGGTCGAAAGTGCCGAGATTGTTGGCATTGGTATCGAACTCGATAACCGTGATGCGAACATTCTGCGCACCCGACTGCGACAGGCTATCGATCAGCGCATTGGTGCCGTTCTTCATCGCCTGCAAACGCGAAATCGTAGTGTTGTTGAAGGAAATGTTCTCGGTCATGCTCTGCGAGCTGTCGAGCACCAGAACGATATTGCCCGACTGGCCCTGGGAAACGGTAACCGCACCCGGATCGCCCACCAGCTTGTCATCGAACGCCGTGCCTTGAATGGCGCCGTCGACCGCACCCTGCGGGTTGGGCACCACGTGATCGGCGGCCTGCCCGGTAACATCGCCTTCCGCGGAACCGACGACCAGCGCCGGCGATGCCGTGGTGATCGAAATCGACGAACTCGCAGTATCCCCATCACCGTCGACAATGGTCACCGGAACGTTGAAATTGACGGGATCTTCCGTCTGCACAACCGCGCCGAAATCCGAGACTTTGAACGACCCCGAGCCGACATTCTGGAATTCCAGACTGGTGTACCCGTCCGAAGTAAACGCCCCCAAACGAGTGCCGGCATCAACGCCTGCAACGGTTGGCGTCCCGGTCGCAAAATTGCTCACGGTGAACACATGTCCACCCACCGTATAACTCCCGTTCCCGGACACAATCTGCGTTTGATTATTATAGCTGATCGAAACTTGTGTAATGGGATCCGGCGAACCATCGCCCACAACATTGTTCGTATCCGTGTCGTCACGTGCAACAAGCCGGATTGAAACGCTACCCGATGCTGTCGGAATAAAAGCAGATGCGCCATTCGCATTGTAATGGCCATCGAACACGTGATTCCGGTTACCGACCGTATCGTAGGAATTGTTGCCGTTTGCCGGAGACCCCGTCAGATCGACCACAAAATCGATACGAACACCTTCATTCGCATCCACCGCATTCCCGCTGCCATTACCAAATTCATTGTTATTGGAATTGACAGAGCCTCCGTTACTCCAAACACCGGAAACCACCTTGATAGGCGTAACAAGAATATCCTGACTGTTGTTATCGCCAGCAGAGACGAAGCCAGCCCAGGCAACATTCGCACCGAACGGATTAATTCCAGCGCTGTCGAAATCGATGGTTTTCGGAGAATCCAGCTTCCCGACCATCTGCACCTGATACTGGTCCGCATGGCCCGCAGGTTGCAGTGTGATGATAAACACATCGGCACCACCCGGCTTTTCTGCCGTCAACACCGTGCCATTGTTCGAAATCGTATAGGTCAGCGCCTGCCCGTCAGAGGTCAGGCCCCGGGCCTGCAACGCCGTAACGGTCGCCTGCGTGAAGATCACACTCCCAGGACCATCACCGCCATAGTTGTTGTCGACGTCGCTATCCGTGTCGAGCCACTGATAGACGGACGATCCCGCGACATTGGCCAGTGTCGCCCCAAGCGGCGCCAAGGCCATCGGCGCATCGTCTTCGAGCCCAATCGTCAGCGCAGTGGCGTTGGTAACTGTCGTCGTACCGTCGTTGACCGAAACCGGCACCACCAGCGACAGGGCATCTTCCACTGTCGTATTCGGATGATCGATCGGGCCCTGCAGGGTGACGGTGTAGTTGCCGCTGTTGTTGATCGAGACGCTGATAATGGTGTCCGACCCAACCTTGCCCAACAGCAATTGCGGATTGGTCGTATCCCACACGATCGGCTGCCCGCCGGACGTCAGGGACGTCAACGGCGTGCCAAGCGAAACCGTCAACGCACTGCTATCCGGATCGGTGATCGTGATCGTGCCGCTACGGACAGCCAAGTCCGTCGTATCGACTGTGCCTGCCGAATCCGGCAGACCGCCTGGCAATCCTTCATCGGAAACAGCCGTGGTGGCAGAACCGATGGACGGAACATCGTTGCTGCCCTTGACGATGATCGTCAGCGTCGCGCTGCGCTCATCCCCATCGGCATCCTTGATCGTGTAGTCCAGCTCATAGGTCCCGGTGAACGCCGAAGTCAGCGCCTGCGTCGCGGGCCGGCTGTTGTCCAGCGTGTAGCTCCACGTCCCGTCCGCGTTCTGCAGCAGCGTACCGTAGGTGTTCAGCGCCGCAATATCCGCCGCATCACCCGCAGACCAGCCAACGAAGGTAACCGGCGTATCCGCACCAGGCTCACCGTTGGGGTGCAGGTCGTTCGTCATGACATTGCCCGACACAACATTCGCCGGATTGTCTTCGATGACCGTGTAGGGACCATCATCCACCGCATTGGGAACATCGTCCACAATCTCGATCGTGATCGTCGCTGGCGCCGATGACGCCGTCCCATCCGATACCGTCAGCGTGAACACATCGCTTTCCACGCCCGGACCATCCGTCGTGGTCTCGGTCAGCGTGTAGGTGTAAGTCGCAACACCCGTCGCCGGATTGTAGGCCGTGATCAGCAGATCGCCATGCGCCCCGGTAATCGTCGTGCCCACAAGGCTGCCCAGCGCAACAGGGCTGCCCCCGTTGAACGTCACGCTCTGCAAAGTCGCCAGACCATCCGGGTCCGACAGGGTGAACGTACCCGTCGCAACATGACCCGTGCCCTGCGTCGAGCCATCCACAAGACCCGATTCCAGAACCTGATCGTTCGCACCTTGCGGATTGCCCGGATCAACACTCACCGTCGGAACATCGTTGCTGCCCTTGACGATGATCGTCAGCGTCGCGCTGCGCTCATCCCCATCGGCATCCTTGATCGTGTAGTCCAGCTCATAGGTCCCGGTGAACGCCGAAGTCAGCGCCTGTGTCGCGGGCCGGCTGTTGTCCAGCGTGTAGCTCCACGTCCCGTCAGCGTTCTGCAGCAGCGTACCGTAGGTGTTCAGCGCCGCAATATCCGCCGCATCACCCGCAGACCAGCCAACGAAGGTAACCGGCGTATCCGCACCAGGCTCACCATTGGGGTGCAGGTCGTTCGTCATGACATTGCCCGACACAACATTCGCCGGATTGTCTTCGATGACCGTGTAGGGACCATCATCCACCGCATTGGGAACATCGTCCACAATCTCGATCGTGATCGTCGCTGGCGCCGATGACGCCGTCCCATCCGATACCGTCAGCGTGAACACATCGCTTTCCACGCCCGGACCATCCGTCGTGGTCTCGGTCAGCGTGTAGGTGTAAGTCGCAACACCCGTCGCCGGATTGTAGGCCGTGATCAGCAGATCGCCATGCGCCCCGGTAATCGTCGTGCCCACAAGGCTGCCCAGCGCAACAGGGCTGCCCCCGTTGAACGTCACGCTCTGCAAAGTCGCCAGACCATCCGGGTCCGACAGGGTGAACGTACCCGTCGCAACATGACCCGTGCCCTGCGTCGAGCCATCCACAAGACCCGATTCCAGAACCTGATCGTTCGCACCTTGCGGATTGCCCGGATCAACACTCACCGTCGGAACATCGTTGCTGCCCTTGACGATGATCGTCAGCGTCGCGCTGCGCTCATCCCCATCGGCATCCTTGATCGTGTAGTCCAGCTCATAGGTCCCGGTGAACGCCGAAGTCAGCGCCTGTGTCGCGGGCCGGCTGTTGTCCAGCGTGTAGCTCCACGTCCCGTCCGCGTTCTGCAGCAGCGTACCGTAGGTGTTCAGCGCCGCAATATCCGCCGCATCACCCGCAGACCAGCCAACGAAGGTAACCGGCGTATCCGCACCAGGCTCACCGTTGGGGTGCAGGTCGTTCGTCATGACATTGCCCGACACAACATTCGCCGGATTGTCTTCGATGACCGTGTAGGGACCATCATCCACCGCATTGGGAACATCGTCCACAATCTCGATCGTGATCGTCGCTGGCGCCGATGACGCCGTCCCATCCGATACCGTCAGCGTGAACACATCGCTTTCCACGCCCGGACCATCCGTCGTGGTCTCGGTCAGCGTGTAGGTGTAAGTCGCAACACCCGTCGCCGGATTGTAGGCCGTGATCAGCAGATCGCCATGCGCCCCGGTAATCGTCGTGCCCACAAGGCTGCCCAGCGCAACAGGGCTGCCCCCGTTGAACGTCACGCTCTGCAAAGTCGCCAGACCATCCGGGTCCGACAGGGTGAACGTACCCGTCGCAACATGACCCGTGCCCTGCGTCGAGCCATCCACAAGACCCGATTCCAGAACCTGATCGTTCGCACCTTGCGGATTGCCCAGATCAACACTCACCGTCGGAACATCGTTGCTGCCCTTGACGATGATCGTCAGCGTCGCGCTGCGCTCATCCCCATCGGCATCCTTGATCGTGTAGTCCAGCTCATAGGTCCCGGTGAACGCCGAAGTCAGCGCCTGTGTCGCGGGCCGGCTGTTGTCCAGCGTGTAGCTCCACGTCCCGTCAGCGTTCTGCAGCAGCGTACCGTAGGTGTTCAGCGCCGCAATATCCGCCGCATCACCCGCAGACCAGCCAACGAAGGTAACCGGCGTATCCGCACCAGGCTCACCATTGGGGTGCAGGTCGTTCGTCATGACATTGCCCGACACAACATTCGCCGGATTGTCTTCGATGACCGTGTAGGGACCATCATCCACCGCATTGGGAACATCGTCCACAATCTCGATCGTGATCGTCGCTGGCGCCGATGACGCCGTCCCATCCGATACCGTCAGCGTGAACACATCGCTTTCCACGCCCGGACCATCCGTCGTGGTCTCGGTCAGCGTGTAGGTGTAAGTCGCAACACCCGTCGCCGGATTGTAGGCCGTGATCAGCAGATCGCCATGCGCCCCGGTAATCGTCGTGCCCACAAGGCTGCCCAGCGCAACAGGGCTGCCCCCGTTGAACGTCACGCTCTGCAAAGTCGCCAGACCATCCGGGTCCGACAGGGTGAACGTACCCGTCGCAACATGACCCGTGCCCTGCGTCGAGCCATCCACAAGACCCGATTCCAGAACCTGATCGTTCGCACCTTGCGGATTGCCCGGATCAACACTCACCGTCGGAACATCGTTGCTGCCCTTGACGATGATCGTCAGCGTCGCGCTGCGCTCATCCCCATCGGCATCCTTGATCGTGTAGTCCAGCTCATAGGTCCCGGTGAACGCCGAAGTCAGCGCCTGTGTCGCGGGCCGGCTGTTGTCCAGCGTGTAGCTCCACGTCCCGTCAGCGTTCTGCAGCAGCGTACCGTAGGTGTTCAGCGCCGCAATATCCGCCGCATCACCCGCAGACCAGCCAACGAAGGTAACCGGCGTATCCGCACCAGGCTCACCATTGGGGTGCAGGTCGTTCGTCATGACATTGCCCGACACAACATTCGCCGGATTGTCTTCGATGACCGTGTAGGGACCATCATCCACCGCATTGGGAACATCGTCCACAATCTCGATCGTGATCGTCGCTGGCGCCGATGACGCCGTCCCATCCGATACCGTCAGCGTGAACACATCGCTTTCCACGCCCGGACCATCCGTCGTGGTCTCGGTCAGCGTGTAGGTGTAAGTCGCAACACCCGTCGCCGGATTGTAGGCCGTGATCAGCAGATCGCCATGCGCCCCGGTAATCGTCGTGCCCACAAGGCTGCCCAGCGCAACAGGGCTGCCCCCGTTGAACGTCACGCTCTGCAAAGTCGCCAGACCATCCGGGTCCGACAGGGTGAACGTACCCGTCGCAACATGACCCGTGCCCTGCGTCGAGCCATCCACAAGACCCGATTCCAGAACCTGATCGTTCGCACCTTGCGGATTGCCCGGATCAACACTCACCGTCGGAACATCGTTGCTGCCCTTGACCGTGATCGTCAGCGTCGCGCTGCTCGGATCTCCGTCACCGTCCTCTATGGTATAATGGAGGACATAATCCTGGCTGAAGCTCGCGCTCAGCGCCTGTGTCGCGGGCCGGCTGTTGTCCAGCGTGTAGCTCCACGTCCCGTCCGCGTTCTGCAGCAGCGTACCGTAGGTGTTCAGCGCCGCAATATCCGCCGCATCACCCGCAGACCAGCCAACGAAGGTAACCGGCGTATCCGCACCAGGCTCACCATTGGGGTGCAGGTCGTTCGTCATGACATTGCCCGACACAACATTCGCCGGATTGTCTTCGATGACCGTGTAGGGACCATCATCCACCGCATTGGGTACATCGTCCACAATCTCGATCGTGATCGTCGCTGGCGCCGATGACGCCGTCCCATCCGATACCGTCAGCGTGAACACATCGCTTTCCACGCCCGGACCATCCGTCGTGGTCTCGGTCAGCGTGTAGGTGTAAGTCGCAACACCCGTCGCCGGATTGTAGGCCGTGATCAGCAGATCGCCATGCGCCCCGGTAATCGTCGTGCCCACAAGGCTGCCCAGCGCAACAGGGCTGCCCCCGTTGAACGTCACGCTCTGCAAAGTCGCCAGACCATCCGGGTCCGACAGGGTGAACGTACCCGTCGCAACATGACCCGTGCCCTGCGTCGAGCCATCCACAAGACCCGATTCCAGAACCTGATCGTTCGCACCTTGCGGATTGCCCGGATCAACACTCACCGTCGGAACATCGTTGCTGCCCTTGACGATGATCGTCAGCGTCGCGCTGCGCTCATCCCCATCGGCATCCTTGATCGTGTAGTCCAGCTCATAGGTCCCGGTGAACGCCGAAGTCAGCGCCTGTGTCGCGGGCCGGCTGTTGTCCAGCGTGTAGCTCCACGTCCCGTCCGCGTTCTGCAGCAGCGTACCGTAGGTGTTCAGCGCCGCAATATCCGCCGCATCACCCGCAGACCAGCCAACGAAGGTAACCGGCGTATCCGCACCAGGCTCACCATTGGGGTGCAGGTCGTTCGTCATGACATTGCCCGACACAACATTCGCCGGATTGTCTTCGATGACCGTGTAGGGACCATCATCCACCGCATTGGGTACATCGTCCACAATCTCGATCGTGATCGTCGCTGGCGCCGATGACGCCGTCCCATCCGATACCGTCAGTGTGAACACATCGCTTTCCACGCCCGGACCATCCGTCGTGGTCTCGGTCAACGTGTAGGTGTAAGTCGCCACACCCGTCGCCGGATTGTAGGCCGTGATCAGCAGATCGCCATGCGCACCGGTGATCGTCGTGCCCACAAGGCTGCCCAGTGCAACAGGGCTGCCCCCGTTGAACGTCACGCTCTGCAAGGTCGCCAGACCATCCGGGTCCGACAGGGTGAACGTCCCCGTCGCGGTATGACCCGTGCCCTGCGTCGAACCATCCACAAGACCCGATTCCAGAACCTGATCGTTCGCTCCGCCCGGATTGCCCGGATCAACACTCACCGTCGGGACATCGTTGCTGCCCTTGACCGTGATCGTCAGCGTCGCGCTGCTCGGATCGCCATCACCGTCCTCTATGGTATAATGGAGGACATAATCCTGGCTGAAGCTCGCGCTCAGCGCCTGTGTCGCGGGTCGGCTATTGTCCAGCGTATAGCTCCACGTCCCGTCCGCGTTCTGGACCAGCGTGCCGTAAGTGTTCAGCGCATCGATAGCGGTCGTGTCGGCACCCGACCATTCGACCGACGGTGCAAGACCATCCGCTCCCGCATGATCGTTGTCCAGGACATTGCCCGATACCACGTTCGGCGAGGCGTCTTCCGTTACGGTGTAGCCGCTATCATCCACCGCCAGCGGAACATCGTCTTCAACGACGATCACGAACTGGTCGTCAAGCACCACGGAATCGCCGTCGCCATCCGTCGCCAGAATGACCCCTGAGAAATCGATGCTCAGCGTTTCACCGTCGTTGCCATCGTGTTCCGGGTGATCCAGCGGGGCCAGCAGGGTGAAGGTGTAATCACCGTTCGCAGTAACTGCGAGGCTGAAGACCAGCCCTTCGGTAGGGACGCCATCGTCCCCGATCGCCCCGGTGCCGGTGAAGGCATAGAGCACGCCATTATCGCCGACCGTGTAATGGATCGATTCACCAGCCGATGTCAGCCCCTGATCCGCAAGCGCCGAAAGATCCGTAGTGAACGCGAAGGTTCCCGGAAGATCCGCACCGAAATCGACCAGGCTGGCGAGCGAACCGGTTGCAACGGTGGTGATCGCATCGCCATCCGTGATGCCGTTCGGCAATTCGTCTTCATCGACGTAGCCGGTAACGCTGCCCTCAACCAGAACCGGGCCATCGTCCAGGAACGAAATAGCCCCGGTAATATCGCGGGTCACGCTGGCGTGATCGCCATCGCCGTCAGTGATCGTCGCCGTCAGTCCGATAAGACCATCGGCAATCGTTGCCGCGGAATCGCCAGCTTCTTGCGGATCGTTGGGATCGTCATGTTCGATCGCACGATTCTGCACCAGCTGGATCGTGCCTGTTTCCGGATCGAGATCGATCTTGAACGCCACAACCGATGGATCGCTGGCAAGATACCCTTCGATATCGCCCACATCATTCAGGCGCAGCAGAATGTTATCGCCGGTCAGCGTATCGTTGAGACCGCTATCCGTGCCATTCCCGCCCGTGATGCTGAGTGCATAGGTCAGTGACCCGGGGCCATCGGCGCCATATTGGGCGTTGAACAGACCTGCAAAGCTGACGGCCGCCGAAACAGAACCGGGCGTGTCGGTATCGTCCGTGGTCAACGTCGGCATGCGCGTGTCGGTCGCCAACCCGATCGTGGGCGTATCGTCGTCCACGTTGATCGTGAGCGAACCCGTGACGGAATCGCCATCACCATCCGTCAGATTGTACTGGATGCCGAATTCGACATTGTTTTCATTCTGACCGGCAGGATGGCTGACAGGCGCCAGTTGGGTAACAGTATAGTCGCCCGTCGCAGGATTGACGACCACCTTGAGAACATCGGTACCGTTCTGGCTGATGATCAGCGTCTGCCCGTCATTCGAGGCAATCGCAAAGCCGCCAGAGGCTGGAAGTGTGGCCCCAGAAAGCGTGAAGGCGGTGGTCGCGTGATCGGCGCCCACGGCACCGCCAGCGAGCGTGCCCGTGGCGTTGTTGCTATCCGCATCATCGCCGATGCCCCCGGCAATGCCGCCCGTCAGCGCATCGTCATCGAGCTGCACGACTGCATTTTCACCGACCACGGGCGTATCGTCGTCGACGTTGATGGCAAGCGTGCCCGCAGCAGCATCGCCGTCGCTGTCCGTCAGGCTGTACTGCACGGTGAACACGACGTTGTTTTCATCCTGACCGGCAGGATGATTAATCGGCGCAAGCTGCGTGACGGTGTAAGCACCCGTGGCCGGATCGACCACCACGCGCAGGACATTGGTCCCACCCTGGCTGATAAGCATGGTCGTGCCGTCGTTCGAGGCAACCGCGAAGCCGCCCGATGAGGGCAGAACCACGCCGGTCAGTGCGAATACGCCAGGCTTGTCGGCCCCGACACTGCCCGACAGCACGCCGGTGGTGTTGAGATTGTCCGGATCGTCGCCGATCCCGCCCGGGTTCCCGTTGAACACGTCATCGTCGAGCTGAACGGTGGCATTGGCGCCGACAACCGGCGTGTCATCGTCAATGCTGATCGGCAGCGTGCCATTGGCGACATCGCCATCGGAATCGGTCACGCTGTAAGTGATCGTCAGATCGATATTGTTTTCGTCACCACCGGCAGGATGCTGGATTGGCGCGAGCTGGGTAACCACGTAGTTGCCGGTGTCGGGATCGACCACGACCTGCAGAACGTTCACGCCATTCTGACTGATGATCAGGGTCTGCCCATCGTTCGAGGCAATGGCAAAGCCCCCGCTTTCGGGCAGGACAGCGCCGGTCAGCGCGAAAGTGAGATCGCCATCACCACCCGAACCGGAAAGCGTGCCAGTGGCGTTGACGCTGTCGGCATCATCGCCCACGCCGCCCGGATTGCCGGACAAGACATCGTCATCGAGCTGTACACCCGGATTCTGGTCTACCGAAGGTTCCCGATCGATAAACTGGAACAACTCGCGCTGTTCGGGCTGCGGAAACTGGAGTTCTGTGTAGGGAAGCAGATCGCCGCGCGCATAGGCATCCTGGATCGGCCCTGTCGGGTCGGCGAAATTCCCGCCCGAACTTTGCGGATTGCCTGCAGCTGGCTGCGGCTCGTTCCCGGTAAGCAAGGCTGCAAGGTTCAACGGAGGAACGGCCACACCATCGACCACGATCTGCGGCACATAGACCGCGCCTTCGGGAATGATGTAGCGCACACCGTTGGCGGCCTCGATCACCAGATCCCGACCGACAACGCGGATGTCGTCCAGTGTCACGCCTGCAGGCAGGATAACGACATTATCGGCGGATACGGGCAGAATGACCGCCCCCGTGCCAGCCCCCGCCGCCAAAACCGCCAATGAAGGCGAAAGACCTGCGTTGTCTTCCGTTTCGAACCCATCGATCCCGTTGGGAGTATCGAAATCCATCATGCTACCTGCCCCATATCTCTCCGGCCAGGCCACAAGCCTGCCTCAAAGCGAGAGGGTGCAGAGTTGGACCGGCTAGAAATATCTCGGCCATCCACCCCAGGACCACACTGCAGCCCCGTGCTCTGCGCCATTTCGCCTCAACTGCGTCTCATCGTGATTTCCGCACGACTCGACTCATGTCTGTGAGGAGAGGAAAGCAGGCGCACTGAATTCCCGCAAGTGCGTTAACTAATCCAAATAACCGCAGTGATAGGCGAATATTCTTCTTGATCTGCAAATTCGCATCACACGGAATCGCGTCAAACACGCAATTCACATTCTTATGTCATTGAACATACGAGGTATTTTTCCGATTTATCCAAAGCCAATGGCGATCTCAGAACGATTCCGCCTTGGAGATGCGAGTCTTGCGGCTGTACCATTTCGGGGCGGATCGCCCGCGATAATTAACTGACTCGGGGAGATTTCCATCACCAGTGAGGTGCAGCGATGGGCCGCCGCCTTCCGCAAATAACCCCGGGAGGACGCCAAAACATTACTTCAACACTTTCGCCATGTTTTGAAATTTCACATCGAATACGAAATAACGATTCACATATGATTTTCTGATTTAGTGTAAATCACGGAATTCATACGATCTTCAGCGGACACAAGCATTGTGAAAATGCGCGCTGCCCCGGGCGCCACGGCGATCCATCCATGCCAACGATCGGGCACGCGACAAAACACATTATATTTTTATTATCAGAAACTTATTAAAAATCAGCACGCCCCGTCGATTGCCGGAAACTGATCTCCGAGACCCCTTCCAACCCGCAACATCTCGCCCCGACACCCGGATGGATCGCAGAGAAGGCAACCAGCATTCCGCACACGGACGGGCCACCGGATCGCCATCTCGGTTTGGCGGCTTGATCCTGACGGCACAGGACAGAAGATGGCCACGCCAGGTTCACGTCCGAGTCAATGCCCTTGGATGAACGACGTGGTCCGCATCGCGCAATGCAGCCGCATCGACAATGCTAATGCTCCGCGATAACAAAAAACCCAACATTATGACCCATGTAGGTCCAAAATGTTGCTATTCTGTAACATGCACAACAGGAATCAAACCGCCTTGTTGGGACACAATTGACAGACATGTGCGTTCTAAGCCCAGTGGGTTCATCTCACCTTCATGTAGGGGCTTGATCATGAATGGATTAATCTTCAAGAAAAGTCTTCTCACTTCATCAGCCGCAGTCCTCGCGACAGTGACCAGCGTATCGGCCTACGCACAGGAAGCGCCAGATCAGACCAACGCCGCCAGCAGCGATGACCTGATCATCGTTACGGGCACGCGCATTACCATTCCCAATTACAGCTCCCCC
Organism: Caenibius tardaugens NBRC 16725; assembly: GCF_003860345.1. Classification (GTDB taxonomy): domain Bacteria; phylum Pseudomonadota; class Alphaproteobacteria; order Sphingomonadales; family Sphingomonadaceae; genus Caenibius; species Caenibius tardaugens. The sequence goes on from NZ_CP034179.1 coordinate 517,625, forward strand.
AGCCCGGTGGTGGCCATCACAGCGGATACCCTTCAGGAATCGGGGGACACCAACGTCACCCAGTACCTCACCCGGCTGCCCGCTCTGGTGGGCTCGGGCACCCGCGGCAGACTGGCGGGCGCCAGCGCGGACGCCTTCATTGGCTCAACGGGCCTCAATCTGCTCGACCTGCGCAATCTCGGGCCGGAACGCACGCTCGTGCTCGTCAATGGCCGCCGCCACGTGGCGGCTTTGCCCGGCACGGCTGCCGTGGACATCAACACTATCCCGACAGATCTGATCCAGCGGATCGACGTTGTAACCGGCGGTGAATCCGCGATTTACGGCGCAGATGGCGTGACCGGCGTCGTCAACTTCATCATGAAGCGTGACTTCGAAGGGCTGACGGCACGAGCACGATATGGCCTGTCCGAGAAGGGTGATGCGGACGAGACCGATCTGTCCATCACGGCCGGCAAGAATTTCTCGGAAGGTCGCGGCAATATCGCGATTTCCTATCAATACGGCAAGGAAGGCCGCCTCGAAGCCTGCGATCGCAAATATCTGTGCGGCAGCAACTATCGCGGCATGTATCGCAATCCCGCCGATGGGGATGACGATCCCAACATCTATGACTATATCCCCCAACGCAACATCAGCTTCTTCGATAGCGCCCGCGGTGGCGCGATCGACCTCGACTTCGATGGCATGCCCGACCTGAACCCCAATGGTTCCGCGTTCAACAATGGCCTTTTCGTGCCGCCTTATTATCACCAGAACGGATCGGGCACGCCCACGGCGGATTATCTGGGCAATCTCATCCCGGCCACCGAACGCCATATCGCGAACGCGCTGCTTTCCTACGAATTCAGCCCGGCCGCACGTCTCTTCGTGGAAGCGAAGTATGCGCACGTAAAATCCATGGCGACCGATCAGCCGACGTTCGATTTCTACAACTATCTGAGTGTCGACAATCCCTTCATGCCTGACGCCGTGCGTGCGCAGGTCATCCCGGGTCTGGCGGCCGAAGCATTCGAGATCGACGGCCTGCCCGATGGCGTTCTGATGAACCGCGACAACTTCGATCTCGGGGTTCGTGGCGAAAGCATCAAGCGCGAAACCATCCGTGCAGTTGTTGGGCTGGATGGCGAAATCAATTCGCACCTGAAATACGAAGTTTCATACACTTACGGCCAGACGAAAGTCGCCAATCGCATGATCGGCAACCAGTTGAACGATCGTTTCTTCGCAGCGATTGACGTGGTGAAGGACGGCGCGGGCAATCCGGTCTGCCGGGTTGCGCTGGAAGGGGCAGCCTATCAGCCCTTCCCCAGCTTCAACGGGTCGCGTCAGCCGACGGGTCCACTCACCTTCTCGCCCAACGAATGCGTTCCTTTGAACATTTTCGGCGATGGTTCCCCCTCGCAAAAGGCAATCGACTGGATCCGGGTCAATACGGTTGACCATGCCAAGCTGACGCAACAGGTCTTCAACGCTACCCTTACCGGCGATCTCGGGCAACTGTTTGAACTGCCCGCCGGGCCTGTACGCTTTTCCCTGGGCGGTGAATATCGCAAGGAAAAGAGCGTTTCGCGCCCTGACCCCCTGGTCAGCGAAGGCCTGACCTACACCAACGTGCTGGTTCCCGAATCCGGCAAGTATGACGTGTGGGAAGCGTTCGGTGAACTTTATGTGCCGCTGATCAAGGACAAGCCCTGGGCGAAGGAACTTTCGGTTGGTGGTGCCATCCGGTTCTCCGACTATTCGTCCATCGGCAAGACCACGACCTGGAAGGTCAACGGTCTCTGGGCCGTGAACGATGCGATCAGCTTCCGCGGCACTTATTCGCAGGCGGTGCGTGCGCCCAACATCGGCGAACTGTTCTCACCCGCCGGGCAGGATTTCCAGCGGATCGACGATCCCTGCGCCGCCTTGAACGTGAACAATGGGTCTTCCTCGCGTCAGGCGAACTGCCTTGCCTTGCTGACCAGTCTGGGCGTGGCCAACCCGGGCAATTACATCGACCCCAACAGCGCGACTGTTGCAGGGTTCCTGGGCGGCAACAAGGATCTGCGCGAAGAAACCGCCAAGACCTGGACCGCAGGCCTTGTGCTCCAGCCCGTTCCGCGCCTCCGCGTGGCGCTGGACTGGTACAACATCAAGCTGACCAATGCGATCAGCACCCCGCCACCGCAGGATCTGGCCGAACTTTGCGTCGATCAGCCGACGCTCGACAACCAGTTCTGCGCAGCGATCACCCGTGAGCCGGGCAGCGGCAAGATTGTCGAATTCATGCGTATCCCGCGTAACGTCGCACGCTGGAACACGGCCGGTCTCGATCTGACGCTCGACTACAGCATCCCCACCGACAACATGGGCATGTTCTCCATTCGGCTGGTCGGCGGTTACCTCGACAAGCTGGAAACCATTTCGATGCCGGGTGCCGAACCCGAAAACGAACGGGGCCAACCCTATCGGCCCAAATTCGTCGGCAACCTTGACCTGACCTGGGAAAAAGGCCCGTTCACAGTGAACTACGGCCTTGCATGGTTCAGCAAGACCTACCGCTTCGATTACAATACGATGCAGGCTAACCCCGATATCACCGAACCCAAGTACAAGAAGTACAAGGAACGGGCGCGCCACGATATCTACGCCAGCTACACGTATGACGAACGCTTCAAGCTGTTCGGTGGGATCCGCAACTTCACCAACCAGAAGCCGGATGTGGGCTCGCTCGCTTACCCGATCGATGCCGTGGGCCGGTTCTTCTTCCTTGGTGTGGAAGCAAAGCTCGAAAATCTGTTCTGACAACAGGGCAGGAATAGCAAAGGGGGTGGAGCGATGCTCCGCCCCTTTTTTGTTGCGCTAGCCGTTGTGGTCCCCCGCATTCACCCGCGCAATCATCCATTGCAGGGTCACGTCACCGATGGGGTTGAACACTTCCACACGGAACTGGTTTTCGAGATCGGCAAAGAATGTGAAATGGCGGAAGTGCCCCTGTTCCCCGTTCGGCAGGCTATAGCGCAAATCACGCGATGCGGTTGAAGGCAAGGCATACTCTTCCCACAAGGCCCTGAATTCCTCGCTCCCTTCCAGCAACGTGCGCACCAGATCCTGCAAACCTTGGTCCTGCATATTGCGCGCGAAAGCCCGGCGGAACATCGCAACCTGACTGCGCGCCGATTCCTGCCAGTCGGGCAGGACCGCGCGCACGGCATCGTCAAGAAACAGCGATATCAGCTGATTGTTCTGCGCAAACTGTTCGAAATTGCCGAAGAAGGCGCGAGCTGCCTGATTGCAGGCGATATAATCGGCCCGCGATGACAGTACGAATGCCGGGGCATAATGCATCGCATCGATAATCATCTGCACCGAAGGCAACACATCGTCCGCATCAGGTGGTGGTGCCCCGCCCGGCTCCTCCAGCCCCAGCCGCAAGAGTTGCCCCCGCTCCACCGGCGAAAGCATCAGCACATCGGCCATCTTGCCCAGCAGGCGCGGTGATGCGGTGACATCCACGCCCTGTTCCAGCTTGGTGTACCACGACACCGAAACATCGAGCAGCATGGCCATTTCCTCACGCCGCAAGCCCGTCGTCCGCCGCCTGCGCCCCTCGCTCAGGCCATGGTCTTCGGGGGACAGGCGCACGCGGCGCGAACGCAGGAACGCCGCCAGTTCGCGCCGCCGCCATGCATCGGCATCGTCAGGCTGCCGGCCAAGGGTATCACTCTGAGTCATAGGTTGTTCTGGCATACTACACAGCCACGAACAGAACTTCTACACATGCCGCAAGAGCCGCGCCGCATGCATGGCGCGATAACGAACGCTTGGGAAGGATTGCGATGAAACCTGACGTCAGCGACAAGGTCGTGCGGATTGCCGGTGCCTCGGGCGCCCTCAACGACAGCGTGATCGCGGTCCCGCAATTGCTGAAGGAAGCCGAGATGCACTATCTCGCCTTCGACTACCTCGGCGAAGGCGCCATGGGCATGATGCGGCGGCTCAGGGAAGCAGACCCGAAATCCGGCTTTCTTACGGATTTTGTCGATCTGCATATCGGCCCCTATCTCGCGGAACTGAAACATCGCGGGATCAAGGTGATTTCCAATGCGGGCGGCATGAATCCCGAAGGGCTGGCCGATATGATCCGCCAGCGCGCGGGTGAACTCAATCTGGACATCCGGGTCGGTGTCGTTACCGGCGACGATATCGACGCCATGGTCCCGGACCTGCGCGCGCAGGGTGTGCGGGAAATGTTCAACGACATCCCCTTCCCCGAAGGCAAGATCGGCAGCATCAATGCCTATCTCGGCGCCTTCCCGATCGCTGCGGCGCTTGATGCGGGCGCCGATATCGTGATTACCGGGCGCGTAGTGGACAGCGCGCTTATCCTTGGCCCGTTGATCCATGAATTCGGCTGGGGGCCGGAAGATTTCGATCTGCTCGCCGCCGGCTCTGCCGCTGGGCACCTCCTCGAATGCGGTACGCAGGTCACCGGCGGCACTTTCACCGATTGGCGCGACGTGCCCGATTGGGCCAATATCGGTTTTCCGATCGGGGAATGCCGGGCCGACGGTTCGTGCATTATCACCAAGCCCGAAGGGACCGGCGGGCTGGTTTCCATCGGCACCGTTGCCGAACAGCTGCTTTATGAAGTCAGCGATACCCGCGCCTATTACCTGCCCGATGTCGTCTGCGATTTCAGCGACGTGAAACTGGAACAGGTGGGCGAAAACCGGGTGCTGATGACCGGGGTCAAAGGCTACCCTCCAACCGACCAGTACAAGGTCTGCCTCACTTATGACGCTGGCTGGCGTTCGGTCGCACTGATTCCGATTGTCGGACTGGAAGCCCCGGCCAAGGCACGCCGCACGGCGGAAGCCCTGCTCAAGCGCACCTCCGATATCCTGCGCAACCGCAACCAGCCCGACTGGCAATTGACGCATGTCGAAGTGATCGGCACCGAAGCCAGCTATGCAAGCGCGGCCCGCCCGCTCGATCCGCGTGAAGTGCTGCTGAAGATCGTGGTCGATCATGAAGATCCGGGCGCGGCGGCGATGTTCAACCGCGAACAGTCGACCGCGATCATGAATATGGCCGTGGGCACATCGATTGCCCCGATAATCGCCGCGCCGCGCGCCTTCCCGCTGACGGAAGTGTTCCTGTTCCTGATCGACAAGGACAAAGTGCCCGCCCATGTGACACTGGAAGGCAAGGACGTTCCTTTTGCCGACCGGCGTGTATCGGGCTTCGACCCCGCCGCCCTGCCCGAACGCGCGGCTGCGGAAGCGGCGGCTGACGGCACGGAAGAGGTGCCCCTGCTCTCGCTTGCGTGGACGCGCAGCGGCGACAAGGGCCGCCTCTTCAACGTCGGCGTGATCGCGCGCAAACCGGAATATCTGCCCTATATTCGCGCCAGCCTGACCGCCGATACCGTGGCGGAATGTTATCGCGACCAGTTCGACAATCCGGCGGACAGGCGGGTTGACGCATACGACGCGCCGGGCTTTCATGCGCTGAACTTTGTGGTGCACGATGCCCAGGGTGGCGGGATCAGTATGTCGCCCCGGTTTGATGCGGCCGCCAAGACCATGGGGCAACGGTTGCTGGAAGTGCCCGTGAAAGTGCCCGCCGCCATGGCGCGCGCGATCGCGGAATAAAGAAACCTTCGACGGAGAGAGTCCATGCAGGACAATGATACCCCCTATCTTCTGCGCGGCATGAAGTCCGTGGCCACGGAAAGCAGCACGCTGATCAGTTCCTCCCCCTATCTCAACGACCCGCGCCTGCGGGACTGGATCGCGACCAGCTTTCTGCGCCGCAGCGGAAAGGATCGCCCCACATCAGCCGATGCCTATGCCCTGCACCTGATCCTGCGGGACATTCTCGATCTTGACCGGATCGAGGAACTGTTCACCGCGCAGCGCAAGACATCGCCCGAACTGGACCGCTGGTTCAGCGAAGGCTTTTCCTCGACGTTCACTGTCGATGAATTGCTGGCCTATCCCGAAGGCTCGCTGGGGTATGTGTTCGGACGTTATCTCGCGGATAATGCGTTCCAGATCGATATCGTGCCCCGGTTCGAACCCAAGAACCAGTTCGAATATTACTCGTTGCGCAGCGGCCAGACCCACGATCTGGAACACATCATCACCGGGGGCAATTTCGATATCCTGGGTGAACTGGTGCCCTATTATGCGCGGTTGACCAACGTCCCGCGTTTTCTCGATGCCGAACTCGCCGGTATGGTCAATGTCGGGCAATTGTTGGGCGCACAGCGGCTGATCTGCCGCACCGGGCTGCATTACCAGCAATCGTTTCTTGCCGCGATGGCGGCCTCACAGGGCGGTATGCGCGTTGGCCTGGAATCAGGCCCGATCTTCATGGCGAAGTATGAAGATGTCTTCCATCTGCCGATCCCCGAAGCCCGTGCAGCGCTGGGCATCAAGGGAGCCGAACAGATCGACACCGCCGAAGCGTCGCTTGCCTGGGAAGAATACGCCTGAAATCAATCGTTGCCCCGGCACGCCCGGGGCAACGACACTAACCCGGCGCAAGGCATACGGGCGCATACCTGTCATCCGTTTGTCACATTACCGGGTATAGTGGCATTCTGCGCATTGCCTGCACATGCCACATCGTCTAGCGCGCACGCCGCGTGACGATAGTGGAGGGTCATCATGACCATGCGGCAAATCGCTGTGCTCCCTTATCGCGCGGAGTCGCCCGCCGTTGATGCGCCCATACGCATCCTGCTGATCACTTCGCGCGGTAGTAAGGGGCGGTGGGTTATTCCCAAGGGACGGCCGATGAACGGCCTGCCTCCGCATGCCAGCGCCGCACGCGAAGCCGAAGAGGAAGCAGGCGTGCTTGGCGCCGCCTGCCCCACCCCGATCGGCAGCTTCCGTTTTCGCAAACGCCAGAAATCCGGCGCATCGATGTGGACCGACGTGCAGGTCTTCCCCTTCGCCGTGACCGACGAACTGGATAGCTGGGAAGAACAGCACGAGCGTGAACGCCGCTGGTTCACGCTGGATGAAGCGGCGCAAGCCGTGGAAGAAGAGGATCTGCGCGCGCTGATCCGGAGTTTCGGACCGCGCGAATTCCGCCGCGCTGCGCTGGGGCTAAATCTCATTGAAACAGTTGCGGACAAAACGGGGGTTAATGCCATGTTTGCCTGGTTCCAACGGCTGATTCCGCAACAGGGCAATTTCTTCGAGCTGTTCGAACAACAGGCGGCCACGCTTGTCGCAGGCGCCGATGCCCTTGCCCGCCTGCTGCAGGGCGGCCCGGGCACTGTCGATCACGTGCGCGAAATCGAAGAACGCGAACATGATGCCGACAACATAACCCGCGAAGTCCTGCAGGCCGTTCGCCGCACATTCCTGACTCCGTTCGACCGCGGTGCGATTACCAGCCTGATCGGCACGATGGATGACGCGATCGACGAAATGCACATGACAGCGGGTGCTGCCGATCTCTATGACATCACCGAGTTTGAGCCGGAAATGCGCGACATGGCAGCGATTATCGTCGATGCCGCGCGTCTGACCGCCGAAGCCATGCCGCTGCTGCGCAAGATCGCCGACAACGGCGTGCGCCTGCACGAACTGACCGAACGCCTCGTGCGGATGGAAGGGCATGCCGATGAAATCCACGCTGCCGGGCTCAAACGCATATTCCGCGAGATTGGCAGCCGCGATCCCCTGCAATTCATGGCGCGACAGGAAATGTTCAAGCGCCTTGAACGTGTGGTCGACCGTTTCGAAGACCTCGCTAACGAGATCGACGGTCTCGTAATCGATCATTCCTGACCGATAGCGGCATCCAACCATGGATCACAGCCTCGCCCTGCCCCTCCTGATCGGGCTGATCGCGCTCGCCCTCGCGTTCGACTTCCTCAACGGCCTGCACGATGCGGCCAACGCCATTGCCACCGTGGTTGCAACACGCCTGCTCTCACCGGTTGCCGCCGTGCTTTTCGCCGCTTTCGGCAATTTCGCAGCGTACTGGATCATGGGCCTGCATGTCGCCGAAACAGTTGGCAAAGGGATCATCGACAAGGATGTGGTGACACCTGCCGTCGTCTTCGGCGCGCTGGTCGGGGCGATGTTCTGGAACGTGCTGACCTGGATCAAGGGCATTCCTTCCTCCTCCAGCCACGCCTTGATCGGCGGCCTGCTGGGCGCAGGCATTGCCCATGCCGGACACGGCGCGGTGGAAGCATCCGGCACGATCAAGACAGTGGCAGCCATCTTCGTTTCCCCGATTATCGGCTTTGCCCTGGCGATGCTGATGATGCTGATCACAAGCTGGCTGTTCCGAGGGGTCCAGCCCCGTCAGGCCAACGGTGCGTTCAAGGGGCTGCATCTGATATCGTCCGCGGCCTATTCGATCAGCCACGGCGGCAACGATGCGCAGAAGACCATGGGGATCATCACGGTTCTGCTCTATTCCACCGGCCATCTCGGTGGGGAATTCCACGTGCCGGAATGGGTCGTGCTGTCCTGCTATTTTGCAATCGCGCTGGGCACGATGTCGGGCGGTTGGAAAATCATCAAGACGATGGGCAGCAAACTGACCAAGCTGAACCATCATTCCGGCTTCTGCGCCTCGACAGCGGGTTCGATCGTGGTCTTCGGGGCCAGCGCCGCCGGCATCCCGGTTTCCACCACCCACGCCATTACCGGCGCGGTCGTGGGCACGGGCGCCGCGCGCCGCGCCAGCGCGGTGCGCTGGAGCGTGGCGAGCCGCGTAATCGTGGCGTGGTTCATTACGATTCCGGCCAGCGCCATCGTTGGCGCGTTGTTCTATTACCTGACCCGCCTGTTCTGAGCGCTGCCCACGCTGCGGTGCCATCCGCCAATCGGGCCGATCAGGCTTTCAACCCGTCAATGATCGTGTCGACAAGATCGTCCGGAATGTCGCCCGCAATCCGCCGGTAACTGAACACGGTACGATAGATCACCGATCCCATCATCAGCTCGTACAGCGAATCCGCCTCCACCTCCTGTCGCATCAGGCCAGCCGCCTTGGCATCGGCAACCATCGCCGCGACGGCGGCCCGTGTTTCCTTTTCCGCCTCAATGGCCAGATCGCAGGGCGCCGCGGCTGCGGATGGCAGAGATGCCATGGCACCCAGCACGGCGGCCCGCATTTCAGGCCGGCTGTAATAGGCTGCGACATGTTCGAGGATGTTGCGGATCGTTGCGCGCAGATCGCCCGGCACAAGCGCAGTCGGCATGTCCCATTTGCGCCCGTAAGCAACATCGTTCAGCAGCTCGGCCTTGCTCGCCCAGCGGCGGTAGATGCTTGGCCGGGACACGCCCGAAACCCGCGCCAGAGCGTCGAACCGCAAGGCCTCGAAACCTTCTTCCGCCAGCATGGTTTTGACAGCACTCAGGATAGCCCGGTCATTTTCCGGTGACCGCGGCCGTCCTTGCACGCGCTTGCTGCCCTCAGTCATGCCCTCCCCCTCTTATTGTTTTTCACCGCGCCCGTATGTTTGATTCATGCAAAAAACACAACCTGCGACGCGGTCATTGCATTGCAATTTGTAATGTATATAGGCAGGCACAACCAACCGCAGAAATCATACGATCTGTATGGATTCGCCAAGAAAATAAATGATCACAAGGGAGTGAGGATGAACAGCGTTCGCTTTGACGACCAGGTTGCGATCGTGACCGGTGCAGGACGTGGCCTTGGCCGCGAATATGCACTCTTGCTCGCCGCACGCGGCGCCAAAGTTGTCGTCAATGATTATGCCTGCGCTGCCGATGGCTCCCCCGACGATAATAATCCTGCTGATGACGTTGTTCGCGAAATCGAACAGGCAGGCGGCAGCGCCGTAGCCGCGCGCTACAGCGTAACCGACAATGCGGCAGCCATTGTCGATACAGCCATTTCCGCGTTCGGACGGCTGGACATTCTCGTGAACAATGCCGGCATTTCCGGTGGCGGATGGTTCGCTGAAATCCCGATCGACGACTGGGCGCGCATGATCGATACCCATCTGGGCGGCACGGTCGCGGTTACCCGCGCTGCCTGGCCGCATCTCGCCCGGCAGGGCGCGGCCCGCATTATCAACTCCTCCTCCAACGCCTCTTTCGGCGCGCCGTTCACTACCCACTATTCGACCGCCAAATCCGCCATGATCGGTTTCACCCGATCCCTTGCCGAAGAAGGCGGCGCAGCGCAGATAACGGTGAATGCCGTCATGCCGGCAGCCTACACCCGCCTCACCGCGCAAATCCCCGATCCTGTGCTGCGCGATCATCTGGCCGCGAATTTCCAGCCGGAACGGGTCGCCGCATTTGTGGGATGGCTGCTGTCGACAGAGATCTCGGGTGAGATTTTCTCGGTCGGCGCGGGGCGTGCCGCACGCGTCGTACTGGCGGAAGGCCCGGCGGCGCTTGTGGCAGAAGACACCCCCGAAGCCTGGTCGGCGGTGGAAAGCCAGGTCATGTCACTGAACGGCTTGCGTGCGCCACTGAGCCTGATTGACGAACTGTGCGAACACCTTGGCGATCTCGGTGGAGACAGTGCTGCAATCGCTACGACAATCCGTGAATTGCCGAACTGGAAGCCCTGACACCCGGATTTGGCAGGCCTTTCCCCGAACCCTACGCGTCGACCTGATCGCCGCGCCTTCGTGCGGCCGGTTGCGAAAATGAAGGAGTATTGTGAATGAGCGATTTTGCGCAGAAGGTTGCCCTGGTCACAGGCGGTGGATCGGGTATCGGCCGCGCGGCATGCCAGCGCCTCGCCTTGGAAGGCGCCAGCGTCGTGGTGGTGGACCGTGACGAAGCGACGGCCCAGCGCACTGTCGAACTGATCACCGCCGCAGGTGGCAAGGCCATCGCCGTAACTGCCGACATCGCCAGCGAAGCCGATAACAAGGCCATGTTCGATGCGGCTGAACAGGCGTTCGGCGGGGTCGACGCTGCCTTCCTCAACGCAGGCATTCTCCAGCCCTATGTGCCCTTCGATCAGTTGTCGCTCGATACTTTCGACCGCGTGATTTCGGTCAATCTGCGCGGAGCCTTTCTGGGTGCGCAACAGGCGCAAGCGCGCCTGCGCCCGGGCGGAGCCTGCGTCGTCACCGCGTCCGGCGCCGGGATCATCGGGTTCGCCGAAGCGGCGGCCTACTCCATGTCCAAGCACGGGGTTGTCGGTCTGGTGCGCTCGGCCGCGGCATCATTCGCAGCGCGCAGCCTGCGCATCAATGCGATCTGCCCGGGCATGGTGCTGACCAGCATGAACGGATTGGCCGCAGTGGAAACGGTCGATGCGCCCGAAGACCTGACCGATCCGGAATATCGTGGCGCCCTTTCCGGGCAACAGGTCGCTGAAGTGGCTTTGTTCCTGCTCAGCCGCCGTTCGGTTGCCCTGAACGGCCAGGCACAGCTTGTGGACGCCGCGTCCCTGTCATCCTTCCCGCCCCTGCCGGAAGAAGCCCTGTCCGCGCGTTAAGCGCGGACACCCAGCCTACGAGAATCAAAAGTATTTCCGACCCAAACGGAAAGTTAAAGGGAGTGTTACAATGAGTTACTTGAAGTACGTCTGCGGCACATCGGCATCTGCCCTTGCGCTGGCGATCTGCGGCGCGCAGCCCGCATTTGCACAGACGGAAACCGACGAGCCCGCAGCACGCAGCGGCGGCGTTCAGGAAATCGTGGTGACCGCGCAGAAGCGTGAGGAAAACCTGCAGAAGGTTCCGGTGGCCGTGACCGCCATCACCTCCGAAGCGATTGCCAACGCCCGCATCGAAAACATCACCGACCTGCGCTCGATTGCACCGAACCTCTACGTCGTGCAGCAGCCGGGCGGCAGCGCCATCCCCACCACCGTCATGCGCGGTCAGGTTTCGGGCGCCGCATCGAACCCGACGGTCGACAACGGTATCTCGTACTACATCGACGGCGTTTACCTCGGTGCGCTGAACGGCCTCATCTTCGACATGTCGGATATCGAACGCGTCGAAATCATCCGTGGCCCGGCCGGCACGCTGTTCGGCACCAACTCCACCGGCGGCGCCATCAACTACATCACGTCGGGCCCCAAGGGCGAATTCGGCGTGAAGCAGGACCTGAGCTACGCCCGCTTCGGTTCGTTCCGCAGCAAGACCCGCATCGACACGCCCGAATGGAACGGGCTGAGCGCATCGGTCAGCTACCTGCATAACGAACGCAAGAGCAACGTCCGCAACTTCCGTCAGACGACGATGGACTACACCGCCTTCACCAATGGCGAACTCGGCAAGCTCACCTCGGTCAAGCGCCTGGGCGAAAGCACGACCGACGCAGTTCACGCCACCCTGCGCTGGAAGGACGTCGTCGAAGGGCTGACGCTCGACTACAAATTCGACTGGACGCGTGAAAAGTCCTCGGGCGCCCCGGTCTATCTGATCGGCCTGCCGGACACCCTGGGCGGCCTTGGTGCATATTATCAGATCGCAGCCCAGGCAGCTGGCGGCGGTCTGTCCTTGGACGACCTGATCCAGACCAAGCGCGGCAAGATCGCGTTTAACGACAACACCACGCCGACTCTCACCAAGACGCAGTCGCACCTGTTCGTCGCCAATTATCAGGCGAACGACTGGCTCAGCATCAAGAACTCCACCAGCTGGCGTTCGAACAAGCGTAGTGGGTTCACATCGAACCTCGATGGTACGGGCTTCCTCGACATCGCACCGAACACCCAACTCGGTCTGCTGACGGTTATGTGCTGCAGCCAGCTGAACCAGTTCAGCAATGAACTGCAGCTCAATATCGATACCGACAAGGTCACCGGTACGCTGGGTCTGTTCCACTACACCCGCCGGACCAAGCCGGGCAGCAACCCGTGGGGTATGCTGACCAACGAAACGTTCTCGGCCTATTACCTCGGCATGCGGTATGCCCCCGGATCGTCGATCGACGATTTCGATCGCAGCTTCCAGTATCGTGTCAAGCAGCAGGCCGCCTACGGCCAGCTGACCTATCACGTGAGCGATCAGTTCGATGTGACCGGCGGTCTGCGCTACACGCACGACGACAAGAACTTCTTCGACACGTCCAGTGGCCAACCCGGCGCGAACTACAACTATTCGAAGGGCAATTTCAGCTACCTCGTCAACCTGACCTGGAAGCCGACCGACAACACCATGGCTTATGCCAAGTACAGCACCAGCTTCATTGCTGGCGGTACGGCGGCGGGCCCGATGGCTGTTGATCCGGTAACCCACTTGCCGTTCATCGCCGCAGCCAAGACTTATGGTGAAGAAAAGGCGAAATCGTGGGAAGCGGGCGTCAAGACCGAACTGTTTGATCGTCGCCTGCGTGCCAACCTTGCCGTGTTCCACGTGACGTACACCGGTCTGCAGACCCCGCTGTTCAAATCGGGTGAACTGGTCACTGCACCAAGTGGTGAAGAAGTCATGTCGGGCGCGTCGCAGTACACCACCAACTTCGGTAAAGCGCGCGCTTACGGGTTGGAATGGGAATTCACTGCGGTTCCGACCGAAGGCCTCACGCTGGGCTGGTCGGGCAGCTACACCAACTTCAAGTACAAGAAGATCTCCGCAGATATTCTTGCTGCCGGTGGTGTAACCAAGGTCAGCGATTACCCGGTTTCGCAGCGTCCGAAGTTCATGACCAACCTTTCGGCACAGTATGTGATGCCGCTGGTGGACGATACCCGGCTGTCGCTGCAACTTGACGGCGCTTATCGTTCCACGATCAACGTCGGCACGCAGGAATTCAGCAATGCCGGCTTCGTCGCGGCAGGCTTGTCGTACGACCCGCGCTACATGAACGACCTGCTCAAGCAGAAGGGTCTGTGGACCCTCAATGCGCGCGCTTCGGTCATGGATATCGATGTCGGACCGGCCAAGGCCACCGTCTCGCTCTGGGGTCGTAACATCACCAACAAGCAGCGCCTGAACTTCATCGCCAACACCAGCATCACCGCTGCTGGCCTGTTCGATGATCCGGCAACCTATGGTGTCGATCTGAGCATCGAATTCTGATGCACCATCATTGATGCAATGGGCCTGCCGGGGGATAACCCTCCGGCAGGCCTTTTTGTTTGTATAACGGGGAGAGGAACCCAATCATGCGCTCTATCGTGACCACTACAGTCGATGGCCGTTCCCGCGTGCTCAAAGCCGAGGAACTGCCCGACCATTACTGGGTCAATCTCTGGTCGGTTTCCGCCGACGCGCCGCTGGGGGCGGACAATGCCGATGAAAACGCCGCCTTCCCGCCTGCCGGGATCGGATCGGCCAACTGGACCATGGTTTCCGTGCCGCCTGTGGAAGAGATGAAGGCCACGCTGGCGAAGGAAGGCACCGAAGGCATCGATGCCGATGGTTTTCATCTGACCAACACCGTCGATTTCGTCGTCATTCTCGATGGGCCGGTCGAACTGGTGCTGGATGATGAATCGATCACCGTACAACCGGGCGATCTGGTGGTCCAACGCAATACCAATCACGCCTGGTTCAACCATGGTGACAAGCCGATCCGCCTGCTCGCCCTGATGATGGGCCTGCCGCAATGAGCGGCAATCTGAGCAGCAGCCTGAATGGCAAGGTCGCGCTCGTCACCGGGGGGGCTAAGGGTATCGGGCTCGGAATATCCCGCCATCTGTTTCAGGCAGGGGCAAAGGTTGCGATCGCCGATCTGGACCAGGACAGCTTCGCACGCTCCGACCTCGCCAGTGAAAGCGAGCGGGTGCACTTCATTCAGGCCAACGCCACTGTGGAAGGCGATATCCAACGCGCGGTGGAAGAAACCGTATCGCGGTTTGGCGCGCTCGACTGCATGGTCTGCAATGCCGGTGGCCCTGCGGGGGCGCTCGGGCGTATTCTCGATACCACGGCAGAGGATTTCGACGATGCGCTGACCCTCACCCTCCGTTCGGCGTTTCTCGGCATTCGTGCGGCAGGGCGTCAGATGATCGCCAGCGGAACCGCTGGAAGGATCATCACGATCGGGTCGATCTCCGCCCAGGCCAATGGTGCCGGGCCGCCGATCTACAGCACCGCCAAGGCCGCGCTTGTCCGCCTGACGCAAAACGCCGCTGCGGAACTGGCCCCTCATGGCATTCAGGTGAACAGCGTTTCTCCGGGCCTGATCCTGACAGAAAACATGCGTTCCGCCGGATTTGCCGAACAGCATGTCAGCCAGTTCCAGCCGCTCAAAAAGGCTGGTCTGCCTGATCACGTCGGCGCAGCCGTGGTGTTCCTTGCCGGCGATGCGGCCGATTTCATTGCCGGTACCGATCTGGTCGTCGATGGGGCCGCGCTGGCGGAAGGGATCAACTTCTACGCCAAACTCGGCTTCGGCAACTGACGCAGGTCTTGCGGGGCAGGTATGCGCCTGCCTCGCAGAACCGGATCAATGCGCTGCGGACTGGTCCACAGGGCCTTTCGGCTTCGGTGTGATCCATACCAGCGCCGCCGCAAGGAACAGCGCGAAACAGGATAGCAGGAAGATGTGATTGATCCCGACGGCCAGCGCCTGTTGATCCGCGAGATTGTTGATTACCTGCCACCCCTGCGATGTCTGGAAACCGCTGTTCGCAAGATCGCGCAGCGTATCATCCGGCTGCAGGTTCGACACGATTTCACTGCGGGATACGCGCTGGGCATTGTCCCACAGCGTGAGAACGATCGACGCAGCGATGGCACTGGCCATCGTGCGCACGAAATTCTGCAAACCCGCCGCCGAAGCCACTTGCGAAGGGTGTACCGCACCCAGTGTAATGGTCGTCAGCGGCACGATGAAGAACGGCATGGCTATGCCCTGGATCATCTGGGGCAAGGCCAACGTCCAGAAATCGGCATCGGCCGTCCAGTGCGTTGTCCGCCACAGCGCCATCAGTCCCAGCCACGCCATGGCACAGGACACCATGATCCGCGGATCGACCTTGCCCACCATCCGCGCGGCAATGGCCGAAGTGGTCAATGCGCTCATCGCGGTAAAGGCGGTCACCAGCCCAGCCATGGTCGCGGTGTACCCCATGGACATCTGCAGCCATTGGGGGATCACCACGATACTGGCGAAGTAGGTGCCGAAACATAACGACAAGGCTATCAATCCGAACGAGAAGCCTCTGTTGGCAAACAGGCGCAGGTCCACCACGGGGTGGTCCTCCGTCAGTTCCCAGATGACGAATACCACGAACCCGACAAACGAACAGATTGCCAGACCGATCACGATTGGGTCGGAGAACCAGTCGTGTTCACGCCCGATATCGAGCATGATCTGCAGACACCCGATCCAGAATACGAGCAGAACCAGACCGACTGTATCGATCGGCAGCTTGATCTTTTCGCTTTCCAACGGGCGTAGAAGGGCAATCGCCGCGAGCGAGATCATCACCGCGATCGGCACGTTGATGAAGAATATCCAGTGCCAGCTCCAGTTGTCGCTGATCGTCCCGCCAAGAATGGGCCCCAGCGCCGGTCCCAACAGTGTGGTCATCGCCCATGTGCCCATGGCCCGCGCGCGCATTTCGGGCGGATAGAGCCGCAGCAGCAACGCCTGCGACATCGGCATGATCGGCCCCCCGCACAGACCCTGCCCGATGCGGCACAGCACCAGCATGTCGAGCGTCGGCGAAAGACCGCATAAGAGCGAGAAGATGCCGAACCCGGCCATGCTCGCGATGAACACCCTGACCGCGCCAAACCGCTGCGCCAGCCAGCCGGTCAGCGGCACACAGATGGCCTCCGACACGGCGTAGGAGGTGATCACCCAGGTGCCTTGTGACGCGGAAATGCCCAGATCGCCGGCAATATGCGGCACCGAAACATTGGCAATGGTCATGTCCAGCACGACCATGAAGTTGCTCAGAGCCAGCACCATCCCCGCGATAAAGCGCCGGGATGGCGGGATCTGCGAAAAGCTGGGCAAGGCGCCTGACACGAGGAAACTCAGTTACCCGAAAGGTCGATTTCGACTTCGGTCGACAGCCCCACCCTAAGCGGATGCTTGGCCAGTTCCTTCGGGTCCAGTTCGATCCGCACCGGCAGGCGTTGCACCACCTTGATCCAGTTGCCGGTCGCATTCTGCGCCGGGATCATCGACATCGATGCGCCCGTGCCACCGGAAAGGCCCGCCACTTTGCCATGATAGACCACGCTGCCGCCGTAAAGATCGCTGGTCACGGTTGCGGGCATGCCCACTTTGACCCGGCGCAGTTGGCGCTCCTTGAAATTGGCGTCGATATAAACGCTACCGACCGGGACAATCGTCATGATCGGGGTGCCCTGCGCCACGCGCTGGCCCACCTGCACCTGCCGCTTGGTCACCACACCGTCCACCGGGGCGCGAATGATCGCGCGGTCCAGATCGAGGCGCGCAGAATCGAGGCGCGCTTTCGCCGCCAGCACGCCGGGATCGGTATCTTCGCTGGAGCCGCGCACCAGCGCCTCACTCGCGTTGAATTCGCCGATGGCAGCGGCGCGGGTCGATTCCGCCTGCGCCACGGCAGCCCTTGCCGTCGCATAGGCGGCGCGGGCCTGTGTCAGTTCCTCGCCCGAAACCGCCCCGCTGCTGGCCAATGCCTCGCGCCGTTGGAGGTCAATACGGGCCTTGTCGAGATCGGCCCGCATCTGCGCAATCGTCGCTTCACGCGCCTTGACTTGCGATGCCAGCGAACTCGTGGTGGCGGATGCCTGACGAAACCGGCGCCGGGCATCGGCAAGATCGGCTTCGGCCTGCGCGACCGCGATCTTCGCATCGGAATCGTCCAGCCGCACGAGGATATCGCCGCGTTTGACGCTGTCCGTGTCACGCACCCGCACTTCGATGGCCTGTGCCGACATCAGCGGGGTCACCTGCGCCATTTCGGCGTTCACATAGGCATTATCGGTGCTGACCTGATTGCGGCCAATGAGCACGTACCAGAGCGCCCAGGCGATGCCGATCACCATCACCACACCAAGAACGCGCAGCAGCCAGGTGCGCCGCTGCTCCTGACGCCGGGCCTTGATAGCCAGTTCCTGCTCGGTTTCAGCAGGGGCCTGTGTCGCTTGCGGAGGTGCCGCTTCAGCCATGGGTATCTTCCTTGGGATCGGGAACGTCGGACAGATGGAAACCGCCGCCGAGAGAACGAACAAGTGCAATATCGAGCGAGAAGGCCCGCGCTTCCAGAACGGCAACCGCTTCGCGCGCGATCAGCAAACGGTCTTCTACATTCAGCACATCGATATAGGTCGACAAACCGCCCTGATAACGCAACCGTGCAATATCATAGGCTTGCTGCGACGCATGCATGGCATCGCGTGCATCGGCCAGACGCCGCGCCAACATCGACCGGCTGGTCACTGCATCGGCGACTTCGCGATAGGCGTTGAGCACCGTAGCATCGTAACTGGCAACCGCTTCATCATAGCCAGCCCGGACGCTACGGTACTGCCCGCTGATCGCGCCGCCGTGGAAAATCGGCAGGCTGATCGCCGGGCCGACATGGCCGTAAAGCGAATCCTTGTTGATCAGTTGATCGAGACCGAGCGATTGCAAACCGATCAGGGCATCGAGCCGCACCGCAGGGAAGAAATCAGCGCGTGCGACCTTGATCCGGCTGCCCGCAGCTTCGACCCGGGCCAAGGCCCCTGCGATATCAGGGCGGCGTGCGACAAGATCGGTGGTTATGCCGGCAGGAAGACCACGTGCGGCGGGCGCAGCCAGTTTCGGACGCGCAAGCGCAAGCCCGCGATCCGGCCCAGCCCCGACCAGAGCGGCGATCTGGTTCGAACGCAGAACGATCGCTTCTTCCGCAGCGGCAAGATTGGCGCGTGCCGTGGCCACGGTGGCATCGGCCTGACGCACGCTCCCACGGGTGTCCAGCCCATTGCGCTGGCGCTGGGCCACGAGATTCTGACTGGCCAGCCGGACTTTCAACGTTGCGTCCTGAATGTCGCGTTCGTCATAAAGCCGGTCGAGATCGGCATAGGCATCGGCAATCCCCGTCGCCAGAACCAGTCGTGCCTGCCGCACATCGTATTGCGCCGCCTTCACTTCCGAAGTCGCCGCCGCCAGTTCAGCCTTGTGTTTGCCCCAAAGGTCCAGATCGAACCCGATGCTGGTGGCAAGATCGCCGGTATCAAGCCAGCCCTTCGGCACGAATTCCTTGGGGAAGCCATTGTTATAGCTCTGCTTCGTCAGCGAAGCGGAACCCGTGGCATCGATTGTCGGGGCAAGCGGCGCCCCGGCCTGCCGGGCCATGCCCAGCGCCTTGCGGAAGCGTGCCGCCGCCACGGCCATATCGGGCGCATTCTGCAGCCCTTCCTCAATCAGCGCATTCAATTGCGGATCAGCATAGGCCGTCCACCATTGATCGCCCGGCCAGTTTTCCGTCGCCCCGGCAAAGCTGCGTTCCGCCGCCACAGAGGATGCGTCCCGCGGCAAAGGCTTCGGCCCAAGGTCAGGAACGGCGGCACAACCGCCCAGCCCGAGAGAGAGCATCGAAGCCGCGCCAACGAGCAATAACTGCAAGCGATTCTTAGACATAAAAGCGTACCATTCAGTATCAATTGCGCCATTGGTCCCGTCAGAAACGCTTGTCAAATGAAAAATCGTACCATATAGTACGGTAATAATCATGAGACATTCGTGCAACATACCAAGCCGCCGCGAAGCGCGCCGTCAGGATAGACGTGAATCCATTCTCACGGTGGCTGCGCGCTATTTTCTGGAACATGGGTACTCGGCCACCACCATGTCTGCCATCGCGGCCAGCCTCGGTGGATCGAAAGGAACGTTGTGGAGCTACTTCCCCTCCAAGGAAGAACTGTTCACTGCGGTAATTGACACGGTTACCACCTCATTCCGGCAGCAGCTATCGGAAACACTCAAGGCCAACGGCGACATTGAACCGGCCCTGCGGAATTTCTGCCGCCAGTTGCTGAACAAGATCGCGTCGCCCGATGCCATCGCCCTGAATCGTCTGGTCGTGGCGGAAGCCGGACGGTTTCCTGAAATCGGCAAAATCTTTTATGAACGCGCGCCCCGCCTGACGATTGCCCTGCTGGCGGATTATCTGGCCAACGCGATGGGGCGTGGGCTGCTGCGCCCCGACAACCCCACTGACGCTGCGTATTTCCTTATGCATACGAGCATCGCACGCTGTCAGCAGCAGTTGCTGCTCGGCCTGGTGGACGCGATTACCCCGGAACAGGTGGAAGCCGAAGTGGAACGGGCACTCGCGCTGTTCATGCGCGCCTATGCCCCTGAACCAGTTGCGGCGCACACAGCGCACCCCTGAAAACCCGGCGTTCTCACGCAAGGTAGACCGGCTGGAACAGAGCCCCCATCCTCCATCCCAGCCAGCCTGCCATCCCGATACCTCGGGCGCCATGAAACGCATCAGATCGAGAGAGTCTCGATCCGACGCGGCTGGCGCTCCGGCACACCGGGACGGCGTTCGAAAGTCAGATGTTCCGCGTTGGGCACGCGGGTATCATGCCACACTGTCGAATTGTGGCGCGGTGTCCCCAGGACGATCCGGCCACTATCATCATGCCGGTAATAACCGTGGGCGGCTCCTTTTCGGTACCATGCGGTGTCTTTCAGCGCGGCTTCCGTCCGGTCGTTATAGTCCCGGAAGGCGTCCTGTTTCGCCTCAACCGCAGCGTAATCCCCATTCACCATCATCTGCAGCAATTCGATGATGTAGTGCACGTGTTGTTCGCCCAGCACGGCATGGTTGGCGGTCAGCCCCGTGTTCGGCCCGGCCGTGATCAGGTAATTGGGGAATTGCGGCACCAGAATACCTTCATAGGCTTCGGGATAGGGCGTAAACGCATCGCGCAAGGTCTTGCCCCCGCGCCCGGTGATATTCAGGTCCTTGTACCATTCCAGATAGAACCCGGTTGCCAGCACCACCGCATCGCAATCCACATGCGTGCCATCGGCCAGAATCACGCCCGTTTCATCGAACGCCTTGAGTTCGCCCTCGATCAGATCGACATGCGACTTCTTCAGCGCATCGTAGTATCCGCAATCGAGGATCGGTCGCTTGGCGTAGAGCGGATAAGGCGGGGTCAGCTTGCGCACCATTTCGGGATCGTCGGGAAAACAGCTCTGCAGATAATTGAGGCTCATCTGCGTCACGGCATCGTTAAGCGGGCCAAAGCCACCCGTCCGGTCATGCCATTCCTGATCGAAGCCCATCATGCCGCGCATATCGGTCAGCGAACTGAGCAAGCTCTGCATGCGTTTCCACTGCGCGACATAAGGAATGTTTTCCATCGCCCAGATATCCAGCGGCGGCACCGGGGCCAGCGCCTGCGGATTGGGAATGATGTAATCGGGCTGACGCTGGATCACCGTGACATGGCTTGCCACTTCGGACAGGGCACGCGTCAATTGCACGCCGCTGCAGCCTGTGCCGACGATGACAACCCGCTTGCCCGTGAGGTCGACGCTCTCGTCCCATTCGGCCGAATGCAGCACCGGGCCGGGGAATTTCTCCCGATCACTGACATCGGGCCAGCGCGCGCGGGTCAACATGCCAAGGCACTGGATCACGGCATTCGCTTCGTAGACGACCTCCTGGCCATCGCGCACGGCCTTCACCACCCACAGCTTGCGTTCCTCGTCCCAGGTCGCATCGGTCATGGTGGTGTTGAGGTGGATATTGTCGCGAATACGGTGCCGGTCCGCGACCTTTTCCAGATAAGTCAGGAACTCGTCCTTCATCGGATAATATTTGGTCCAGCTCGGATTGGGGTCGAACGAGTAGGAATAGAGCATGCTGGGCGTATCGACGGCCGCACCCGGATAGCGATTGATCGACCATGTTCCGCCCATTTCGTGGCGGCTCTCGATCACGGTATAGTTGAAGCCCGACTGCTTCAGTTTGACGGCCGCATTGATGCCGACCATCCCCGCCCCGATCACCAAGACCTTGAAATCAGCCGCTGGCATCACATCCTGCGGCACGATCCGCGTATCCGTCACAAAACCGCCGTGCTGGCGCGCGACCTCGAACGAGGCTTCCGGCAATTCAACCCCCAGCGCAAGCTTCAGCATTTCGCGAAACAGCCCCGTCGCGGGATCGTGCAGCAACACTTCGGGCCTGCCGCCCCGCAATTCCTGCAGCAGCAGCCCCCGGATTTCCGCCACCACCTCGGGATCAGCTACCTTGTGTTCGCTGCCGCCGAAATCGACAAAGGCCTCACGCACCTGTTCCTGCGTCCCTTCGAGCAGCGGGCCATAGCGATGCAACAACATCTGATCGCCGGTAATGTGAATGAGGCTGAGCAGTGCAACGACAGGGTCTAGTTCCGCGACTGCGGCTTCGAGTTGGCCAGCATTTTCAGCAAAATTGCCCGCAGGGTCATACATCTTCGACGTCTCCTCAACCGATCAAGCCCGACCGGTGCCACCCATCATTGTGAGCGTAAACTTACTTTATGCCATACTCTTAATACAACCAAAGTTGTACTGTAAAGCATTGCCGCTTCATCCTGCCACGCTGCCTGTCGCACCGCGTACGATTGCGCGATCCGTCCAACCGGGTATAGCGCAGCGACAGACCGGTTGCGCGAGATCAAGGCACAGCGACCCGGCAGCTTTCAAAGAAGGGCAGACCAACGCCCATTTCATGGTGGAGAGACCAGCATATGCAAGACCCGGCCATTTCCCAGCGCGCCCGCGATATCGCTGCCAAAGTGGAAGCCTTCGTGCGCGAAGTGGTCGTCCCTTACGAGAAAGATCCGCGGCGCGATCATCATGGCGCCCCGCTGGACGAACTGGTTGTCGAAATGCGCGAGAAAGCCCGCGCCGCGGGCGTGCTCACCCCCATATCCTTGACGATGGATCGCACCTGACCCAGCGCGAAACCGCGGTGGTGCTGATCCGCTCCGGCCTGTCGCCGCTGGGCCCGCTGGCCTGCAACACCAATGCGCCCGACGAAGGCAATATGTACCTTCTCAACCATGTCGGCAGCACGGACCTGAAAGCCCGTTTTCTGGCACCGATGGTGGCCGGCACTGCCCGTTCCGCCTTCTTCATGACCGAACCGGCCGATTGGGGTGGCGCCGGTTCCGATCCATCGATGATGAAAACCACCTGCGTGCGCGATGGCAATCACTGGGTGGTCAACGGGCGCAAGGCCTTCATTACCGGCTATCACGGTGCAAAAATCGGGATTGTCATGGCCAAGGCCGATGAAGGGGCGTGCATGTTCCTGGTGGACCTGCCCGATCCGGCAATCACAATCGACACGATCCCCAACACGATCGACAATTCCATGCCCGGCGGCCACGCCACACTAACGCTCACCGACTTGCGGATTCCCGCGGACCAGATGCTCGGGGAAGCGGGCGAAGGCTTCAAATATGCGCAGGTCCGCCTCAGCCCTGCCCGCCTTTCGCACTGTATGCGTTGGCTGGGTGCCTGCATCCGCGCGCACGAAATCGCCACCGACTATGCCTGCCGCCGTCAGGCATTCGGCAAGGCGCTGATCGATCATGAAGGCGTGGGCTTCATGCTGGCGGAAAATCGGATCGACCTGCAACAGGCCGAACTGATGATCGACTGGTGCGCCAGTGTGCTCGACAGCGGCTCGCTGGGCACGGTCGAAAGCTCGATGGCCAAGGTTGCCGTATCCGAAGCGTTGATGCGGATTGCGGATCGCTGCGTGCAGGTCATGGGCGGAACGGGCGTAACCGACGATACCATTGTGGAGCAGGTGTTCCGCGAAATCCGTGCCTTCCGCATCTATGATGGCCCGACCGAAGTCCACAAGTGGAGCCTCGCCAAAACCATCAAACGCGAATGGAAAGACACGCAAGGCTAACGGTGCATATCCCCTGCGTGTGGCATTTGTTACGCGCGGGGTTATCCTGGGCTTTCGTACCTGCGCGGCTGTGCTAAACGCGCCCGATGCTTAACCTCACCGGAATTACTGTCCGTCTCGGCGGCCGCACGATTATTGACGATGCCACGGCCATCCTCCCCCCCGCGGGCGGATCGGCCTGATCGGCCGCAATGGCGCGGGTAAATCCACGCTGATCCGCGTCATCACGGGGCTGATCGAAGCCGACACCGGCACAGTCACCATGCCGCGCGGCAGCCGCATCGGCTACATCGCGCAGGAAGCACCGGCGGGCAGCGGAACCCCGTTCAACACCGTGCTGGCCGCCGACGTGGAACGCACGGTGTTGATGGCGGAAAGCGAAACCGCCACCGATCCGGCAAGGCTGGCCGATATTCACGAACGGCTGATTGCCATCGATGCCCATTCCGCGCCCTCACGCGCGGCGCGCATTCTGGTCGGCCTTGGCTTTGACGAAGAGGCCCAGCATCGCCCGCTCGACAGCTTTTCCGGCGGGTGGAAAATGCGCGTTGCGCTGGCCGCGTTGCTGTTTTCCCAACCCGATGTCCTGCTGCTCGACGAACCGTCCAACCACCTCGACCTCGAAGCGGTGCTCTGGCTGGAGGATTTCCTAAAAACCTACCCCGCCACGATTCTGCTGGTCAGCCACGAACGCGATTTCCTGAACAATGTCGTCGATCACATCCTGCACCTGTCGCACGGGAAGCTGACCCTCTATCCCGGCGGCTACGATTCGTTCGAACGGCAACGCGCCGAGCGCCAGTCACATGCCGCCGCAGCCCGCGTCAAACAACAGGCCGAACGCGACAAGTTGCAGGCCTTCGTCGACCGCTGGCGTTACAAGGCCACCAAGGCGAAGCAGGCGCAAAGCCGGGTCAAGGCGCTGGCCCGGTTACAACCCATTGCCGAAGTCCTCGACGATCCGACACTCAGCTTCGGATTTCCGCTGCCCGATGAACTGCGCCCGCCGCTGATCACACTTGATCTTGCGGCAGTCGGCTATGGCGAAACGCCGGTGCTCGAACGGCTTAATCTGCGGATCGATCCCGATGATCGGATCGCGCTGTTGGGCCGTAACGGCAACGGCAAGACCACGCTTGCCCGCCTTCTGGCTGCGCAATTGCCACCGATGGAAGGCGCGATGAATGCCAGCGGCAAGATGCGCGTCGGCTATTTCACGCAGTATCAGGTGGAAGAACTGGACCGTTCGGAAACCCCGCTGCACCACATGACCAAGCTGATGGAAGGGTCCACCCCCTCCGCCGTTCGCGCGCAGCTTGGCCGGTTCGGTTTTTCGGGCGACAAGGCCACCACCGAGGTCGAAAAGCTATCAGGCGGTGAACGGGCCCGGCTCGCGCTGGCGCTGATCACGCGCGATGCGCCGCACATGCTGATTCTGGACGAACCGACCAACCACCTTGATGTCGATGCGCGCGAGGCCCTGATTCAAGCCCTGAACGCCTATACCGGCGCGGTGGTTATCGTCAGCCACGATCGGCATATCCTTGAGATGACGGCTGACCGGCTGGTTCTGGTCGACAAGGGGACCGCCAGGGAATTTGACGGCACGATCGATGATTACATCGCCTATGTTCTGGCAAAAGATCCGCCCGCCGCGCGCAAGGATGATGGACAGCGCGCCGCCGTCAACAAGAAGGACCAGCGCAAGGCCGCAGCCGATGCGCGCGAAAAGAGCCAGCATCTGCGCAAACAGGCCAAGGCGGCCGAAGCCGAACTGGAAAAGCTGACGGTCCAACTCAACACGATCGATCAGGCCATGTTCGATCCGTCATCGGCCAAACCGCCACTGTCCAGCATGACCATGACCGAATTGATGCTGCGCCGTTCGGATGTGGAGAAGAAGATCGCTACGGCGGAAACAACATGGATGGAAGCCAGCGAAGCGCTGGAAACGTTCAGCGCGTAAGGATTGATCGATGAGCGTTGCGTTTCGCCGTGATGGCGATGAAGAACATCTCGAACCCAAATTCGAGATTCCGATCCCCCCCGGCCCCAATCGCGTAACCGCGCGCGGGCTGCGCCTGATTGGCGAAACAATCGACGCATTGGAAAAACAGATTGCAGCAGGCGGCGAAGAAGCCGCGATCAATGCCTTGAAACGCGACTTGCGCTATTGGCAAACGCGGCAGATCACCGCCGAACTGATGCCCGTGCCCACGGGCGAAACGGTGGAATTCGGAACCACGGTCACATTCGCATTGGGCGGCCGCGAACGCACCTTGTCCATCGTGGGCGATGACGAGGCTGATCCGACCAATCACAGGATCGCGTTTTCCGCCCCGCTTGCCCGTGCCATGATCGGTGCCGAAGCCGCCGAATGGGTGGCCTTCAACGGGAAAGAGGATGCTATCGAAGTCCTGAAAATTTCCGCGACAGAGGCGGATTAATCGCCCGAACCATCCTGCGCGCGATCCATCATGTCCATGAAGTTGCGCGCGCTTTCGCGGTCTTCCTCGTCCTTGAACGCCACATCGAGATCCGGCGCTGCGCCAAACATGTAAAGCAGCGTCCACAGCGCGAAACGGCGCGGACGGTCTTTCTCCATCCCGAAATCGACCCGCATCTTCTCGATCCCGGCTTCCAGCCCAGCCGGAGAGAGGGACGCCAGATCATCGGTGGCGAAATAACGACGCAGTTGGTCATCGAGATCCATAGCGGCTCCTTCAGGCGCGGGTAGCAAACCAGATCACATGCATCGGCCCCTTGCCGTTGCTGCGGGCGCGCACGCCGACTTCATCCACGGCGAACCCGGCTTTCTGCAACCGTGCCTTGAACGCGTTGTCTTTCGCGGCGGACCACACCGCCAGTACCCCGCCAGGGCGCAAGGCAGCCTTGGCCGCGCGCAGGCCAAAGCGGGAATAGAGCCGGTTGTTGTCTTCGCGCACCAACCCGTCCGGGCCGTTGTCCACATCCAGCAGGATGGCGTCGAACGTGCCGGGGCTGGCCTCGATCACATCGCCCACATCCCCCATGGTCAGATGCACGCGCGGATCGTCGAGACAGCCATCCATCAGATCGGCCATCGGCCCCCGCGCCCAGGCGATAATCTCGGGCACGAGTTCGGCCACGGTCACATCCGCGTCCGGCCCCAGCACATCCAACGCCGCGCGCAGCGTGAAACCCATGCCATACCCACCAATCAGCAGGTGCGGCCGCTTGCGCCCGGCAATGCGGGCGCAGCTTTGCGTGGCGAGCGCGATTTCCGAACCGCTGCGGCGGGTGCTCATCAGTTCGTTGTGGCCCATCACGATCATGAAATCGCGATCGTGGCTATAGAGCTTCAGATCTTCCCCGCCGGGCACGTGCGCCGTCCCCAGCAATTCGCGTGCAATCATGCCTTTGCCTCTCCGTCGTCGGACACAGACGAACGATCAATGCGCCACCGGGCGAATCTCAATACTGTCCCGGACGCGGGCCTTTCCTGCCCGGCTTGCCTTTGCCACCCTTGGGCGGGCCCTTGTATGGACCTTTGGGCGGGCCTTTGCGCGGCGGGCGTGCGCCACGCGGTGCGCGTTCGTCCCGTACAAATTCCCGGCCGCTGTTGGGCTTGCCATCGTGCTTGCGGTTGGTGCGGGCGACATCGCGCGGCGCTTCGGCCGATTCCTCGATACGGACCGGATCATCTTCCCGTTCCTCTTTCGCGGTGCGCTTCACCGCGTCGGCGAACTTTGCTGCGATGGCGCGGGGAATCTGCACATAGGTTTCGGTTGCCGCGATGCGGATCGCGCCGATTTCGTTGCGCGTAATATGCCCGCGCCGACAGATCAGCGGCAACACCCAACGTGGTTCCGCATTATCGCGACGGCCGATGTTCATGCGGAACCAGACCACATCTTCAAAGCCCGCGCGATGGCGGTCCTTCTGGCTGGCACTGCGCGCCTCGGGTGTGTTTTCGATCAATTCCTCGGGCTGCGGCATCGCGGCCCGATGCGCGCGAACCAGCGCTGCGGCGATATCCTGAGGAGAGCGTTGCGCCAGCAGGGTTTCAGCGAGTTCGCGATCGTCGTCCTCGAACTCGACCGGTTCGAGCAGCGCAGCCAGCAAACGTTCACGATCCTGTGCACGGATCGCCTCTGGCGTCGGTGCGGCAATCCAGTCCGCCGAAATTTTCGCATGGCGCAGCATCGATTCCACGCGTTTGCGCCGGGGATAGGGCACGATAATGACCGCCGTGCCCTTCTTGCCCGCGCGGCCGGTGCGGCCGGAACGGTGCTGCAAAGTCTCCGCATCGCGTGGAATCTCGACATGGACAACAAGACTCAGGGTCGGCAGATCGATACCGCGTGCTGCCACGTCGGTGGCCACGCAGACCCGCGCCCGGCGATCGCGAAGCGCCTGCAGTGCATGATTGCGTTCGGATTGCGAATGTTCGCCCGACAGCGCAACGGCCGAAAAGCCGCGTTCCTGCAAGGTGGCATGCAGATGGCGGACATTATCGCGCGTGGCGCAGAACAGCATCGCGGTTTCCGCTTCGTGGAAACGCAGCAGGTTCACCACGGCATTCTCGATGTCAGAGGGCGATACGGTAACCGCCTGATAGCTGATATCGCCATGACCGCGGTCTTCGCCCAATGTGGTGATGCGCAGGGCATCACGCTGGTAACGCCGGGCAAGCGCTTCGATCGGACGCGGCATGGTTGCCGAAAACAGCAGGGTACGCCGTTCATCCGGCGCCGCATCGAGGATTTCCTCAAGATCTTCGCGGAAGCCCATGTCGAGCATTTCGTCCGCTTCGTCGAGGACCACAGCCTTGATGCCCGACAGGTCGAGCGCGCCGCGTTCTAGATGGTCACGCAACCGGCCCGGTGTGCCGACAACGATCGTCGCACCCGCATGCAGTGCCCGGCGTTCCTTCGAAGGGTCCATCCCGCCAACGCAGGTTGCGATTCGCGCCCCGGCCTTGCCGTAAAGCCAGCCCAGTTCACGGCTAACCTGCAATGCGAGTTCACGCGTGGGCGCGATCACCAGCGCCAGAGGGGCAATCGCATAAGGCAAGGCGCCGTCGTTAACGAGAAGATCGCCCGCCATCGCAAGACCGAAAGCGACAGTCTTGCCCGAGCCGGTTTGCGCCGAAACGATCAGGTCGCGACCGGCAGCTTCTGCGCCCAGAACAGCGGCTTGCACCGGTGTGGGTGCGGCATAACCGCGTTCGGCAAGAGCATCGCCCAGAAGCGGTGGTATATTGGAAAAGGTCATGAAACTCGCAATGCAATGGCCCTGCACATCATACGCAGAACACGAAAAAAGGGATCAGATCGATTGAGCGGCGGCCCAGCCGCTGGCCCAGGCCCATTGGAAATTGTATCCGCCCAGCCAGCCGGTCACGTCGACAGCTTCGCCGACCACATACAGACCCGGAACGCGTTTGGCTTCCATTGTTTTTGAAGAAAGTTCGGCGGTGCTGATTCCGCCGACTGTGACCTCCGCCTTGGCGAAGCCTTCACTGCCATTGGGAATGAAGCGCCAGTCCGCCAGCTGCCTTTCCAAATCGCGCAGACAGGCATCCGTCTGCCCCGCCAGAATCCCGTCCAAGCCCAGCTTGTCGGCCAGGGTATTGGCCAGACGATCGGGCAAGGCTTCTTTCAGCACGCTGCGCAACGTGGCGCGCGGAGATGCCGCCTTGGTTGCGACCAGCCAACCCGGCGCGCGATCGGGCAGGAAATCAATCCCGATGGCATCGCCTTTGCGCCAGTACGACGAGATTTGCAGGATCGCAGGCCCGGACAGTCCGCGGTGCGTGAACAGCGCCGCTTCACGAAAGCACGCCTTGCCCGCGCGGGCATTCACTTCGGTCGCCACGCCGGACAGATCGCGGAACAGCGCATCATCGCCGCTCAACGTCAGCGGCACGAGCGCCGGGCGCGGTTCGACCACTTTGAGACCGAACTGCCGTGCCAGATCATAGGCGAACCCGCTTGCCCCCATCTTCGGAATCGACGGGCCACCGGTCGCAATGACGAGCGCGGGCGCGGCAAAGGTGGTGCTGTCCGTCGTCACCCGGAACAGACCGTCCGCATGGCTGACGCTGGTGATCGTATGGCCGCAGGCCACATTCCCGCCGCCCTTTGTCACTTCGTCCAGCAACATATCCACGATCTGGCGCGCAGACCCGTCGCAGAACAACTGGCCCAGCGTTTTTTCATGCCAGGCAATCCCATAAGCGCCGACCAATGCGAGAAAATCGTCCGGCGTATAACGGCTAAGCGCCGATTTGGCGAAATGCGGATTGGCAGAAAGGTAACGGTCGGGCGCGACGTGGAGGTTGGTGAAATTGCATCGCCCCCCACCCGAAATGAGAATCTTCTTACCCGGGCGGTCGGCGCCTTCGATGACCAGCACGCGGCGCCCGCGCTGGCCAGCTTGCGCTGCACACATCAGGCCCGCCGCACCGGCGCCCAGAATTATCGCATCGGGAGTTTCGATCATGTCGCTGGCGCAGGCCTATCCGCGAAAGTGCGCCATTCCGCAAGCCCAAGGGGATTTCGCGACTTTTCCGTTCAGGCGGCGGCGAAGTGTTCCACAATACGGGGTTCAATCGGATTTACGAAACTGATCCGCAAATCATCGCCACAACGCGCCTCGGCCCGGCCTTCGATAGGGCCGATCGCACCGATGAAGAACCGCACGACACTACCGGCTGCGGCACTGTTGCGGTCACCGGCCACGCGGCAGCCCGCGCACGACAAATCAACGACCGTCACGTCATGCTGTGTGCGGCATTCGTCCACATATGTCCCGGGGATTTTCATCTTTGCACCAGTTTGCTCTTGCACGCCCGCTGCATCCCATGATGCAGAGAAGCTGTCGCCACGTCGCCCGATAGACCTGCCGGACTATAGGACTTTTTCCCGACGGGCCCGCCCATAGGGACGGGATGTGACGGACATAAGACAGGCCACGCCCGCTCTGCTGGGGGCCTCGTTTGCCTGTGTCGTGGATGCGACTGGTCGATGAAGGAAGGAAACCGGCGCTCCGGAAATTCCGGAGAATCATCATGCCGGTAAGATGGCAGGGGCGGCGCTGTGCGCGCCACCCCGACCCTGAAATCAGACGCCGAAACCGCCAGCGACCGAGATGGTCTGGCCAGTCACGTAGTTTGCCTTGTTGGAAGCGAGGAACACGGCCGCCTGCCCGATATCTTCGGCGGAACCCCAGCGTTTGAGCGGCAGCATGGCTTTCACCGCAGTTTCCCACGCTTCATCGAAATAGCCTTCTTCCTGCCCGACCTTGAACTGGCCCGCGTCGATCACGCCCACAAGAATGGAGTTGGCGCGAATTTCATTCGGCCCTTCTTCCTTGGCGATACCCTTGATCAGCGCTTCGTTGCAGGCCTTCGGGGCGACTGACAGGCCATCGAGCTGCGGCCACCAGTCGTGCCCGGCGGAACCGAGATGCACGAAGGAACCACCACCCTTGGCGCGGAAATGCGGAATGGCGGTGTTCACGGCATTGTAGAAACCGAACGCCTCGATTTCCATCGACTGACGGAACTGGTCTTCCGCCCAGTCAGCCAGAGGCACCTGTGCGACAATTGGGCCAGCCCCCCAGACGATCGAATGCACCCGGCCGTGTTCCGCCACTGCGGCTTCGAAACCGGCGACCACCTCCGCACGATTGCGCACGTCCATCTGATGCGTGGATGCCTTCACCCCCAGCGCACGGATGGCCTCAGCCGTGGCTTCGGCCACCTCCCGCTTGCTGCGATAACAGATCGCCACGGCCGTACCCGCCTTGGCGAATTCCATGGCCACGCCTTTCCCGATCCCGCCGCTGCCGCCGAACACCATGACGGCGCCTTCAGGAAAATCCTTGCTCATTCACATCCTCCAAAAAATGGTTGGTTCAGTATTATTCGGCCGCGAGCGCGGGCCTGATCGCTATCCCTTGCGTTTCATGCGATCCGTCCGCGCGCGCCTGATACTCAGCCGCCTGCGCACGGGGGTTATAAAACTGGCGGTACCATGCACGGCAACGGTGGAAAGGACCATCCCCCGGCATACGCAAAATCTGCACTGCGGGCGCTTTTGACTGCCAGATTGCGAAATCCTGCGAGAATGCCGCAAGCCCGACATCGTGATACTGTTGATTGACCGCCACGTCATCGGTGGTGGGCGGCGTGGTCTTCGCGCGGGTGATCAACCCGTGCCAAACCTGCGTGACACCATCGTCCTTGGGGGTATGGAAGATCATCTGCACCGCATCGGTTTCACCGGAATAGCGCGCAACCAGCAAGCCCGGCCCCTGATAGCAGGCGTCGACAGCCATCACGCCTTCATCGCTGGCAACCATGGTTTCGTGCCCACCGCCCGAATATTGCCAGCCCTTCACCCCTTCAAACACGGATTCGAAATAGACGATACGCTGGCCGTAGATCGGGCCGAAATGCCGTGTGTCGACAAGGTTGTCGGTTATCTCCTGAGGATGCACATCCAGTGTGCCAAGATCATCCCATTCGCAGGTGAACCACGCGGCATCATCCCATTCGGGCACATCGGGCAAATCGAAATCGGGGGCCAGTTCTTCCGGATCATGCCAGGCAAAGATGCACCCGAAACGTTCCTGCGTGGGATAGGCGCGCACTTTGGCCGCGGCGGGAATATCCCCCTCAAAATAGGGGATCGCGTTGCAGCGGCCATCGGGGCCGAAACGCCACCAGTGATAGGGGCAACGGATGAATTCGCCTTCGATACGGCCTGCCCCCTCCGACGAGGTCTGTTCCGCCGCGAGATGCGCCTTCATATGCGGGCAATAGGCATCGAGCAGATAGGGTTGCCCGCTTTCCCCACGATAGAGAGCCAGTTCGCGGCCGAACATGTGCAACGGCATGGGTTCATTACCGAGATCGGCGGAGCGCGCCACCATGAACCAGCCGCGCGGGAAAACGAATTCACCCAAACCGTATTCCGCTGATCCTGCCATTGCCTCTCTCCATTGCGCGGGGCTGCATGCCCGCCTCCGGCCCTTTTGTTCGCCCCCCGGCGCGGGATCAATTGCCCGCCTGTAAGTTCGATCATATCATGATAGGATAATATCGTCTCATGATCGGTTATAGGAATTTGGTGATGAACGATCGTCCCGGTGTTGCCGCAATCCTTTCGGAATTGCGCCGCGAATTGAAGCGACAGGACATACGTGTCGCCACTTTGGCCGAACGGCTGGATGTGGCGGAACCCACCGTCTGGCGGTGGCTGCGCGGCGAAGGGCTGAGCCTCCATCGGCTGGATCAGATTTGCGGGGTCGCCGGGCTGGAATTGCGTGATCTTATCGGCCGTTCACGCGGGCCGGAACAGGATGCCTTCACATTGGCGCAGGAACGGATTCTGGCTGCGGATCGCGGCTTGGCACTGGCTTTCTTCGCGATCCTGCATGGCGCCCAGAAGCGGGATCTGGAAGAACAGTTCGGCCTTATCGGCAAACGGCTGGAACAATGCCTGGCCCGGCTGGAACGGATGGATCTTCTCGACGTGTCGCACAGCGGCCGGCTGCGCGCCCGCACGCGCAAGGCGGTGCGCTGGCGGTCGGGCGGCCCGATGGCGATTGCCTTTGAAAAAACGGTCAAGCGCTTCTTCGTTGCAATGGATTTCGGCGCGCCCGAATCCCGCTACATATCCGACATGGTCCGGCTAAGCAGCGCAGGCCGTGCCCGCGTGCACGCCCTGTTCGAAGCCCTGCGCGAGGATATCCAACTGATCTGCGAACAGGATCAGGCCGCTTCTATGGATGACTATGCGTGGAGCGCAGTGTTGATGCTGGTGCGCCCGCTCGATCTCGAGGCCATAACCAATGAATGGCGCGCAACCGATACCGCGCAAGGGGGACAGGCCGACATAACGCCGGCCTGAACCTAACTATACCGCGCGGGATACGCTGTCAGAGGCTGTAGAAGTTGGGGAAGCGTTGCAGCAGTTCAGCGATTTCGTTGTCCGAAATATTGAACTCGAAACCTTCCTCGTCACCGCGCCGACGATAGCCATAGACATTGGTCCATTTCCAACCCGGCGTGCCATTGGTCGGGGTTATTTCCCAAGTGATATGGCACAGCGCGGAATCCGCAGATACCTCGACCACCTTGTAATCCGTGATGCGGATATCCGATCCCACGCCCGCCCGTTCGAACCGGGCCACCTGATCTGCACAGGCGGCGTCGGCCGTGGCGCGATCGTCAAATCTATGCACATGGCCCAGCGTGAACGAAATATAGGGAAACAGGTAATGCCCGGCGATGGCCCGCCCATCCTTGTCGAGCATTGCCTGATCATAGCTTCGGCACAATGCGTCCGGTCCTTTGGTCATCCTCTTTCCTCCCATTCTTTTTCTCGTGAACTATCGGGAAGTGAGTCATGACTAACGAACGGCATTACGGCAAGCCCTCGATCGAGGATAGGCCGGATGAACCACCCGGCCCCGCCCCACCTTTTGTCAGACGCGCGGCAGGCGCGGCTTGCGATTGCGCCAGGGCGCCGCCGTTTCCAACTGTCCGGCCAGACGAAACAGGGTCGCTTCCGTGCCATAGCGACCGGAGAACATGACCCCGATCGGGAGACCGGATTTCGACATCGCCAATGGCACCGACATGCTGGGCTGGCCGGTCTGGTTCATCAGCCCGCTGAACGGCACATAGGCGGTGATCGCCTTGAAATAGGCCTCAATATCGGGGTTGGACAGGCTGATCACACCCAACGGCAAGGGCGGGCTGGCCACCACGGGTGACAGCAGGATATCATAATTGGTCATGAAATCCGCCACTGCGGTTGAGGCGATCAGAAGATCGTTCACGGCCTGCGCATAGTCTGCGCCCGTGGCTTTCTGCCCCATCTGGTAATAGACCAGCGTGGCCGCCTCGAGAACGTCCGGTCCGGGCTTGATCCCCAACGCTGCGCAGCGCGCGTTTACATTGGCGACAATCGACGATCCGATGATCGAAAACGATGCCTTTCCGATCGCATCCATGTCCAGCTTGGGTGCGGCCTCTTCGACCACATGCCCCAGTTTCTCGCACAGCCTGCCTGCTTCACGCACCGCGGCCACGACGTCCGGATCGACCGGGGTACCCAGCGCAGGCGTGACGTTCAGGGCAATCCGCAAACGCCCCGGATCACGCCCCACTTCTTCCAGAAACGGCCGTTCTGGTGTCGGCGCGGTATAACGCGAACCCAGTTCGAGGCCATGGGTGGCATCCAGCAAGGCCGCACTGTCGCGTACGGTCTGGGTCACGGCATGGTGCGCCGACATGCCACCCCAGCCTTCCGTGTAGGGCGGCCCCATCGGCACGCGGCCCCTGCTCGGCTTGAGGCCAAACAGCCCGCAACAGGATGCCGGAATGCGGATCGATCCGCCCCCGTCGGTCGCATGCGCGGCCGGGATCACTCCCGCAGCAACCGCTGCGGCGGAACCGCCGCTTGAGCCACCCGTGCTGTGCGCCGGGTTCCACGGATTGCGGGTGTCGCCCATCAGCTTGCTTTCGGTGGTGGCCGTCAGCCCGAATTCAGGGGATGTCGTCTTTCCGAAAATGACGAGCCCGGCCCGTTCGTAGCGCTTCACCAGTTCGGAAGACACTTTGGCGCGATTGCCTTTGAACAGACGGCTGCCCTGTTCGGTCAGTTCCCCTTCGATGTTGGTATTGAGATCCTTAATCAGCCAGGGCACACCCTGAAAGGGCCCTTCCAGCACACCCTTGGCCACCGCCGCCCGCGCGCGTTCATAGAGTTTGTGCGCCATGAAATTGTACTGGGGATTGCGCTTTTCCGCCCGTTCTATCGCGCTTTCCAGCAACTCCGAAGCCGAGACCTGTCGCGTTTTGACCAGTTCCGCCAGGCCCAGCGCGTCATGCGTGTCGAGGACATGACCCGAACCGGATGTGGCCGCCCGAACGGTGCCCCCAGCTGTCACTGTCGCGGCCACAGCAATCGTTCCTGCAACCATTTCCCGGCGTGAAGTTTTCATGATTCAATCCTTCCCTTACGCGTCACGATCTTCTGTCGGGACTCCGAAGCCATGTTGGTATCTACGTATTATGCAAAGCTGACAATCACATGCTGCCACCCGTCAGGCCAGATGCCGTGCAGACCATGCCGTCGTGATTCGGGTGCTGTCGATCTCAGATCGTGGAAGGCCGGCCCCCAAGGACGACCCGCTACACCGGGGCAACCCCCGTGCAGGATATCCGCCGCTATGGCTGCTCCGCGCATTCGCACTCCCACAACCGGGAAGCCGGACGCCCCCGTATAATTATGAACCCAAGTTCATAATTATACCCGCATCCACGTCAAGCAGGGAAAGCATTCTGTCCGCCAGCAAACGCGCGTTCCGGCGCATCTTGCAGCATGAGCATGATCCAGGCCGCCGCATCGGAGAGCCGCTGGGCAAGAGGAAAATCGGGGACCAGATGCCATTTGTGAATCATGCCAATGAAGACCGCCGTCGCGATCTCCGCAATGGCGTGCAGATCCGGCCCCTCACCGCTTGGACGTTCGCGGCCATCGTCCAGCAACTCCTCGAAGCTTTCGGTCAGTCGTTCAATCCGCCCCATGATGCCCGCTTCGTTCCAACGCAACCACGAGTAGCCGACCAGAGGCTGCAACCGGTAGGCATCGTTTTCCATCAGGCGGCCGGTTTCGGAAAAGGCCATGACCAGACGTTTCTCCACGTCCGCGGTGGAGGCACGGCATTCTTCCATACGGGCATAGAAATGTTCGTGCATTTCCATCACCAGATGGTCGAGTATCTCGCCCTTTCCCGTAAAGTAGTTGAACAGGGTGGTACGCGATACGTCGGCTTCGCTGGCGATGTCATCCATCGTCATGCCGCTCACACCTTCGCGCGCGAACCCTTCGCGGGCCGCGCGGAGAATGGCGTTCCGCGTCCGCTCCTTGTTGAGCTCACGCCGGGACAGTAATTTGGTCATTGGGCGTTCCGGGCCAAAAGTAACATGTCCGCCCCTTTAGCCAGTTGTCATGGAAATGACCATTGGCACATCGCAATCTGTCACAGGATCGTGGCCGCCTCTGTCACCTCAACCGGAAGCACACAAAACCCTGCCTGCTCCGGAGATCGCGCGACAAGCCCCATTCTGACCAGCCCATTCTGACCAGCTGGCCTGGCCACCCGGTCAGGAACGGTCCCTCCGAGCTATTCGGCAGCCAGAGGGAAGCGCGGATCTTCGCTGTAAGGGGTGCTGTCCCCCCAATAACCCGGCGGCGGCGCATCAGTGATCCCGTATTCCTCGCGGATTTCCTCGACCGAAACGTCAACTAGTTCGCGCCACGGAAGCATCATCAACGGGAACTTCCAGTTGCGACCCTGCGCATAACCGCGCTCTTCCGCCTCGATCTGAATGGGGACCGCCTGCGGATAGTAGAGGTTGCTCTTCATCAAGCTTTTCGCCTTCAGATAGTTGGATACGCGGTTGATATAGGCCGCCAGTTCGGGCCGGAAATATTTGTAGGCCGCGCGGATATTCGCAGCGATCAGCGCCAGTTCCCCGCCGTTGTTGGGACCGAACCCAGTGACCATATGTTCCAGATCATGCGTCAGCGCGCGTTCCTTGAGATAATAGGTATAATCGCTGTCGACCTTCATCCCCTGAAAGAACACATCCATGTTGTAACCGCTGTTCGCGATGAAATCGTGGATCATGTGGCCGAGCGTGCCAGGCTTGCAATGCGCCACATCCTCAGCCTTGAAGTCTGAAAGCAGCTTGCGATCCAGCCAGTTGCGAAATTCGGGCAAGCGCTGCTTTTCTTCTTCGAACAGGCGCATGATCGCCGGCATGTCTTCCAGATCGTGCAGAATCTGGGCCACTTCAGGA
This sequence comes from Caenibius tardaugens NBRC 16725, assembly GCF_003860345.1. Classification (GTDB taxonomy): domain Bacteria; phylum Pseudomonadota; class Alphaproteobacteria; order Sphingomonadales; family Sphingomonadaceae; genus Caenibius; species Caenibius tardaugens. The sequence goes on from NZ_CP034179.1 coordinate 555,273, forward strand.
ATAAATGCCGTATTCGGCATGTCCGGGCCGTTCCGGCGCAGCATTTCCTGCGCCATCAGCGAACGCAAGGTCGGATGATTGAGATAGGGCGACGAACTGACGAGGACGGAGCTTTGGGTTTCGTAACGCCGAACCGCACCGTTGAAATATTCATAATCCGCTTTGGAAACTTCAACCATCACACCTCTCCGCTATTATTATTGAGTCCATAGTGCGCCGCCCGCATCAAATAGCAAGATGTAGTCGCACCATGGATATGGCCATTCTGTTTTCCGTCAGGGCCATATCACCGCCGCACCAACGCGCACCCGCGATGCATGGCCCTTTCGCGTTAGGCGAAAGCATACGGAACAGGTGCACCGACAACGCCATCGCCCCTTGCACGCGCAAGCATCGCGAACGGATGCGACCAGAAATACCGCAAAATTTCGCGAATCCTTCGCAAACGGATATTTTTCGATCATGCCGGAACGGAATTGCATATTAACGGTTCGTGAGTACGACGCACGAAGCTGAGCATACGCAGCCGCGGCCAGAGGCGGGCTCCTCCGGTTCGGCTGACATTGCAAGGGATTACAAATGGGGCGCTCCGCATGACAAAACTCGATAAGGCGGGTGGCCCACTCATTCTTGTCGTCGAAGACGAAATTCTCATTCGCATGGTCATGGCCGATGATCTGCGCCTTGCCGGCTTTCAGGTTCTCGAAGCGATCAACGGCGAAGAGGCGCTGGCATTATTTACCGCCAATCCGCATATCTGCTTGATCCTCAGCGATATTCGGGTTCCCGGATCGATCGACGGCGTGCAGTTCGCCACGCTGGTCAAACAACAACGCCCCGACCTGCCGGTCGTTCTCGTATCCGCGCATCTGCCCGACGGCCGGGAAAGCGTCGCGGACCATTTCTTCCGCAAACCTTACGATCAGAAGGCTGTGATCAATCTGGTAAGGGATCTGTCTTCCGCCGACCACCTGCCGGATCATAACCGCGACGCTTTGTAACCGCTTCAACCAGCACTCTCGCGCGCGGATTGCCCCATCCCCGAAGTTCCATGAACCCACGGCATCACTGCAACATGCGGGTGCGGAGCTTTTCCAGATCGGCATCGGTAAAACCGAGCTTTTGCCGCAAATACCCTTCCGAACCGCCATACTGCCTATCGAGATACGCAAAGAACTGCGCCAGATGCGATTGCCCGCTCGGCGTATAGAGCGGCTCGGCCTTGGCCGGGCCCTTGGCACGGCTCGCGGCGTAGTACTGGACCATCGGGTTATGCGGATAATCCGCCGGATTGATCGGCGGCATCTCGAATTCCACCCGCCGCAAAGCCGTGGACCGATGGTAATCCGCGAGAATAGTTTCGCGGTCGACGCCAAGCACATCATAGAGCAGCGCGGTGGCGACGCCCGTACGATCCTGCCCTGCGGAACAATGATAAACGATCGCCCCCTCGTCTGCGAGCAGACGCTTGAACAGGGTGCGGAACTGCGGGACGAGCAGTTCCTCGATCCCGGCATAGGTATTTTCACCATTGCCCGCGGCCATTTTTGCGAACAGCGGCTTCATCGAATAGTCATTCGAAAGGAACAGCGCCCCGGTCCGGTCATCGAGGAGATCAGGAGCGACTTCACGTTCCTCCAGCGAACGCAAATCCAGCACCGAACCGATATCGAGTTGCCCAAGCAGAGCGTAATCTGCGTCGGTCAGCATCGGCATGGCCCCGGAACGAAATGCCTGCCCCCACCGGACAACCTTGCCGTCCTTCGTGATATACCCTCCGACATCGCGGAAGTTGCTGCCCTGTTCCAGCGGGAGAACTCGTTCCGCCACGACCAGCGGAGCACCTTTGCCGCGCTGCACGATCACGTAATCGCGCTGCGATGCGGGCAGCGACAGCGCAACACGCTGCGCCGTGCTCTTGCGCGCGACCAACGTGTCATGACGGTCGAGTATGCGATCCCTGCTCAGCCATATGGTCGCCGGTGCGGCATCTTCCAGAATGAGAACCGCGCTCTGCGCGTCCTTTCTTTCGATGCGTGCTGGTTCGGCGGCGATGGCCTGACCCGCAAGACACAGCGCAACTGCGCACAACGAAGTCGACTTCAGAACAGTTTTGATCATGGCATACCTCTCCTTCGCCGCAGCCCACGGCTGCCGACCGGCCTCTTGGCTTCGGTCTCGGGACGAATCACCCTACAGGCATAAGCGAGAGCGCAGCACTTCGCCAAGACACCTGAATACCAAGGATGTTTCAGATATTCGCGGGAGTGCCGCCGTCCGGTATACTGAGCATGGAAAGAAGCCGCGAAAACCCGCCACGGCGCGCCAGCACATCGGCCAGCGTATAGCGATCCAGCACCGCGAGAAACGCAAGCAAGGCTTCATCCAGCACGCCCGTAAGACCACACGCGGGCGCGATCAGGCAACTGCCGCAATCGACCAGTTCGAAGCCATCTTCGGTATGACGGATGAGTGCGCCGACATTGATCGCTTCCGCGGGCCGGGCCAGCCGAATCCCGCCGTTGCGCCCGCGCACGCTGTGCAGATAATCGGCATTCACCAGATCGTTCACCACCTTCATCAGGTGGTTCTGCGAGATCGCATAGACCTGTGCGATTTCCGCGATCGAGCACAGCCGATCGGGGTGCGTGCCGAGATAGAGCAGCACTCGCATTGCATAGTCGGTGTAGCGCGTCAGCCGCAATTTTCTGCGCCTCCATTAAATCATGCATACCTATTGCATGATTTACCCTCGCAGTATAGATGCATCAATAATACATGTTTAGGAGTCGCGGTGATGGGCGATTTGCAGATCGACGAACACGGACTGAGGGAACTGGTGGAAACGTTCTACAGCCGCGTCCGGGCGGATGAGGAACTGGGCCCGATTTTCAATCAGGCCGTTCACGACTGGCCCGAACATCTCGACCGGCTGACCGACTTCTGGTCGTCCGTGATGCTGACAAGCGGGCGCTATAAAGGGCAACCCGTGCCCGCGCATCGCAAGCATCAGGATCGCATTACGCCCGCCCTGTTCGCTCGCTGGCTGGGTCTGTGGGCGCGTACCACCGATGACCTGATGCAGCCGGAAGCCGCAGCAGCCCTGCAGGCCAAGGCGGCACGTATTGCCGAAAGCCTGCAACTCGCCCTGTTCTTCCGGATCGGACGATCATCTGCTGCTGCGCCACCAGGACAGTCCCGATCAGGGTGCCCGATCGCGACGGGAGCAGCGGCATGAACGGCCCTGCCCCCTATCGTTCCACCCCGGTCTTCGATCAGGACACCCTGCCCATCGCCCTGCGCGAACGCCACACCACCAAAGCCAATGTCTGGGGGGTGATCCGCGTGCTGGAAGGACAGTTGCAACTGACCATGCTGGAACCTGCTGCCGACATCATCCTCGAACCGGGAAATCCCGGCGTGATCCAGCCGCAGCAACCCCATTTCGTGACACCGCTCGGCCTCATGAAAATGCAGGTCGATTTCTACGACCAGCCGCCCTGCGGCTGACAACATCACACCAAACCACAATCCAATTTTCCATCAGATTCTAAACTCGCAGGAGAAAACAATAATGTCGCAACCACTGAGCGCGCAGACGATTGCCCTTGTCAAAGCCACGGTTCCCGCACTCGAAGCGCATGGCCTTGATATCGTCGGCGAAATGTACAGCCGGATGTTCCGCGATCCCGGCATCCGCGATCTGTTCAACCAGTCACATCATGGCGACAGTGGCTCGCAACCCCGCGCCCTGACGGCCGCTATCCTTGCCTATGCCAGCAATATCGACAATCTTGGCGCACTGGCACCTGCGGTGGAACGTATCGCGCAAAAGCACGTCGGCCTGCAGATCCTCCCCGAACACTATCCCCACGTGGCGAATGCCTTGCTTGGTGCAATCCAGCATGTGCTGGGCGATGCCGCAACGGACGAAATTCTGGCGGCCTGGGGCGAGGCATACTGGTTCCTCGCCAATATTCTGATCGCGCGCGAAGGGCGCATTTATGACGAACAGCAGACCGCGCCGGGCGGCTGGAACGGCTGGCGTGATTTTCGCGTGGACGCCGTCATCCGTGAAAGCAGCGTCATCACCTCGTTCATTCTCAAACCAGTCGATGGCCAGCCAGTAATCGCCAACAAAGCAGGCCAGTACCTGACGTTCTGGTTCGAAATCCCCGGTCACCCGCCGATCAAGCGCAACTATTCGATTTCGAACGCTGCCAATGGCGAATATTATCGCATTTCGGTCAAGCGCGAACCGCACGGGTTGGCATCGGGCTGGCTTCATGACGAGGCGGCACAAGGCACGATCCTGAAAGTGGCGCCGCCCGCAGGCGAATTCTTCCTGGCAGACAATCCGGAACGGCCCGTCGTCCTGCTGTCGGGTGGTGTGGGGCTGACACCGATGGTGGCGATGCTGGAAACGATCGCAGCCCAACATCCCGATCTGCCCACCATTTACGTGCATGGCACGCATGACCGCGATACCCACGCCATGCGCCAGCATGTGCGCGACACGGCGGCACAAGGCGCGCGGATCACGGTTGCAGATTTTCACCAGACACCGCTCGCCGGGGAGGCAGCCGGTATCGATTACGATCATGCCGGGCTGATTACAGAACAATGGCTGCTGGCCAACACGCCCATAGCAGAAGCCGATTACTACATCTGCGGCCCGCGCCCGTTCCTTCGGGCATCGGTCGCGGCCTTGTCGCTGTCGGGTGTGCCGTCGGATCGCATCCATTACGAATTCTTCGGACCGGCTGACGAACTGCTGGCTGCCTGAGGATACCCATGGTGGACGACTTCACTCTTGCCCGTGTCATCCATGTCCTGGCCGTTCTGTTCTGGATCGGCGGGGTGGCATTCGTGACACTGATCGTGATGCCGTCCACCCGCGCCTCCCACGCCGCGGAAGATCGCCTCGCCGCGTTCCACGGTGTGGAGGGGCGGTTTGCCCCGCAAGCACGGCTCTGGGTCTTGCTTGCCGGGGCCAGTGGTTTGTGGATGACATGGCGTGCCGATCTCTGGAGCCGGTTCGCCGATCTCCATTTCTGGTGGATGCACGCCATGGTCGTCCTGTGGGCAATATTTGCCGCCATGCTGTTCGTTGTGGAGCCGCTGTTCCTGCATCGGCGTATGGCGGCGTCGCCCGATCCATCGCGTGATTATGCCCGGATGGAACGCATGCACCGGGTTCTGCTGGCACTGTCGGTCGTCACCACGATCGGGGCAGTTGGCGGCAGCCACGGATTGTTCTAGCGGGCAGGATAGTTTCCACCGCCACGGAAAGCCCATGTTCCCGTTCGATCATATATCCCGACTGGCACCAGCCGGCAGGCTGGACGGCCTTCGCGCCTGTCTGGGGGCGCTGTGCGGCATTACCGTGACCGCGCTGGTCGGTTACCTGTGGTTGGGCGACAAGAGCGCGTTGCCCGCCCTGATCGCCCCGATGGGGGCCTCCGCCGTGCTCGCCTTTGCCGTACCGGCCAGCCCGCTGGCGCAACCTTGGTCAATCCTGGGCGGCAATGTGATTTCCGCACTGGTCGGGGTGGCCTGCGCGATGGTCGCCCCTTCCCCCCTGATCGCTGCACCTTTCACGGTCGCACTGGCGATCACGATCATGAGCGCGTGCCGATGCCTGCACCCCCCGGGTGGCGCCGTGGCCCTGACCGCGGTTCTCGGCGGCCCGGCCATCGCCAAGGCAGGCCTCGCTTTCGCGTTCATTCCCGTAGGGCTTAACTCGGCCATTCTGGTGATGATGGCACTGCTGTTCAACAATGCCACCCGACACCGCTATCCCCATCGCGCGACCCCGCCGCCAGTCAACCAGCATGGCACGCAGGACCCTCCGCCCCAAGATCGTGCTGGCTTTACCAGCGCCGATCTCGATGCGGTGCTGGCCCATTACGACGAACTGCTCGATGTCAGCCGCGATGATCTCGACGTCCTGTTTCGCGAAGTGGAAACCCGTGCGCACCAACGCCTGCATCGCGCCTTGCGGTGTGCCGACATCATGTCGCGGGACGTCATCGTTACCCATCCCGACGAAGGTGTCGGTCAGGCGCGCGACCGGCTTCTGACGCGCAGACTGGCAGCCATGCCCGTGGTTGATGCCGACGGGCGGGCGGTCGGGATCGTGGAACACGCGCAATTGCTGGCCGGCAACGGCAAGCTGGTTGGCGAGGTAATGAACAAGGCCCCCTATCAGGTCGTAGCCGATTGTCCGATTGACGAACTGCTACCCGCCTTGTCGGCAGGCATACATCACGAAGCCCTTATCCTAGGGCCAGACAATCGCCTCGTCGGAATGATCACGCAGACCGATCTTCTGGCCGCGTTATGGCGCAGCCACGTTGCCGAACAGGTCGCCAGTGCCAACGGTTCGCCGTGATCGCGCTGCGACAAGCGCAACGCACGACTAGCTGGAAAAATTGGCGATGACATCGAGAAAGGCCCGCCCGTAAACTTCGCGTTTGCGTGTGCCGATCCCGGCAATCTGACCCAGATCACGGTCGCTGCGCGGGCGCTGTGCGGCCATATCGCGCAGGGTGCTGTCATGAAAGATGACATAAGGCGGCACCCCTGCCTCCTTCGCCAGATCGCGGCGCAGCGCGCGCAACGCATCGAACAGCGGATCGCCCACCGGATTGGTTTCCGCATTGCTGCGCTTGCCCCGGCGTGTGCGTGCCGGTGGCAGGACAAGGGAAACCGTTTCCTCACCACGCAGGAACTGCCGTGCCGCCGGGCCAAGCGCCAAACCGCCATGCGCGTTCGTGTCCAGCGCATCGCGCACCATCAGCGCCCTTGCCACCGGCTTGACCAGCGCCGTTTCATCGCCCGCAACAATACCGAAAACCGACAGGGCATCATGCCCGCGCGCCACGATCCGATCATCTGACTTGCCCGTCAGCACGGCTTCGATATGCCCCAGGCCGTAACTCTGACCCGTGCGATAGACTGCGGACAGCAGCTTCTGCGCGGTCTGCGTGGCATCGACGCAGGCGGGCGGCGCAAGGCAGTTGTCGCAGTTTCCGCACTGATCAGGCGGACTTTCTCCGAAATGGCGCAGCAACACCGCCCGGCGGCATCCCCCGGTTTCCACCAACGCGCCCAGTGCGGCAATGCGCGTACGCTCTCCGGCCTGACGCGCGGCTTCGACCTCGCCGATGCGTTGGCGCGCGCGCACGAAATCTTCCGGCCCCCACAGCAGCGTGGCCACAGCCGGATCACCATCGCGCCCCGCCCGGCCGCTTTCCTGGTAATAGCCTTCGATCGACTTCGGCAGCCCGGCATGGGCAACGAAGCGCACATCGGGTTTGTCGATCCCCATGCCGAACGCCACGGTCGCGACCATCACCATATCTTCGCTGGCAAGAAACGCCGCCTGATTACCCGCACGGACCGCCGGATCGAGACCTGCGTGATAAGGCAGGACCGGGCGCCCCTTGCCCCCCAGCGATTCCGCCAGCTTTTCCGCCAGCGCACGGGTCTGGACATAAATGATGCCCGGCCCCGGATTGGTTGCCAGAATCTCGGCAAGCTGACGGCCCATCCCATCGCGGGGTTTTACGGCATAGCGGATATTGGGCCGGTCGAATCCCGACACGATCAGCCCCTCGTTGGGCAGGCCGAGCTGGGTCAGGATATCCGCACGCGTATGCGCATCGGCAGTTGCCGTCAGCGCCAGCCTGGGAACCAGCGGGAAAGCATCGAGAAGTGGGCGCAGCAAGCGATAATCCGGGCGGAAATCATGCCCCCATTCGGACACGCAATGCGCCTCGTCGATGGCGAACAGGCATATCCGGGATCGTTCGAGCAGAGCACGGAAGGCATCGGAACTGGCCCTTTCCGGCGCGACGTAGAGCAGGTCCAGTTCGCCCGCGATCAGCCGGTCCTGCGTTTCGCGCCAGTCGGCATCAACCGATGTCAGGCTGGCCGCGCGAATACCGAGCGCCCGGGCCGAACGCAGTTGATCGTGCATCAGGGCAATCAGCGGCGAAATGACGACGCAACAGCCCGGCAGGGCCACTGCTGGCAATTGATAGCAGAGCGATTTTCCCGCACCGGTCGGCATGATGGCGAGCGTCCCCAGCCCGTCCATCACACGCGTCACCACGCGTTCCTGCACCCCGCGAAAGGCCTCAAACCCGAATAAATCGTGGAGGATAGTGGCAGGATCGGAACGCATCGCACCCGGCTATAGGAAACCGGCACGCTGCCGCCTACCGCCTGCCGCGCGCTATCCCCCTTTTCCCGCATACCGGTTCAAACGAAAAATGGGGCAGCCGAAGCTGCCCCAGGAAGCGACCAGTGCTGTGATCGTGATGGCGGCGACCGATCGTTGTCAGCACGCACGCCCATCGCACTGGCCAGGTCAGAAATTAACGCCGAAATCGACGCCAAAGGTCCGTGGCACCTGAAAAGTGCCGATGACGTTGGTGGTCAGATTGCGCGCGAATTCGAGCTTCTGATTGTTGGTCAGATTCTGCACCCAGCCCGACACTTTCACTTTCGCCCCGCCCAGCGGCAGATCGACCAACGATACCCGGGCATTGACGTCGAACCGCGCCGGCAATGTCGTCAGATCCAGCGTCGCCGCGTTTCTGATCGGATCGGACAGGCGCTTGTCCTTGTAAAAGCCGTCGAGACGGAACGTGAGATGGCTGCCATTCGCAAATGCCGGTGCATCGTACTGCGCCCCCAGGCTCAGGGTGTTCTTGGGCGCGAGTGAGTTGACCGGTCCCTTGATCGGATCGGTCGCCAACTTCTGATTCAGATAACCGTAGCTCGCATTCAAAGTGATATTCGATGTCGGTTTGGCGGTCAGTTCCACTTCGAACCCGTTTTCATGCCCATAAGGGGACGAGAACAGGAACGTGCCGTTGACGGTATCGAAGCCCAGCGTCTGCACATTCTTGCGGCGCGAAATGAAATAGGCGGCGTTGATGCGCAGCCGGTTATCCAGCAGATCCGCCTTGATACCCGCTTCGTAGCTTTTCACCGTTTCCGGCTTGAAGACCTGGCCGCCCAGAACCCCGCCCGACAAATAGCCGGTGGCGAAGCGCAGATAGGCCCGCACATTGTTGTTCACAATATAAGTCGCCGTGGCATCGAAATCCCAATGGTCGAAACTGGCATTGGAAACCTTGGGATCGGCCGCGAACGGAATGATGCCCGCTGCCCGCACCACTTCACGCCGCTTGTCCTTGGTATAGCGGATACCGCCCGCCAGCTCGAAATGTTCTGCCTTGTACCCAAGGTGCGCATAGGCGGCCATGGACTTGTTGCGGATCGATACGTCCGCGCCCGAGAAATAATCGCTGGGCACCCCGAAGGCGTTGATCGTATTGCCGATGCCATTGCCCAGCGAAGGAATGATTTCCGGCAGGTGGGTCGGGAACATCGCGCCAATGAAGACGGGATTGTTGTCGCGCCCGGTTTCCCGGAAATAGAACGCGCCCAACACCCAGTCGAAATTGCCGCTCTTGCCGAGAACCTGCAGTTCCTGCGTGAACTGTTTCTGGTGGCGATCCTGAATCGAGGAGATGTTGGTGAACGGCAGCCCACCCAGATCATAGGCACCGCCGTCGATATCGTTGCCACCGACGGCTTCATCCATTTTCCGGAAGCCGGTGATGCTTTTCAGCGTAATCGCCTCATTGAGATCCAGCGCCGCAGTCAGGCTGTGCCCCTGGATCTTCAGATGGGACGGCGACGTCATGTCGAGCGCGACGGCCTTCTGCCGTTTGGTGCTGGGCGGGACATAGATGCTCGGCGCAGCAGTATAGAAGGGCGGATTGCCCACGCCCGCAACATACCCGGGATCGTAGCCGAGCAATTGCTGCGCCAATTGCGTGCTGACCTTGTCTGTATAGTCGAACTTGTAATCGACCTGCAGCGCACCGCCATCAATATGCACGGCAGCGGCAAAGGCATCGGTGTTTTCCGCACCGAAGCTCTTGGCCGATTTGATCGTGCCGAACGGTTCCACAAAATGGAATGTCCGGCCGGGCGTCAGATTCTTCACGTAGCCACGGTTTTCATCGTGCAGATAGGACAAGCGCACACTGACCGGCCCGAACGAGGGGAGGTTCACTGTGACCCCGCCTTTCCGGCGATCGAAATTACCGATCGTAGCATCCGCCTTGACGCTGAATTCACCCGAGGGGCGAGACGTGATGAAGTTGATCGCGCCACCCGTCGCATTGCGGCCAAACAATGTGCCCTGCGGCCCGCGCAACACTTCGACCCTTTCGATATCGGCCAGATCGAAAGCCGTCCCCGCCGGGCGACCGAGATAGACGCCATCGATATAGAGACCGATCCCGGCGTCCGCCTCGAACTTGAGCGAGCCTGTCGAAACACCGCGCAGGTAGTACTGCGGTGCGCTGGCAGACCCAAACTGACGCTGCACATCCAAATTGGGAACTGTCTTACCGATATCCCCAAAGCCCTGAATATTCAGCGCTTCCAATTGATCCGCATTGTAGCCGGTCACCGATACCGGAACTGTCTGGGCGCTTTCTTCCGTGCGCCGCGCAGTCACGACGATATCGCCGATTCCGGCCGATGCGGCACTGGTGCCCGACGTGTTTTGCGCCACTGCGATCTGCGGCACGGCTGTAGCCAGCATGGAGCCAGCCAAAACCACGAAACGAAAATTCATATCGCTCTCCCGAATATGGCGGCGGATTTCCTCCGCATCGTACCAACGCCTAAACTTACGACATTTGCACGATTCGCCAAACATATTTTCTACGTATATGTCATTTTACATCTATCATATTGACGCTTTGCGTAGTTTCCCGCAAATACCGTGGCATTGATGACGCAAAATCGCAGCACGCCGCGCATGGCTGGACTAAACGCGGGAGACTGCGCACCTTAGTGTCGAGCGGGTAGTGAGGGTTCGAAGGAGAGAGTTATGGATTTTCAGGGGAAAGCTGTGCTCGTCACCGGCGGCGCAAGCGGCATCGGCGCGGCCACGGTGCGTCTGTTCGCCGCCGCTGGCGCGCAAGTCGCGATTGCCGATCGCAATGCGCAAGCCGCGCAAGCGCTGGCGAAGGAGCTTCCGGGCGCGATCGCCTGCGGCGTGGACGTGATGAACCCCGACGATTGCCTGGCCATGGTCGATACCGTGCACAAGGCGTTCGGCAGGCTCGACTGTGCTTTCAACAACGCCGGAATTACCGAAATCGGACCGTTGAAGGGTGCCCCGGTGCCGGAAACGCACGATCTTCCGCTGGATGTGTGGCGTCAGGTTCTGGGCGTCGATCTGGACGGCGTGTTCTATTGCCTGCGGGCACAGTTGCCCCTGATGCTCGAGACTGGTGGCGGCGCCATCGTCAACACCACATCGTTGCAGGCCCACGTCAGCTATCCCCGTACTGCCGCCTATACGGCGGCGAAGCACGGGGTGTTTGGCCTGACCAAGACCATCGCCAAGGAATACGGCAATCGCAATATCCGCTGCAATGCCGTGTCACCGGGCGTAGTCGACACGCCTTTGACCAACACTGTGATCAATCAGCCCGAGTACAAGGATTCGCTGCTCAACACGATCCCGCTCGGCCGCTTTGCCGAACCGGAAGATGTGGCCAAGGCGGTCGTCTGGCTCTGTTCGGACGGCGCCGGTTATATCAACGGTACCGTACTGGTTGCAGATGGCGGTTACCTCGCCTGACACAGGGCGCGTGTGAAAAATCCGGGATCGCACTTGGCGACCCCGGATTTCTATTTTGCCCGGATTTCTATTCTGCATCGCGACAGCCCACGCCGGGCTGAATCGCGCTTTCACCCGATGTTATACCTGCCATGCGCCGACAGGTTACCGAACAGATCGTTGGTGATGTACCGTTCCACGAAATGCCATTGGCCATTCCGCTTTTCAAAGCGATCGCGATAGTCGCCAGTGATGATCGGCTGCAAAGGCAGATCGGGCGCAGCCTGCACCACCAGCACCGTGCTGGTCGCGGTTGCCGCCACATCGCTTTCCGGTTCAACGATCACATTGCAGATCAGATGGCGCGTACGCGGAATACCATCATAAAGCTGCAGAAAGTCGGAAAACATGCGCGTGACTTCCGCTGCATCGTTGACCACGGGATCATCACGTCCTTCGAAATGAACTGTGGCCGAAGCGAACAACTGCCCCATCGCATCCAGTTTCCCGGCATCCAGAAAACGCGGATAGGAATGGATCAGCTTCTGGATCGCCATAAGATCGACGACCCCGAAACCCGTATTCACCGGATCAACCATATGCCGCCTCCCAGGTCCAGGCCCAATGCCCTGCCGGAGGGCCATCCTCAAAACCGAATTCCTTGCGCACATCCTCGATCGAGACGTCGATCCAGTCTTCCCAACGGATCATGAACAGCGGCTTCTTCTGCTTCATGCCCAGCGCGTATCCGCGTGCCGTGCCTTCCAGCATGGCGGGCACGACTGCGGGATAGTGGCAATTCATCCGCATCAGGCTGGTGGACGACAGGAACATCGGCTGGAATGACAGCATCCCGGCCAGTTCGGGTGAGGAAAAGTAATTGAAACATGCCACAGTATTGGCGACAATCAGGGATTCTTCACCCACCGGGCTGGGATCGAGACCGGTAACGATATGTTCGATATCGTGGTTCTGTACCCGGCGTTTGTTGAGATATTCGAAATCGTTGCGCGGCTCCCCGCGGAACATGAAATCGATATCGAGTCCGCTTTCCTGAATAAAGCCACGCACGGCCGCACCAACCGTGCCATCCTTGCAGTGCGACAGGTCGATCTTGTTCCAGTCGGAAACGAAGCGCGCGTCCAGCCATTCGGCAAATTCGGCGTTGCTGGCCTTCTCCTCGTCCAGCAACGTCATAAGCCGTTCGAAATCCATTTCCTCGGCAATCGCGTTGCCGATTTCCGGCACGAGATAGGCTGCAGGCAGATCGTGCCCGTTCCGTTTCAGCCCCATCTGGGCATAAATGTCGCGGAACCGCGGATTGTTCAGATAGCGCGAATTGCTGATCAGAATGGACCCTGCCAGCGGCTCGTTCGCGCCCTTCAGATAATCCGCTTCTTTGCCTTCGATTTTCATGCGTTCAAACCTCTCCCTCGATCCTGTGCGTCAGGATTCGAATCCATACGCGTAGTACAGAATGAGAAATCCCGGCTCAACCGTTCGGGACCGCGAACCGGCCCCGATGTGGTTGCCCGTCAGGATCAGAGCGCTTCATTCTTGAAGTTCTGCCCAAACGCATCTGCGATAATCATCGGGTTCACGTATTCTTTCCAGAACACGACAATATCGCCTTCAAAACGCAGAATACCCAGATACCTGTTGGAATAATGCACCCCGGTGGACTGAAGCACCGTGTCCGAATGGTATTCCACGATCAGCGTATCGGGATCGAGCTGGTCGTAAAAGCTGTCGACCTGATGGTGATACCCGTCGCAATCCGCCATCCCGCCACGGGACATCTCGATAAAGGCATCACGCCCGACCATTTGTTCGGGAAACCCCTTGATTGGCGGATAAGGCCATTCGAACACGGCCTGTTCGTCGACATGGCGGCCGAAAGCGTCGAAATCCTTGCGCCCATATGCATCGATCAGTTCGGCAAAAATGGCGCGCAGCCGCGCTCTCCTGTCATCCTCGAATCCCACTCAAGCCTCCTCTATGCTAAGCACAGATGGCTTCAGAACGCGGGATATGTCAACGCAAAACGGAATATTTACATATCAAATTATCGCTTTGCGTATTCATTGAGCGATAGTCGTCATCCTATAGTCATGCTTGAACATGCGGTGCGTCAGCTCATAACGGATGCGCGCGATCCCGGGGATAGGATCGATCGTATCGTGCAGGTAATCCGCCAGATGGGTGGCGCTTCGCACCCAGGTGATCGCCATGATATCCGCACGCCCGATCAGCGAGGCCACGTAAGTGACTTCCGGCAGGGCAACGAGAGCATCGAGCACGCCCTGCAACGGATAGCTCGCGTCCACATCGATCCAGAGATAGGCGATGACGGAATCGGGAATGTGATCGATGTTGGTTACCGCCACGACCTGCATGGCCTTTTCATCCATCAGCCGCTTCAGCCGCAAACGGATCGCCCCTTCGGTAAGCCCGAATTCGCGCGCAATCTCGCGATTGCTGACGCGCGCATCGCTCGCCAAACGATCGAGCAACCGCCGATCAAGATCGCTGAGTTCGATTTCCCTCATTCGAAACGCCCCCAGGGTTGCACATATTTGACGATGTTCATGGCCAGCGCAGCCTCCACACCGATAACGCCATCGATCTGCGGTATGGTTTGCGTCACAAGCAGGTTCAACGCCGCCATATCTCGTGCAATAACCTGAATTTCCAGATCATTACGGCCAATAACCGACAGCACGGAGATGACCCCGGGAATATCGACCAGATCGTTCGCAACCTCGTCGATCGTCCTGCCGCGAATCTTCAGCCCAAGTAGCCCGGTAAAGGGATATCCCATCGAACCGAGATCGAGCTTGGCGACAATCCGCATGGAATCGGACTCTTCAAGACGGCGAATGCGCGCCCTGACAGTCGCTTCGGTCAGCCCAACCCTTTGCGCAAGTTCACGGATCGGAACCCGGCCATCATCCCGCAATTCAGCGATGATCGCCTCGTCGTGTTCATCCAGTTGACGCCTCAAGCACCCACCCCTTTCGCTTGAACGGCGCTATGGCATCACGCCTGTTTTTGCAAACCTGTAAAACAGCGGAACAATATTGCACAGATGGATGCGAATTCGCAAAATGAAAATCCGGATATTTGCCCTTATCGTTTTGCGCATCACATAATGGGCAGCACTGCTACAACTGTGCCGCCTATCCCCTCAGGCAAAAAAACGATCGCATCAATTAAAGCCGTATATGGCGCACCGTGGGGACAGGCGTTTCCTCCGCACGGACCCACCGGAGCAGCAGAAATCCTTCGTTATGGCCATGTGTGGTCAGCCAGTTCGGCCGACCCGGATCCTGATGCGCGACAACGATTGTCGCAGTGCCATCATCGTTCAGCTCTACGGTACCATTGTTGATGCAGGCCGGAACATAACGGTAATCGAGCGATTCCATCCACCAGTTGTTGACCTGGATATTCCAGAATTCGCACGTCGGTATCGGGGTGTCGATCAGCAAGGCCTCGCCCGGTTCCAGCTTCCAGTATCCGTGGACATAGAAGATCGCCGGGTCGCCTCCGGCCTTCTGGAACATCTCCTGCCCCCAATCGCGCATGTCATTGGGGTGCGACATGAACATCTTCGACCAGTCGGCAAACAGTTTCGAACTGTTCACAACAAAATCGGCGGCGCCCGTCAGCCGCGCGCGCAGTGCATCGGGATCAAGCGGATCGGGCATCGCCGGCCCTTCGCTGATCCGTTCGATGGCAAATGCCGCGGGCACTTCGCTGCGGCGGTCGATGAAGGTTTGCCGCACTTGCAGGATATTGGAATCCGCCGCCAGCGGGAGCCACGCCGAGCCATCGTCCGGCTTTGTCTGGCTCGCGATGATGACGAAGTCGCCATTGGCGTCCGCCCCGAACTCATCCCCCTGCAATTCCCCGGTTGACGCCATGGTGCCGTCGATCGCGTAACGGTTGGCTTTCGAACCGATGCTGAGATAGCTGACCGAGCCGATATTCCCGGTCAGCCGATAGGTGCGATCGCCGCCGATCGTGGCGGACAGATAGAGGTTATCGGGATTGTCCCCGCCCAGTTTCGCGGTTTCATGACTGGGCCGCACGAAAGTGGGGAAATCCGGATCGCCCCCCTCCAGATAGATTTCCAGACCCAGGCGGATCAGGCGGCTGAGATAGCGTGCACCCTCCGCCTGATCGAACGCCGCCACGGGCGCCCCTTCGGCGGTCAGCGTGGCGCGCGCTTCGCCCAACCGCGCGGTAAACGCATCCCAGACATCTGCACCCGTCGTCGTGTTCATATCCCTGCTCCCTTGTGCCTCATCACCCGGTCAGTTGCCCGCCATCGAGTATCAAAACCGTGCCCGTGGCATACCGTGCCTCATCGCTTGCCAGATAGGCAATGGCTGCGGCGATTTCGGCCGGGGTGCAGGCATCCCGATCGGTGAGCTTGGGCATGTTGCGCCCTGCAGCCTCGGTAAAAATGGCAGGGTCGATGCCACCTGCGGCCGTGGTCTTTTCGTGCATCGGCGTGTTGACGCCGCCCGGTGCAATGGCGTTCACCCGGATGCCATGGCGCGCCCATTCCAGCGACGTGCTCTTCGTCAGGGCAATCACGCCCGCCTTGGAAATGCCATAGGCGGAGGTGCCATATACCGGATGCAGACCGCTGGCCGAAGCGACATTGACAATGCAGCCCTTTGCGGCGCTGAGCGGTGCAAACGCGGCCTGTGTCAGATAAAATGGTCCCGACAGATTGATATCCAACGTACGCTGCCATGCGCCCAGATCGGTTTCCTCGATCCGGCCCCAGGTCATGATCCCGGCAATATTCAGCAGGATATCGATCCCACCCATTGCCGCCTGCGCATCGCCAACCAGCTTCAGCGCGGCAGCGGGATCGCGCGCGTCATAGGCAAACGCATGGCCGCCAAGCCTGTCGGCCATGGCCTGCGCCCCCGCAACATCGACATCCCCGATTGCGACAGTTGCTCCTTCGGATGCGAAACGCTCCGCAGTGGCCTGCCCGATGCCCGATGCCCCGCCTGTCAGCAACACGCGCCTGCCGGCAAACCGCTGTCCCATATCAGTCCCGTTCCTTCTCGATCAGATCATGTCGATTGCGCAACGCCACCCATGCGGCGACCGCGAGAAACACACACCCCGCTGCCGTGAACGCACCCAGCGCCCCAAGATGGCGGCGCAAGGGATCGAAAATCAGCGGATTGAGGAATTGCCCGGCGTTGAGAGCGCTCACGATCAGGCCCATGGCGAGCGCATGCACCGTGGGCGACACCCGGCGGAACAGCAGCGATGCAGTGGCCGGTTCCGACATGCCTGCGCCGATCCCCACCAGCGCGCAGCCGAGGAAAATCATCCAGATTTCCGATGAAAGGCCGATCAGCACGAGGCCCGCCCCCATGCTCAGGGCATCGATCGCCAGAAAACCATGCAAGCCGATCCAGCGCCGCAGGAAACCGAAGGCCCAGGCGGAAACCATCGCCACAAACGATGTCGCGGCGATGACCACGCCAATCGTCTCGGCACTGCCAATGCCCTTGTGGGCCAGCACGAACCCGGCCTGAATCGGCGGGGTGAACATACCCAGCGTCAACAGGATCAGCAGCGCATAATAGGGCCACACGCGCGCCAGTTCGGGCGCGGGCTTTGCTTCCGTCCGGTCCACCGGCACATGACCCGGCGCCATATCGCGGATCACGAACCACGAAACGAACAAGACGGGAATGCCCAGCAGATAGAGCGCAAAGGGCATCTGCCAGCCGCCGATATCGACCAGCCTGCCGCCAAAGATCAACGCCACACCTGCCAGAAGCGAAGAGACCGACGTGGCATAGCCGAGCACGCGTTCGCGCGTGTGCCCCGAGAAATGATCACCAATCAGCCCGAGGCAGGATGTCAGCACACCCCCGCCCGCGATACCCAGCAACAGACGCAGCACGATCAGGGCCTCGCGGCTTTCTGTCAGCAGGACGCCCGCGCCACCGATAATATAGAGCACCAGCGATACCAGCAGCACCGCGCGCTGCCCCACATGTCCGGCCAGCCAGCCCGCAACAGGCGCCGATGCGATCAGCATGGCAGCCGGCAATGTCATCACGATCTGCGAGAAAAGCTGACTGCCCGCATCGGCCCCGAAATGCTGCGCCATCGCGACCAGCGCCGGGGCCGCCGCCATCGGAATCAACGATACCAACGCGGGCCCGGCAATACAGACAGCCGCCACCAGCCAGCCCGCATTTCTGTCTGCGGTGGCCCCGTTATCAAGCCCGGCACGCATATGGCGTGCGCTCAGATCGCCTGAGTGGCGAGCGTTGCGTCGCGCATCGCCCCTTCGATGTAACCGACCCCGGTGCAATCGCCCACGCGATGCACCGTGAACCCCGCCGCCGCGAGCGCATCGGCGAGCGTTTCGTCCCCGGTCGCGCCTTTCGCCACGATCACCGTATCCGCGCCGATCATGCGTTCCTGCCCGCCGTCATTGGTATAACGCACGGTGTGGTCGCCAATGCTGAAATCACTGGCATTGGTCAGCATGGCAACGCCCAGTTCGTGGCATTCGTCGATCGCGCGAAAACGGCGGACCAGCGGGATACCCCGGCCGACACGCGATGATTCCTCGAGAACGGTGACTTTGCGCCCCCGTTTTGCGAGAAATTCCGCCAGTTCCAGCCCAACCAGTTCCCCACCGATAATGACCACACGCTTGCCCAGCGGCATCCAGACTTTCGATCCCTGACGCAGCAGGGCGAGCTTGCCCGTAAGCCCCGTCAGATTGCCCAATCGCATCGCCACCCGCGTGGGCCGCGTGGTCTTGTCGGAAATCCGGTCCAGTTCACGGCCCAGCACAAGACTGCGCATATCGTCGCCGGAAAACACGAAATCGCGATCCGCGCCCGGGATCGGCGGCATCGTCCGCTTCGCGCCAGTCGCCACGACGATCTCGTCAACCTGCAGTTCCCGCGCCAGTTCCGGCGTGACTTTCGTGCCCAGCCGCACTTCGACCCGACCATCGGTGACCTGCCGCTTCAACCAATCCACGATGCCCTGGTTGGGCGCATAGGCAACCGATGCGAATTGCGCGGTGCCGCCCAGCCGCATCGTCGTTTCACACAGGGTCACCTTGTGGCCCTTGTCCGCCAGCAGACGCGCAGCCTCCATGCCGCCGGGGCCACCACCAACCACCAGAACTTTCTTGTGCCGTTCGGGCGCAGCGGGGCGCCGTTCCGTTTCGAACCCGGTCATCGGATTGACCGCGCACATCACGTGGCTGGAATTGAAAATCGCGCTGATACAGGTGTAGCAATAGACGCAGGGCCGCACCTCTTCAGGCGTACCGGCAGCCAGCTTGTTAGGCAGGTGCGGATCGGCGAGCAACTTGCGCCCCATCGTCACGAAATCGAGCTTGCCCTGCGCAATGAACCGGTCCGCATCTTCCGGCTCGATCCGCCCCGGGCAAATCACCGGGACCGAAACCGCCGCCTTGATCGCCGCGGCATTGCTGACGAAACAATTGGGAATGTCCGTCGCGTGGCCGGTGGAATAGGTGCGTCCGTAATTGGAATCCCCATGCGCGCTGACGTGTATGGCATCGACACCGGCTTCCTCGGCCAGTTGCGCCGTGCGGATCGCGTCCTGCAAGGTGATGCCATAATCCATCAGGAATTCCTGGCTGTCGAAGCGCATCCACACGGGATAGTCCGGACCGACCGTTTCGCGCACGGCGCGGATCGTGCGAGTCAACAAACGCGCGCGGTTTTCAATCGAACCGCCGTAATTGTCGGTGCGCTGGTTATAGGCCGGGGACAGGAAGGTGGAGAAGATATAGCCGTGGCCGGCATGCAACTCGACGGCATCGATGCCTGCACGCTTCGCCCGGTCGGCCGCTGCGGCGAACAGGTTCACGATGCGATCGATGCTCTCTTCGGTATCCAGCGTATCGTACTTGATTTCGCCCATGGTAGCGTAGGGTTCGAAGAACTTCGCCTGCTCTTCCTCAAGCATGACGTCGACGAAATCGCCGCTGTCCTTCGAGGCCTTGGGCACGGATGGGCACGCCAGCGGCCGCCCGTCGAGCATGTCGGTCATCGCCGTGATGCCAGCGTGGTGCAACTGCACGGCAAGCTTGGCCCCATGCGCATGCACTTCATCAGCCAGCGCCTTCAGACCGGGAATAAACCGGTCATCCGAAATCGCTTCCTGCCGCCAGTTGCTGGCACCCACGGGGAACCCGACAGAAACCGATCCCATCGTGACCAGTGCCGCGCCCCCTTTGGCACGCTCCGCATAATATGTGCGCAGACGTTCTCCAACGGAGCCGTCTTCTTCCGCAAGGTTCGATCCCATCGGCGAGAAGAAGATGCGGTTGCGCAATTCCAGCTGGTTGATCCGACCGGGCGACAGCAGGTGCGGAAAGCTCTTTTTCTTGAACACGCCCATCTTTCAGGCTCCTTTCGAGACCTTGTGCACCGGCAACGCCGCAACACGACTCCGCATCCGACCCTCCCTGAGATATTCTTCAGCCAGCTTATGGAAAGCATCGACTGAATTCAACCTTAATTGCGCATATATCGCGCATATTACTACGCAAAGAGATATAGATTATCTCATATCAATCATATTGCGTATTTCCGCAGATACCAATCCGCCACGCAACAAGCCCGGAGACAGCAAAGCTGCCCCCGGGCATATGCACCTTTGAAAAAGGAGAAGTAACGTCAGGCGGCGGCGTGCTGCGGAATTTCCAGCATCACTTTCACCGCTTCGGGCATACCCTGCTTTTCGAAAGCCTCGGCAATCTCGCTCAATTGATAGGAGTGCGAGATCAGGCTTTTGCGATCCACCTGCCCACGCTGCATCATCTCCAGCGCCTCGACCAGTTCCTCGGGGGCATAGCCATTCGAACCGATGATCACCGGCTCCTTCTTGATGACATAGCTGAAATCGATCAGCATCTTGTCTTCGTAAGCCCCGAAACACACGATCCGCCCGCCGCGATTGGCAATGCAGCGCAGCGCGATTTCCAGCGGTGGCGGCCCCGGAATATGCGGAATATACCCGGCACAATCGATCACCACGTCGATTTTGGCGGACTTGCCGCGATAATCGTCTTCTCCGCCACACAGGGCCACGGCGGCATCGAAGATATCGGCATTGCGCGGGTTGATCGTATCGCTCGCCCCGACGTCCAGCGCGGCCTGCAAGCGCACGTCCTGCACATCGATGGCGATCACCCTGCCCACATCCGGACATTTGGCGCGAATGGCCTGTATGACGCCAAGACCGATAATCCCGACGCCGAACACCATGACATTTTCGCCCGGCTTGATCTCCGCCTTGCGAACCATCTGCAACCCGTCCGCCATCGGTTCGGTAGTCGCCGCTTCTGCAAAGCTCACCCCTTCTGGGATGCGGACAAGCTGGAACGGGTTGACCGGCACTGTCACGAACTGCGCCATGCCGCCGCCATAGCCGGTGACGCCAACGACCTTCTCGCCGACGGCCCAGCCTTCGACCCCTTCGCCCAGTTCCGCGATCCGCCCGGCGAATTCGTGACCAGGCACATCATAGCCTTCGGGCGTTTTGCGAACGAGCGAATGGCGATAGCTGTTGTTACGGTACATGTGCAGGTCCGATCCGCAAATGCCGCAAGCCTCCACCGCGATCAGAACTTCCCCCGGCGCGGGCACAGGCCTGGTCGCGTCATCGCGGGCCTCGATCTTGCCGGGATCAATATAATTGGCTGATTGCATATCGTTTTCTCCCACGTTGCCCGCATTCAGCGGCGGGCAATCGCCACATCTGTTTCCGCCGGCGCCTGTGCGGCGTGTTTCTCGAAGGCCCGCTTGGTCGCCGTCTGGATAACTTCGATGAAACCATCGCGGTTTTCCCGCGCCCAGTCGTAGGAACGCTGGCGATTGCGATTGTCGCCGTTGATCGCAGGCAGGACATAACGGGCGATCATTTCCATCGAACGCTTCTTGTCGCGCGTATCCGCCCAGTTCTTGTCCAGCATCAACAGGCAGCCGAAATCCGGTACTTTCTGTTCAAGACGATGAACCTGCGCGATCGCATCATCCGGCGTACCCACCACGATTTCACCGGATTCGATCAGGTCTTCCAATGTCTTGTGCGCGGGTGAATCCGGCAATTGTTCCGACTGGTTCTTGATATAGAGCAGGTACCGTTCATAGCCTTCACGCACCTGATCCATCGCCTTGTCGCGCGTTTCCGCGATATGGATATCGGTAGCGCAGCGGATCGACGACGGGTCCATCGCCCGGCCTTCGCGCGCAGCGCCTTCGCAAGCGATCTTCCAGTTGGTCGACAGGGCATCGAAGCCCCCGTAGCTGGTGGACGCAAGGCACAGCATCCCCGCCCCGTATTTCGCGGCCAGCGCACCGCCATTCGGCGAAAATGTGCTGGCGACGCACACTTCGATGTCCTGCTGAAACGGCAGCACCTGACAATGGGCATCCTTGAGATCGTACCATCCATCGTACTTTTCGGTCACCCATTCGCCGCGCAGCAGGCGCGAAATGACCGAAAGCCCGACGTCCAGTTTGTCGCGCGATTCCCGCGCATCCAGCCCCAGCATATGCGCATCGCTGACCAGCAGCCCCGGTCCCGCACCAAAAATGGTGCGTCCGAAAGTCAGATGATCGAGTTGCGCAATGCGGTTCGCGGTCATCAAGGGGTTGTGATAGGGCAGCGAAACAACCCCCGTGCCGAGCTTGATCCGCTTGGTCCGTTGCGCGGCAGCGGCAATCATCAGTTCCGGCGAAGGGCTGTTTTCATAGCCACCCGTGTGATGTTCGCCGTACCAGAATTCATCGAAACCAATCTCGTCAGCGAATTGCGCGAGATCGAGATCGCGTTCGAACGTCAGTGTCGGATTTTCATCAAGCGGGTGAAACGGTGCGAGAAACATCCCGGCCCGCAGTTTGACCTTGCGCATAGGCACCTCTTCCATGTGATTCTCTGGATTCAATAAATACGTTATGTAACGTAATGGTATCGAATATACAACGGTTTCGTCACAGCATTTGTCACGCGCGTAAAAACGCTTAAGAATCGCACGCAAAGTGTACCAAGGAGAGGGCTTTGGCCAGCCACACCAGCGAAGAGACAGAAATACGGGCAGGCGTGGGTCGGCCAAGAAGCGGCGAAATTGACGAACAGATTGTCGCTGCCGCACGCGCGCTGCTGGCCGAAGGTGGGTACGAAGCCATGACCTTCGAAGCGATCGGCAAGCTCACCGGCATTGGACGCCCCACGATCTACCGCCGGTGGCCCAGCAAGGCGCATCTCGCCGCGGCTATCGCGTACGGCAAGAACAGGCCCCTGCCCCGGACCGATGGCGATCTGCGCATGCAGATCCAGGCACTGGTCGATCAGGTGGCGCGGCAATACAGCCATCCCGAAATTGCGGCTGCAGCGATCGGACTGATCAATACCTTCAACAGCGACGATGGCTTACGCAGCGAACTTCACAAACCGGCTGAAGATGATGCGCGCAGGCAAATGCACGAAATCGTGGCTGCGGGCAAAGCGGATGGCAGCGTTTGCCCCGATGCCGACGCCGATATCCTGTTCGATATGATCGTGGGCACGCTCATCTTCCGCATCATGTTCAGCTCGAAAGAAATACCTGCGGATCACATCGGCAAGCTTGTCGACCATTTGTGTCGCGCACTCACCCAGCCAGCCTGACGTCTGGGCACAAACTAGAGCATCGCGGGCGGCAGCGGTTCGCGCCCAAGGATCATGTCGGCCGCCTTTTCCGCGATCATGATCGTGGGCGCATTGGTGTTGCCCGATACCACGCGCGGCATGACCGATGCGTCGACCACGCGCAGGTTTTCCACCCCGTGAACGCGCAGGCGGGCATCGACCACCGCATCGTTCCCCGCGCCCATGGCGCATGTCCCGGCGGCATGATGATCGTTGGTCAGTGTGGCGCGGATATAGGCGTCGAGCGCCGCATCATCGTCCATGTTGGCGACCGGGATGTCCGGGGTAACCCCGAATTCCTGGAACGCGGGCTGGCGATAGATCTCGATCGCCGTGCGCAAGGCTTCGCGCAGCCGCGCACGATCGCTCTCTTCGGCCAGATAGTTGGCGTCGATCACCGGGCGCGCGAGGGGGTCGGCTGACGCCAGCCGCAGTGCGCCACGGCTTTCCGGCACGGTCAATTCCATGCGGTTGACCATTCCATGTTCGCGGACCGGCATCGATGTCAGCGGATCGAGCCGGATCGGCACGAACTGATATTTGATATCGGGGATGACCTGTTCGGGAACGGAGCAGACCATGCCCACCGCCTCGATCGAACAGTTGGCCATAAACCCCCGACGCCCGAACACGCCCTTTGCCAGTTCCTTCGCCGCGACCAACGGATTGAGCAGGCTGGAATAGCTGACCGGCGCCGTGCAGCGGGCATGTGCGGTCACGCTGGCATGGTCGTGCAGGTTCTTGCCCACCCCGGGCAGCGCAGCCACGGTGCGAATACCGTGCCGCGCCAGTTCCTGCCCATCGCCAATGCCGGACAGCATCAACAGGTGCGGTGATTGGAACACCCCGGACGAGACGACCACTTCCCCGGCGGTGCAGACCAGCGCATCCTGCCCACGCGCCATCTCAACGCCGGTCGCACGCCCGTTTTCAATCACGATCCGCGTGACCTGAACGCCTGTCATGACTGTCAGATTGGGGCGCTGCTGCACAGGCTTGAGGTATGCCGACGCCGTGCTCCACCGCCGTCCGCGCCAGATGGTCGTTTCCGCCGGGCCGAACCCCAATCGGTTCGCTCCGTTGATATCCGGATTGTAAGGGTGCCCCGCCTCCACTGCCGCGTCGAGGAAGGCGCGCGCCAACGGGTGTTCCACCTGCACGCGCTTCACATGCAGCGGTCCACCCGTGCCGTGATAGGCATCGCCGCCTTCGCTATGATCTTCCGCCCGCTTGAAATAGGGCAGTACCTCGCGATAGCTCCACCCCGCATTGCCCATGGCGGACCAGCCGTCATAATCGGCGGCCGCCCCCCGACAATAGAGCATGCCATTGGTCGAACTGGTTCCGCCCAGCACCTTGCCCCGCACATCGCGCATCACGCGCCCGTCCACATGCGGCTGCGGCACGGTGCTATAGACCCAGGAGAATTTGCCCGGGCCGTACATGGAATTGAAAAAGCCGGGAATATGGATCAGCGCGCTCTTATCCGCAGGTCCTGCCTCCAGCAGCAGGACCGCGATCGCCGGATCGCTGCTGAGCCGGTTGGCTAGGACGCATCCCGCAGAACCCGCCCCGATGACGATCACATCGAAATGGCGTTTTTCCTGCGACATCTATCTCTCCGTTGCTTTGGCATGAAACCCGCGTTGGGCAGCCACTCCCCGTCCGCGCGCCTATGCGCCCTTGTCGGGCGTGGCGGTGGTATCGGCCCGTTCGGTTGCCGTAAAGACCCGGTGTCGCAACGTGTCAGCGCAAGGTGCGGAACGTCGCACGGATATCCTCTACCAGCACCTCGGGCTGCTCTGCCGCAGCGAAATGCCCGCCGGAAGGATGATCGGCGAGGTGGTGGACATTGTAGATCGGCACCAGCGCATCGCCGAACAGCCCCGCCCCATCCTTGCGGAACAGCGACACGCCGGATGGCGCTTCGACCATCGGCTGGCGATCGTGTGACGGGGTCCACCGATGCCGCCCTGCTTCCGCGTAATAGCGCACGGTGGTGCCGAAGCTCTCCGTCACCCAGTACAGCGTGGCCTTGGTCAGAATATCGTCGCGCGAAAAGGCCCGTTCCACATCGCCATCGCAATCGCTCCACGCGCGCAGGCGTTCCAGCAGCCATGCCAGCATCCCGACCGGCGAATCGTGCATCGCATAGGCCAACGTCTGCGGATCGAGCATGTGGGTCGTCACATGGCTGGCAATCCGCCGTTCGACCGCAATGGCATGCGCCGCCATATCAGCCGGCATCTTGTCCAACTGTCCGTCGAGCAGGGCATAGGGGCGATCGCTGGAAAACGCGCCAAGGGTCATCGGCGCGGAAACCTGAATGCCGATCAGGCTATCGGCATATTTGTGGCCCAGTTGCGTCGTCACCATGGCACCCCAATCCCCCCCTTGCGCGGCATAGCGGGGAAATCCCAGAACCTGCGTCATCAGGGTTTGCCAGAGATCGGCTGTCGTCCAGAAGTTGAGCCCGGTCTTCCTCAGCGGGGTGGAAAAGCCGAAGCCGGGAAGCGACGGCACGATCACTTCAAAGGCATCCGCAGGATCGCCACCGAACGCCGCCGGGTCGCTCAAAGGGCCGATAAGGTCGCGATAATCCCAGAAGGTCCACGGCCAGCCATGCGTCAGGATCAGCGGAACGGGATTGGGGCCTTTCCCCGGTTGGCGAAGATAATGCACCGGCACATCGTCGATAACCACGCGATAATGATCGAACCTGTTCATTGCGGCCTGATGCGCAAACCAGTCGAATTCTTCCGCCCAGTATTCCACCAGCGGCCGCAAATAACCGGCGTTAACGCCGTATCCCCAATCGTCGTTGGCAAAATCGGCGGCCCAGCGCGTGCGCCGCAGACGGTCCCGCAAATCGTCAATCACCGCACCGGCGATATCCACCCGGAATGGCTGCGGTTGTGGCCCGGCACCTGTCATTGCGATCCTCTCCTTTGGGTATCGCAGACTATTGGCGCAATTTCCCGGCAGGCGATAGCCGGATCCTACAATCGCCCTTCCGCCATGAGATCGAGCGGATTGCGCCAGTCAACAGCACCCAGAAAACCGCCGTTCACTTCGATCCCGTCGTGCAGCGCGTACCCCAGAATGGCTTGCTGATCGCGCGGCAGCGTCCGCACCAGATCGATCGGGGCAGTCAGATAATTGTTATCCTCGGTACGCAACCAGCCGAGGCAATAGCTCAAATGCATGCCCCGGCGGCGCTGATCCGTGGTGTTCTCGCCCCCGGCGTGCAGTGTGGAGCCCAGATAGAACGCGGCATCGCCCGGTTCCATCTCTGCCACGGCGATTTCGTGCGGCTGCGGCACGCGGTCCTTTTCCCATCTATGGCTGCCAGGCACAATCAGGGTTGCCCCCCGTTCCGCCGTGAACGGGCCGAGCGCAATCATCGTTGCGAATTCCAGCGGGAACCCCAGTGGCGGAAGATAGGGCCAGATGCCATCGTCGCGATGGAATATCTGCTGTGCCGCCCCCGGCCAGCGATCCATCACATCGGCGAAATTCAACTGGTAGGTCGCGCAGTGCGGGCGCAAAATCCGTTCGCATTGCGCCATCAGCACAGGATGGCACAGGACATCGCGCCGAAACACGGCGGACTTGCCCGCCAGCCCGGCCAGATGGCGGGTCTGCGGACCGAAAAACTGCGTCACCGTGCCGTTCATGTAACTGCGCGCGACATCGTCCTCACCCGCAAAGTATCCGTCAATCTCAGCGTTGAACGCGTCGAGCGTGGCGCGATCCAGCATCGCGCGAACAATCACCACCCCATCGGCCAACATCCGTGCCGCAATCGCATCCGGATTATCGTGGGCGTGAAACCGGGCGATCTGCGCAGAGGAAATTTCTGTATTCATCAAACCATTCTCCCAAGATAGTTTCACGGCATACCGGACGCTGTACGCCCTCGCAGGGGGGCAGAACCCGTCAGTCCGCAACGTGTCCTTGCAGGAGAGGATCTTGGCCAAAACGGCACTGTTTGAAGATCCGCGCACCGTACGCCTGATCCACCATGCCGCGCGCATTTTTATCGAACGCAGCTATGAAGCCGCAACGGTCGAAGACATCGCGTCCGCAGCGGGCATGGGCAAGGCCAGCGTCTATCGCATGGTTGGCGACAAGGCCGCGCTGCTGAATGCCGTCATCGCGCACGCCACGCACCATATGCTCCTGGCCTGCAAGGTCGCCTTTGACCCCCAACGCCCCGCCGAAGACATGCTGACCGAATTTGCCGTGGGCTATATCACAGCCATGTATCGCCCATTTGCGGGTGGACTGCCGTTTTATCAGGTCGCCCGGCTGATGATTGCCATGGGTTTCAGCCGCCCGGAAGTGATGCAGGATTTTATCGCGGCCTATCAGGCCGATGGGGTCGAACCGCTTGTCCGCTATCTGCAATGCCGCTCTGATGCGGGCGAACTCGCACCCACCGATCGGCGCGATGCCGTGACTTTCTTTCAGTTGATCTTCTACACCGATCAGGCCCTTGCCTATCATGAAACAGCGCCATCGCCCGAGGTGATTGTCGAAACCGCGCGCTATCGCGTGCGACGGTTCCTCTATGGATGCGCCCTCTCCGATCAGGCCAAAGCCGGATAAATGGTCACTGCCCCTGCCATGACGGCCCCACGTCCTATGGCGACGTGCAAGGATACGCTGGTGGACACCCCGCACATGTGCAAACAATCACGCACGTGAACGCAACGCTTTTTCCGGAATGCCGATCGGTAAAAAGCTTGCCCGATGCCCGGCTTCCGCCATCCGCATAAGGAACCCATACCATGACCGACACCAAGCCTCTCGTTGCCGTTGTCACCGGTGCCAGCCGTGGCGCCGGACGCGGCATTGCCGTTGCGCTCGGTCAGCACGGTGCCACCGTTTATGTCACCGGACGCAGCATTCGGGCGGGCGATGCCGCCTTGCCCGGTACGATCAGTGAAACCGCGGAAGCGGTCACCGCCGCTGGCGGCAAAGGCATTGCTGTGCAGGTCGATCATGCCGACGACGCCAGTGTCGCCGCACTGTTCCAACAGGTCGAGGACGAACAGGGTCGGCTCGATATTCTCGTCAACAACGTCGCGCATATCGATGACGATCTGATCAAGCCCGGCGGTTTCTGGGAGAAATCCATCTCGCTCGCCAGGATCATCGATGTCGGGCTGCGCAGCCAATATATCGCCAGCTATTACGCTGCCCCTCTAATGGTCAGGCAGGGTAGCGGGCTGATCGCCTTCACCTCCTCACCCGGTGCCACATGCTATATGCATGGCGCGGCTTACGGCGCACAGAAGGCTGGCACTGATAAGATGGCCCATGACATGGCCGTGGACCTGCGTCCCTATGGCGTGGCCACGACATCGATCTGGATGGGCATTCTCGCAACCGAACGGACGAAGGCATCGGCTGTGGAACGGCCCGATGAATATGCGCAAATTCTGGCCATCGCAGAAACACCGGAATTCACCGGCCACGTGATTGCAGCGATCCACGCCGATCCGGCGCGCATGGACCTGTCGGGCAAGACCCTGATCGGCGCGGAACAGGCGCAAGTGTATGGCATTACCGATGAAGGTGGGAAAGTGCCGCAATCGCACCGCGACTGGCTGGGAAGCCCCAACAGTTACAGCGATGCCATTGTCGCCTGAATCGCACCTTGTGTAATTTTGGGGCACTGCCACCCGCACAAGGACGCGGTGCCCCCGTTCACTATCCTCGAATCGCCGCGATTGCAGCAGACCAGGACAATGCAGGCACACAAAAAGTGGCGGTTTTCCGCATTTTTGGAGCGCGATAGACGCACGAGAGTGTCGTGAACGACACAATCCACAAGATTCGCAAAATCATTGCCACAACGTATGCGCGCGCCCTCTGGACGGCCCGATTTTATCCGATATATTGACCTCAATACAAAAATGTACCTGCGTCCAAAAACGCACATTTAATGGGAGGGAGCATAATGCATCATCGTAGGAATTCCTGTGCGCGTCGCATCGACAGCGCATGGCGGTTCGGCGCTATCATTGCGTCAATCGGCCTGATGGCCGGTGTAACGCCGGCATTCGCGCAGGAAGAAGGCCCCGCGCCTGCACAGGCGTCGACCAGCAGCAGTGGCCTTGGCGATATCGTGGTTACCGCACGTCGTAGGGAAGAAGCCCTGCAATCCGTGCCGATTTCCGTACAGGCTTTCAGCGGCGAGGCACTGAGCAAGCAGAACGTTCAGGACGCCAATGACCTGCAAAAACTGGTCCCCGCGCTGACCACGTACCAGCAGGCACGCGACGAAGTGACCATGTCGATCCGTGGCCAGTCCAGCTCGGGCGCATCGGCGCAGGGCCAGAACCCGCGCGTCACCGCCTACTTCTCGCAGGTTCCGCTGCAGACCGGCGACAATGGCCCGGGCAAGTTCTTCGACTTGCAGAACGTGCAGATTCTGAAGGGCCCGCAAGGCACGCTGTTCGGTCGCAATTCCACCGGTGGTGCCGCGCTCTACGAACCGACCCGCCCCTCGCAGAATTTCGGCGGTTACGTCAATCTGCAGTATGGCCGCTTCAACGATCGCCAGATCGAAGGCGCGATCAACGTTCCTGCAGGCGATACGCTGTCGTTCCGCTTCGCCGGCAAGGCCGCCAAGCGCGATGGCTTCACCAAGACCGAATATTACGCACCGGGCGCAACCACGCCCAAGCATCAGAAGCTCGACGATCGCAACTACTTCGGCCTGCGCGGTTCGATGCTGTGGACCCCGTCCGATCGCTTCGAAAACTTCCTCATGGTCGATTATACGAAGTCGAGCACGAACGGATCGTCGCAGCAGATCGCCGGTATTGATGCGACCAAGACGTTTGCGGCAAATATCAACCGCTTGCCGGGAGGTGGGCTAAACACTGCGCAGCCTATTCGCCTGTCGCTCGGCGGCCCTTACGTGTCGCTTGCCCAATTCAGCACCAATCCCGCCCAGTATTACGCGCAGGCGGTAGCTGATGGCGCGGTTGCCTATTTCCCCAATCCGGCAACGCAGAATGCCGTGGCATGGCAACAGCAGATGGGCCCGCGCTATTCGCGCACCAGCGTCGATGCCGTTTCCAAAGCGATCGGCTGGGGCATCACGAACATCAGCACGTTCAACATCAGCGACAATCTGACGCTGAAGAACATCTTCGGTTATCGCCGCTTCAAGCAGAACAGCCGTTATGACATGGACGGCACGGCATTCCCGCTGCTCGATCAGATCACGCCGGACGGACATTGGGCAACCAATCTGCGCCAGATCAGCAACGAAACCCAGTTGCAGGGGCAGGCACTCGACGGTGCTCTGGACTTTACTCTGGGGGCCTTCCTGCTGTGGAGCAGTTCGCCGAAGCCGCAGTACCTTGTCCAGATGAACCTTGGGACGCCATCGCTCAGCATCTCGGACCCGAAAGAACGCAGTCAGGCCGTGTTCGGTCAGGTTTCGTATGATTTCTCGAATGTGGGCGCCGAAGGGCTGAAGCTGACTGCAGGCTATCGTTATACGCACGATTTCCGTTCGGTAACCTCTGCCAACTACCGCGATTCCTCGGCAACGCTGGCAAATGGCTACAAGTTCTCGCTGGCGCCTGCGACCTGTAACCTGCTCGCCGGGTGCCCGACCTCCATCAAGGCCAGCTTCAACGCCTCATCCTACAACATCGGGCTGGACTATCAGGTCAATCCGCAAACCCTGCTCTATGTCACGCACCGTCGTGGCTACCGCGCAGGCGGCCTCAACCCGCAAGCCTACAACTTCGGCATG
This sequence comes from Caenibius tardaugens NBRC 16725, assembly GCF_003860345.1. GTDB lineage: Bacteria > Pseudomonadota > Alphaproteobacteria > Sphingomonadales > Sphingomonadaceae > Caenibius > Caenibius tardaugens. The sequence continues at coordinate 586,460 of NZ_CP034179.1, forward strand.
CAGTACGGGCCTGAAACGGTCACTGACTTCGAAGCCGGTTTGAAGACCGATTTCGCGGTTGGCGGGATGGATGGCCGCTTCAACTTTGCGGCGTTCCATTCGATCCAGAAAGACGCGCAGATCAGCCAGCCGTTTTCCACCACCCACCCGGTCACGGGTGCACCGTCACTGGTCAACCTGATTGTGAACGCTGCGAAGGCCAAGGTGAAAGGTATCGAAGCCGACCTGACGCTGAAGCCAATCGAGAACCTCACTCTGGGCGCCTCGTACTCCTACACGGACGCCAAATATACCAAGGTCGTCGATGCGCAGACGGGTGCGATCATTACCGGTCATCCGTTCGCGTTCCTCGCCAAGCATCGTCTGAATCTGTCGGCCAATCTGGTCGTGCCGCTTTCCGACACGGCTGGAGAACTTTCGTTCGGCGCCAACTGGGCCTATTCGAGCAAGTACAGCCTTTCGGTCACCAAGGACCCGCTGGGCGTCGAAAACGGCTACAACCAGCTCGACTTGCGCGCCGACTGGAACAACATTGCCGGACAGGACGGGCTCTCGCTCGGCGTGTTCGTCAACAACGTGACCAAGGAAGTGTACAAGATCGGCGGCGTGCCGATTTACACGACCCTCGGTTCCACGAGCCTGCTGTTCAGCGAACCGCGCACCTGGGGTCTCCAGCTGCGTTACCGCTTCGGCGACTGACCGGGTTCCGGCCTGCTGCCTTGGGGGGTTAACAGCAGGCCGGAATGACAATCGCACTACAAAGGGATCGGGGCCTGCGCTCCGATCCCTTTTTTGTTGATAGCGCCGTTACATCGTCGCCACGTGTTGGAAATACCGGGTCGGTGGTGTAACGCCGGATGGCGAGGCAATACTGCCGTGACAGGAGCATGCGGGTTCCCCGGACGAGAGTATCTTCTCCCGATATACGGCCCCCCGCGCACGACCATGCAGCCCCTTATACGGCCCCGTCCGAAACCGCCGCTGATCCCGGAATATCACACGTTTATCGCGGGTATCCTTTCGTGGATCGCGCGATGATGCTGTTCGCGATCACAGCCTGCCCATCACAGTTTTGAATGGATCGCGCCCTCACTGCTTGGGGCGATCCCGCCATTCGGTTCGCCTGAAGTGCCAAAAGGCGTTTGTCAGCCGAACCCAATGATTAACGGATATGGAAAAATGAACAGATTCGACAATCGCACAGTCCTTATCACCGGCGCCGGTTCGGGCATCGGTCAAGCCACCGTGGCCCGTATTCTCGCAGAAGGCGGCACGGTTCTGGCGGCCGACATTTCGGAAGCCGGGCTCGAAACCACCCGCACCCATGCCGAACAGTCCGGCCACGCCGACCGCCTGACCACGCTGGTGGTGGACGTTTCTGACGAAGGTTCGGTGCAGCGCGTCATTGGCGATGCGCTGAAGGCCGCCGGCAAACTCGACGTACTGGTCAATGCCGCCGGGATTCTCCGTTCGGTGCACACGCACGAGTGTACGTTGGAATTCTGGAACAAGGTTCTGACCATCAACCTGACAGGTACATTCCTCGTCACCCGCGAATGCCTGCCCGCATTGCTGGACACCGGCAATGGCGTCGTCGTCAACTTCAGTTCGACATCGGCCAGCTTCGGCCATGCCTATATGGCGGCCTATGCGGCATCCAAGGGCGGCATTCAGGCTTTCACCCACACGATTGCCCTCGAATATGCGAAGCAAGGTCTGCGCGCGGTATCCGTTTGTCCGGGCAGCATCCAGTCCGGCATGACCAGCGATCCGGGCCTGCCCGCCGATGCGGACTGGTCGCTGTTCGCGAAAATGTCGCCCGCTCTCAACCAGGGTGGGTTCGCTGGCCCTGAAAACATCGCCGCAGCGATTGCCATGTTCGCCTCCGACGATGGCAAGTTCATCACCGGCACCGAACTGCGGATCGACGGCGGCACCCACATGTAAGAAATGCAGGAGCCGCGACACAAAGCCGCGGCTCCTCAACCTGTTCCATCGCCACTAATCGACTCTGCGGCTTCCCACGGGGTTAACCGCCCCCATCAGCAACAGCGCCCGGCACCCTTGGAACCGTAACGGGCCTGTTCCCGATTTCGGAAGAACGCCACGCGGTCCATCGGCGGTTGACCGGGATGGTGGGCCGCCATATGCGCCAGATAGGCATCATAGTCCGGCTGGCCGACCATCAGCAGCGCAGTTTCGCGAAGCTTGCGCCAGAACCCGTTCATTGTGCCGGTTCCATTTCAGGCAGGACTTCACTCGCGGTAGGGGCATCGGCCCGCCGCGCGGCCAGACAGGTCCGGATCGTAAAGACCAGCAGCGACAGGACCACCAGCAGGAACAGCCCGCACAGCGCCGCATCGATCCGGTCGTTGAAAATGATCCGTTCCATCTCCGCCATCGACTTTGCCGGGGCCAGCACTTCACCGCGCTGGGCCGCAGCAGAAAACTTCGCGCCATGCGCCAGGAAGCCGACTGCCGGATCGGAGGAAAACAGCTTCAGTGTCCCTGCCGTAACCGTGCAGACCAGCAACCATGCCGCCGGAACCATCGTGACCCAGGCGAAACGGGCTTGTTTCATACGGAACAGCACCGCCGTTGCCAGCATCAGCGCAATCGCGGCGAGCATCTGGTTCGAAATACCGAAGACCGGCCACAGCGTGTTAACCCCGCCCAGCGGGTCCGTGACGCCCTGATAAAGGAAGAAGCCCCATGCCGCGACGCACAGGCCCGTCGCGATAATCCCCGGCACATGCGATGTGCTTGCCCGCATGGAAGGCACCGCCAGCCCCAGCAGGTCCTGCAACATGAACCGCCCCGCCCGCGTTCCCGCGTCAACCGCCGTCAGGATAAACAGCGCCTCGAACAGGATCGCGAAGTGATACCAGAACGCCTTCCAGCCGGGCCCGCCCAGCACATGGGCAAATATCTCGGCCATGGCAACGGCCAGCGTCGGCGCGCCGCCTGTGCGGGATATGACAGAATGTTCGCCGACTTCCTTCGCCGTCTGCGCCAGAAAATCGGGGCTGACCGGGAAACCCATCGCGGTGACGGCAGCAGCGGCCGTGACCGGATCACCGCCGGTAATGGCAGTCGGGCTGTTCATCGCGAAATACAATCCCGGATCGAGGATCGAGGCCCCGACCAGCGCCATGATCGCGACGAAGGCTTCCATCAACATGCCGCCATAACCGATAATCGGCGCATCGCTTTCACTGGCGATCAGCTTCGGCGTGGTCCCGCTGGCGATCAGCGCATGAAACCCTGACACGGCACCGCAAGCGATAGTGATAAACAGGAACGGGAACAGCGCCCCTGACCATACCGGCCCGCCACCATGCACGAACTGCGTCAGCGCGGGCATCTTGAGCGGCGGGGCCATGACCACGATGCCAATGGCCAAAGCGGCAATGGCACCGATCTTGAGGAAAGTGGACAGGTAATCGCGCGGCGCCAACAGCAACCACACCGGCAGCACAGAAGCCACCGCCCCATAGCCGATCAGAATCCAGCACAATTGCACCGGGGTGAAGGTGAACAGCGGCCCCCAGAACGGCGATGCCGCGATGTTCTGCCCGTAAACGATGGCCAGTATCAAGCCGACAAGACCGACCAGCGAAACCTCGCCAATACGCCCAGGCCGAATCCAGCGGGTATAGATTCCCATGAAAATCGCCAGCGGGACAGTCGCCACCACGGTGAACATGCCCCATGGGCTTTCCGCAAGGGCCCGCACGACGATCAGGGCGAGTACCGCCAGAATGATGACCATGATCATGAAGGCCCCGATCAGGGCAATCGTCCCTGCCACCGGCCCCATTTCCATGCGCACGAGTTCGCCCAGCGATCGCCCGTCACGCCGCATGGAGATGAACAGCACCATGAAATCCTGCACGGCGCCGGCCACGACAACCCCGGCAATGATCCACAAGGTTCCGGGTAGATAACCCATCTGTGCGGCCAGCACCGGGCCGACCAGTGGCCCCGCCCCTGCAATCGCCGCAAAGTGATGCCCGAACAGCACGCGTTTATCGGTGGCAACATAGTCCAGCCCGTCCGCGCGGTAGACTGCGGGCGTCGGGCGCGACGGATCGAGCCGCATGACATTGCGCGCGATGTAGAGGGCGTAATAGCGATAGGCGACGAGGAAGCAGCATGACGCCGCAACCACGATCCACAGCGCGTTGACCGCCTCCCCCCGGGAAAAGGCGACCACCGACAGGGAAAACGCCCCGACCAGCGCCATGACAATCCAGGGGAGATGCTGCGTTACGGAGCCCTGCCCTGCCCCGTTGGTCCGATCAATGAGCGCCATATGGTTCTAGCTCCGGTTGCGCGTCGCGCTTTGACGTCTGTACTCCTGCGGGGATTGGCCCGCAATTCTTTGAAAGGCCAAGGTAAACCCGGTCCTGCTTGAAAACCCCAAAAGGTGCGCAATCTGTTTCAGCGGCTGATCGCCTTCCTGCAAAAGGATTCGGGCCTTCTCAAACCTTTGGCGTTCGACGAAACGATGCACCGTCTCGCCGGTCGCCGCGCGAAACAGGCGCATGAAATGCCGTTCGCTGATATCGAGCAAAGCCGCCAGTTCCGCGATCGTGATGCGCGATGTGAGATGCGCGTCGACAAAGGCATAAATCTTGCGCAACTCACCCTGCGACAGGCTCCGTGCGACCGGTGTCTCTTCGCACGTCTTGCGCAAGTACCGCAGGATATCGACCAGGATGATCCGTCCAATCGCGTCCAGCACGATATCGGAGGCGAAGCCTGGCGTAGCCGTCTCGCGCACGAGGCGATGCATCCCGTGGGTGACATCCGGGCAACGAATATCCAGACAATCCCCCAGCTTTGCCGGATCGCGTTCACGTGCCAGCACATCGAGATCGTTATCAGCCGGCCGGAAGTGCAAACGCGCGACCCGGAAATTTCCGCCCGGCCCGCGCGTATGGAATGGCACTGTTGCCGGTGCGATCAGCATGGTTCCAAGCGGCCGTGGTGGGGAGAGGCGGTTATCGATCTCATGCCAGCCTTCGCCGCGCCTGCCGGGCGCTGTCTCGGCCATACTCAGCACGTGACTGGAATGCACCACGCGCCTGTCATGGTTCGCGGGCCAATCAAACCGGCCATATTCGAATTCCATGTCCGCCGTTCTGGCAGTGACACCTGTCATATTGCAGCCCCGCTCCTCACGCTCCTCAACTGTCGGGATTTTGAACACAGATGGCGGGATTCATAACATCGTCCCGATTGTTGCTGCATCCATACCTTTATATCTTGCCGAGCATTTGCAGAGTGCGCGCTTCCAACCGGTTGGCGCAAGGATATTTTGCGCAGGAGCCTGAAGTTGACGAAAATTCGCATCTCATCATGTCTGCAACACGTCATTAATGGCTCGGTCGCCCGGTAATTATCGCGCATGGAACCGCAGAATCAAACTCTGGTGAGCGAAGCAGCAACCCGCCTGCGGGCCATAGGCGGGGCGCAATGGATTGCGCTGCTCGTGGTCATGCTATCAGGGCCACCGCTGATGGCGCTGACCTTCTCCACTATCGCGCCCGTCCTGCCAGCCATTGCCCGCCATTTCGGCTCTCAGGAAGAAAGCACCCTGATCGCGCAGTGGATCATGACCGCGCCAGCGATGGGCCTGATGCTGGGCGGCCCTGCCGGCGGTTTCCTGATCGACCGCATCGGCCCCCGATGGCTGATTATCGGGGCTTTCGCCCTGTTTGCGGCTGCCGGTTCCGCGGGCCTTTATCTCAATAGCGCTCTCGCGCTTCTGATTTCACGGTTCCTGCTCGGTCTTGCCGGTTCCTGTATCGCGACCACCGCCACATGGCTGATCGGCGAACGTTTCGACGAACTGCGCCGCCGCCGGGTGATCGGCATTCAGGATTCCATCGCCGGGGTGACGGCGATGAGCGCTGTCCTCCTGTCAGGCATAATCGGGACCACAGACTGGCGATTACCGTTTGCGATCTATCTCATCGCGGTGCCTCTCTTTGTTCTCGCTCTGCTGGCGGTGCCCGCAGTAAGGCCCACGACTGATGCGGAGGCAAATCCCCCGCTTATCGGCGTGCTCGCCCCGCTGTGGCCGGTCTATGCGCTGGTTCTCGCCATGGCGGGCCTGATGATGCTTCCGGCCACGCAAGTGCCCTTCCTGCTGGAAAGCAGCGGAATTACCGATCCCATCACCCGGTCACGCGTGATCGCATCCAGCGCGGCACTGACCATCGTGTCGGCCGCGCTCTACGGCCCCATCCGGCAACGGCTGAAGGAACGCGGGACCCTGGCGCTGATCATTCTGGCCTACGCGCTGGGCACGACCACACTCAGCCAGTCGAGCGACGCCTGGGGCGCGGCGTTCGGATGTATGCTGCTGGGTACTGGCACCGGTCTGTTTTCACCCCATTTCACCAGCGTGCTGATCGCACGAACACCGCAACCGACACGGGGCCGGGCCATTGGCCTGCTGTTCGGCACCATATTCCTGAGCGAATTTCTCAGCCCGCTGATCATTCTTCCCTTGCGCGCCGCTTTCGGTGTGCATGGCGGTTTTCTCGCACTTGGCGTCGCCCTGTTTGCCGGCTTTGCCGTGGCCATCATCACGCGGCGCGGCAACGGCACACCCCCTGTTCCAGAAAGGATAGAAGCATGACAAACGATATTGCGGCAAACCGCGTGCTGACCGGTAAGGCATGGGACGATTTTTGCGAAACGGTCCGCCTGACAGGCCATGAAATTGACCGCTGGGGCGATGTTCCGAACGATCTCGACCGGACCGAATGGTATCGCCACCTCAGTCGCCTGCTGCGCAATGGCCTCGAACGGTTCGTGGAAAACAGCGAACCCGATCACCCACGGCTGCGCGACACGCCATTCCGGTGTTCGATCAACGCCCAAACCCCGGATCAGGATCACCTGTTATCCGAATGGTACGAACCGGGCCATTCCTACCGCGTCTGGGGCAATCGCGGCACGCTACCCTATTTTGTCATGGCCGCATGGAAAGCCAGCCAGGATCGCAATGTCGGCGCGCAGGATTGGGCCGACAAGGGTGCCGACAGCGTGAAGGAATTCGACCCTGCCATGCTCTACACGACCGATTTTCTGCAGAGCGACGCCGTTCAGTTCGATGCGGACGGCAATTTCGAGATCATCTGCAGCCCCGAAAAGCCGGCCGATGGCCGCGACTGGCTGAAGATCGACGACGATACCGTGGGCCTGCTGATCCGGTTGGTGCATCAGGATCGGGACAAGGAAGTGGCCCCCACATTCCAGATCGAACGGCTGGACAATCCGAAACAGCGCCCGGTCAAACCGGAAGAACTGGCGACCAATCTCGCCCGGGCGGCGCAGATGGTGCGCGGCTATGCCGAACTGGAACGGACATGGTGGTTCGACAATCTGGCGACCCGGGCCAACCAGCTGCAATTTTCGCGCACCGTCTATCTCAGCAACGGCGGCGTCGCCGACCGCCATCATGCCTTCGGCATGTGGGACAAGCCCAAGGATATGGCACTGGTGTTTCACTTTGCCACACCACCGGCCGAATACTGGATTTTCCAGTTGCTCAACATCTTTCAGGAAAACCTGGACACTTATGAACACAAGGGCGGCTACATCAATGGCATGATGGCCCGCCACGAAGCCGATGGCACAGTGCGGGTGGTCATCTCGGAAGAAAACCCCGGCATTGGCGGCAACTGGATCGACAGTTTCGGCCATGTGCACGGCACGATGAGCCTGCGCTTCATCAAATGCGCCGTCCCGCCCGAAGTCGCATCCTATTGCGTGCCTCTGGCCGAGCTGAAAGCCAACGGCTGGGCCGCACTGACGGACGATCGGGCCATTCACAGCGGGCAACTGGTGGAATAACGCCCCAGTCAGGGCGCAGCGATTGCGGCTGGAAACAGCGAGAGCCCGATCGCGGCGCCCTGATCCTCTGACCAGCTTGATCGGTCAGACCTGACCGTTCGGCACCGTTAAAATGATGGCCGGATAAACAAAGCCATAACCGGCCATGCCTTTGACGATTGCGCAGGCATGCGGCACGTTCCTGCACAAACAGGAACCGGCCAAGGCCGCCATGATCGCGTGGAGAGCATGATGACATATGCACAGGATGAAGTCGTAGATACCGTCGAACGCCTGATCGAAGCGTTCAAGAAGGCTGAGGAAACCAACACCTGGAGTTGGCTGGCGGACGAATTCTATCACACCGATGCCGTGTACGATTGTCAGTACGGCGGGGTTATGCCGGTCGTTGCCAATGGCGTCGATGAAATCCGCGCGACGCATTACGGGCGCGATATGGCCACCGGTTGGGAAGGCTGGTCATTCCCCTATGTCGGATATGCCGTGAACGGGAATGAAATCGTCACCCACTGGCTCAATCGCGGCCCCAGCCTGCGGCCTGACGGCACACATTATGACACCCATGGCGTCTCGTTCATCACTTATGGCGGAAATGGGAAATTCATCCGCCAGACCGACATGTTCGATATCGGACACCAGATGGTGCTGTGCGACGAACTGGACGATGCCGGCCTGCTTTCCGAACAACTGAAGCGCGAATGGGTGGAACCGATGAAGGCCCGGATCGCCGCCGCCATGGCACCGAAAGCCAACGCGGCGTGAACACGCCAGTGCAGTTCTGGCAAGCGCCAGAGCGCCCCGAATGGTTGGCCCGGATCATCGACGAATGTCGTTACATGGACCCGGCCGCCATCGTGCCGCTCGACGCGCAGAACCTTATTGCCACGGCCATGCAACGCACCGGGCTGGCCGATTTTGGCAGCGACGACTGGCGCGAACCGTTCGACATCCTGACGCGTTCGCTGGACAATGAGGCCGAGCTGCACCTGTTCGGCCGGATCATGACCCGGAACGAGTTGATCAACCTGCTCGAAGTGCGTCTTCGGGTTGAGGAAACCTATCGCCTTCACCCCGAAATCGAGGATGAAGTGATCGACGCGCCGGTGTTTATCACCGGGCTTGGGCGGTCGGGCACATCGATCCTGTTTGAACTGTTATCGCAAGATGGCCAGTTCGGCGTGCCGAGCAGTTGGGAAGCGATGTTCCCCTGCCCACCCCCCGAAGCGGCCACCTATCGCAGCGATCCACGGGCGGATGTGGCGCATCAATTGCTCACGCAATGGGGCCGCGCGGCCCCGCCCTGGCAGGCGATGCACGAAAGCGGGGGATGGATCCCCGCCGAATGCGTGGCCGTTTACGAAGCCTCCTTCCGTAGCGACAACATGCCGTCCAAGGCACCGGCCGGCGAATATGCCGCATGGCTGGCCAGCGCAGACATGAAGCCTGCCCTGCAATACTATGCCCGGCTCCTGAAACTCTTGCAGTGGCGCAATCCGCGCAAGCACTGGCTGCTCAAATCGCCATCGCACTTGTCCTATCTGCCAACCCTGTTCGACGTGTTCCCGGATGCACGCGTGATCGTGACGCATCGCGATCCGATCAAGGCCAATGCATCGATCACGAACATGCTGGCGACGCTGTTCTGGATGCGCAGTACCAAGCCGTTTAATGTCAGTGAATTCGAAGCCCTGATGACACCGGACGGGGTGGCCGCGCGGCTGAACCGGCTGATCGACTGGATCGATGCAGGCGATGTGCCCGCATCGCGCATATCCGCGTCACTTTACGCCGACCTGATCAACGATCCGGAACAGGCAGTTGCTACGCTGTACAAGCGCGTGGGCCTCACGCTCGACGACAAGGCCAGCGAGGCGGTGCGATCCTACATCGCGCACAAACCACGGCACAAATTCGGCGTGCACACCTACGATACGGGCACAGAGGCGGATATCATACGGCAACGCGATCTCTTCCGCCGTTATCAGGATCGCTTTGCCGTGCCAGACGAGATTGTCGCCCATGCCGGATGATACGGCCGCGCTGCGTTCGGCATGGCATGCCTTTTGCGATGACCTGAAGCAGGCAGGCGAATATGCGTTCGATCCGGCCATGCCCGATGCCCCCGCCGACCGCGTGGCGGGCCTGCGCCAGATCGCCCGCAATATTGCGCTGGCGCTGCAGTTCGAATTCGAGAATTGCGATCCGCTCCACCCGCAATTGCTGCATTATTTCGACCCGATCCGGAAACAGGGCGGCGACAATCCCGATGCGCTCTATCTCGGCGCCCCGATCAACGGTACCGATCACTATCGCATATCCGGCCATCGTGGCAGCGCCGACTATGTCGCGATCACTGCAGTGGAAAGTGGCGGCACACCGTTCGGCGGCGGGGTTGCCGGCATGCTGCTGGGCGACAATCTGCAAACAGACGCAGACGGCCGGTTCACCATCGACATCGGCCCCGAACAGCACGGTCCCAACTGGCTGCGGACCAGCCCTGAAACCTATCGCGTCACCATCCGGCAGTTCTTCGGCGATTGGGAAAGCGAACGCCCCATGCGCGCGGCGATTGAACGGATCGGCCCCGTCGCAGCCCGCCCGGTGCCGTCCCCGACAGAGCTTGGCGATGGCCTTGTCCGATCATCGCAATGGCTTGGCTGGTCCGTGCGGTACTGGGCCGAAATGCTGGCCCGCTGGAAACAGCAACCAGGCACGTTCCGCACCTACAGCGAAACCGTTACCAACCGGATCGATGCCACACCGGGCGGCGAACCGCTGACCGCCTACTGGACCTTGCCGCCGGGTGAGGCGCTGATTATCCGGGTCCATCCCCCACAGGCGCGATACTGGTCGGTGGAACTGGGCAATGCTTGGTGGGAAAGCATGGATTATCGCGACCGGTTGGCCAGCACCAATCACCATTACGCCCACCGGGAAGACGATGGGGAACTGCTGCTGGTGATTGCCCATACCGATCCCGGCGTGCCCAACTGGCTTGACGCCTCAGGTCATTCGGAAGGCTTTGTCACCTTCCGCTGGATTGGGGTCGATCATCTCGCCCGGCCGACAATGGAACGTGTTGCGATCGAAAAACTCGACGCTGTTCTGGGTCAATCCGGGCGTATCGACGCAGCAGGCCGCGCGGCGCAAATCGCCGCCCGCCAGCGCGGATTGCTCCACCGGTTTTGACAGGAGGCTGCACGCATGGACGATACCGACCACACGACCAACTTTTCGTTGCAGGGCCTCGCTGACAGGGCCGAGATTACCGATCTTGTCGCACGCTACAGCCACGCTGTGGACCGGCACGACTACGATCTGCTTGCCAGCCTCTACGCCCCCGGCGCCATTCAGGATCACGGTGCTGCATTCTGCGGGGAAATTGATGCCTTTATCGCATGGCTGCGACCATCGATGGGATCGATGCGTACCCAGCATGTTGTTGGGAATATGATTATTCGCCTGTTCGGCAACGAAGCCGAAGCGGAAGTCTACACCGTGAATTATCATATCATCGATGGCGAACGGCCGGTGCAGTTCATTGGCGGCGGGCGTTATCTCGACCGTTACGTCAAACATCACGGGCGCTGGCTCTTTGCCCGCCGCCGCCGGGTGATCGACTGGTCACGCGAAGAACCCGCCCTGCCCAGCCCCCACACGGCCAGTTCCGCACAAGGCGGCCATGGCCCGGACGATCCGGTCTGGACGGAACTCGCGCGTTGGCGCCAGACGTTCGGCTAATACCGCCGGGCAGGACAACCCTTGCCCGACACCGCGATCCCGCGCGCTAACTGCCCTTCTGCGCCATGATCTGCGGCATGGCATATGTGCCGTCGATCAGCGGCGCCTTGGGCCCATAGAAACGCGCGGCGAGCTGGAAACTGTCCCCTTTGGCGGTTGGCAACCAGTTGCGGGCCTGCTCGGGATCTTTGGGTCGATCCGGTTGCAGATAGAACGTCACTTTTCCATCCTTCTGCGCAAATTGGCCCGCCGCCAATTGATAGCTGGTCACGCTGTAACGATCGATCGGGTTCGGAATGAAATATCCGGCGGAATCGTAAACCGGCAATTCCCAGAACTCCGTCACCGGCGGCAAGTTGGCGAGATCGAGCGTCAACGTATAACGTCGGTCGCCATCCAGCACCTGCCCGCTACTGTCCCGAAAAACATAGGCGATCGTGTGGGATTCGAAGGGCACCGGCGTACCCCATGCCACGTCGTCAGAACCGGCTTTGGTCACATAGTCGAGATCGTCATGGAACAGCGACGATTGCAGACGCCAGCCATTCATATCGATCAGGCTTGCCTCCAGTGCCTGCTTGGCCTTCTTGCGGGCTGCATCGAAACCCGTCTGGGCTGCGGTAACCTGTGCTGGCGTCAACTGCGCAGGGTCGAGCAGAACCCCTTCCCGCAGGCCAAGCTTCTCGAGCTTTGCCAGCGTCGCCAGTTCCTTCGCTGAATCGCTGCGCCGGGTCATTGTCGGATCGTTGATGGCAAGACTGAGCAGTTGCAGATAATCGATCGCGGTCATGGTCCGGCCATAGTCCACGATCTCCTTCATCCGGGGCATATTGCGGTAGGTGCCCTTCACGACAGGCTGTTGCGCCAAGGGCGGGATCACACCACCGGCGGCGCTCCACAGGCTGAGCGGGGCAGCAGCCACGCTGTGCACCAGCTTGCGTGCCGCGGCCATATCCGCATCGCTCCGGTCCGTTACCGCGACCCGCACGGCCAGGGTAAAACTGTCAGAGGTTGCCCGATAGATTTGCGTCGAAAGAAATTCGGGGGCAGCATGCCGCGCCACCGGGGGCCGACAATCACATAGCGCTGCGGATCATTACCGGTGAATTGCGAGCCGACTTTCATGAACCAGTTCACATTCTGGTCGCCCGCCTGAACGCTCCAGTAGCGTTTGTCCGTCACCGCCGGAATTTCAACCACCACGGGTTCGCGCGAAACATCGAACGCACCACCGGAATAGAGCGTAGAGGCGTTGACCGTTGTCGCATAGCGGACCGACGCATCCATCAGGCGATCATTGGCCTGCATGCGGTTCACGCCGCGGAAGGCAGGCTGGCCTTCGAACTGGGTATAGACATAGCGCAATTCGTAGAACCCCGCGATGTTCAGGCCCCAGTAGAACGCTTCGCCCGTTAATGCTTCGATATCGGCGGGGGCAAGGGCGGGATCGAAACCCGTCGCCCCAAGCTGCGGCAAGGACGCAGCGACGAATGTAGAGGCAGATGCCGGCGTAGCGGCCTCCGCGATACCGGCCGCAAGCATCGGCAGGAGCGAGAGGACAAGAGATGGACGCATATTGGGCTCCCCTTGGCGACGCGGCCGCCACCTACCTAAACTGAACACAAGAACAGTCATAGACACACACAGAATCGCACGACATTCTGCATATTATTCTCAAATTTGGAAAGAATCTATGACCGCGACCAAGGGTGGTCAAGAATGAACTTTATATTTGTACAGCTCGATTTCTGTCGAATATACGACGCAACCAGACATCTGATGTCGTGTCGAGATATTCCGCACGCGCAGCCCGAGGCATGCGCAACGCCCGTTGCGTCAGAATGGTGGTAGCCGCTGACCAGATTATCCCATCCAGCCTGTCCACCTCGACATACCCTCGTGCATGCAACCAGCTTACGGCCGCCAATCCGCGAAGATTGCGAAACGTTTCCGCAAGATAATCAAATTCGCCAAAATGCGTGGCAGCATTCATGAACGCCGTCAGCGCTGCGATATCGTTCCTCTCATCGCAATTTTCATCCAATATGATCCGCGAAAGGAACTGCGGTGGAGGCACATCGCCCACCAGAACATCATTGACCGCACGCACCTGAACAGCCCGCGCGGCATCTCTCACGATGTCCTCCTTGGTGGGGTAGAAATAGGTCGTCGCAGCAGCAGAAAGCCCCGCTTCCGCCGCAATATTACGGTGCGTCAGCCCGGCGATACCCAACCGACCGCTAAGACGGATCGTCGCTTCCACAATCTGCTGCTTGCCATCGGGCCGCTGCTCGTCCTCCAGCAGCGCCAATGGAGTCCAATCCCCCATCAGATCCACGCACTGACCGGTCAATCGCCTCACCAGACGGGACATCAACTGGATAATCTGCGCATTTCGGCGGACAGCAACCCCGTCCAGCATCGCAAACGGCACGACGCCCGCGGCAACGACGCCGCAAAGCATCCGCGCCTCCGCGTCCAGCACATTCCCATCACACGGCAAACCCGCCCAGAACGCCTGCGCCTCACCCGACATCAGCCGGAACACAGCATCGGCACCCGCCGATTCCTCGCTGATTGCCAGCGTCCGTGCAATCTCGTCACTGGCAGCAAAGGCACGGCCGGTCCGCGCAAGCACGTCAACAAGCGCCGCTGAAAACACCGCCTCGGCGCCGAAACCGCCATCGCCAGCCGAAGAGAGCGCGACACCAATCGCATCGTAGGCGACGGCAATGCGCCGCTGCAGTGCGCCCAAAGCCGCCAGCAAAATACGATCACGATTGCGAAAATGATAGACGACCGCTGGCGGTGTGACCCCGACACGGTCAGCCAGGGCCCGCATTGTCAAACCGCCAACGCCAGCTTCAATGCATAAATCACCAGCCGCATCCGCCAATCTGGCGGCAGCAATCCCTGACAACGTTCACCTCTTCGCGTCGACGCCGCGGGAACGTTCCGACAGCGCCCTGACCATGAGTTCAACCAGAACCCCTATGGCACCCGCAGCTTCCCACGCATAGAGCGAGGTTGCCATCGGGCCATCAACGGCGAACGCATGACAGGGTCGCACATCATAGGCGCTGGCCGCAATAACCGGGATCAAAGAAAGTCCCAGCCCCACTTCCACGGCCACCAGAACGCTATCCAGGCTGTTGCCCGTGAAAGAGACATACCATTGGCGCTGTTCGCTTTCCAGGCGGGCGAACATTTCTTCGCGATACAGCCCCCCCACAGGGAACGTGACCAACGGCAGGGGATCACCCCATTCTTTCGTTATACGCGCGCTCTCGAACCAGCCGATCACTTCCGGGAAACTCGCGATGCAATCCGCAGCAGGCGCCTGCTCCTTTACCACCACGACATCGAACTCCCCCGCGCGATAGCGCCTGGTCAGGTCACGGCTTAGGCCCGCCGTAACATCCAGCCGAATCTCCGGATGCTGCTGCGCAAAAAACGCAAAAACCTCGCTCATTGTGGCAACCGCGATATCATCGGGTAAACCGATACGCACCGGGATTGCCCCCATCGGATCCGCCAGCCGCAGTTCCGCCTCTTCATGCAAGGCCAGTATACGCCGCGCGTAGCAGAGCAGACGCTCCCCCGCTTCGGTCGGACGTGGCGGACGTGAACCCCGCTGCACCAGCACATGCCCCACGGCTTCTTCCAGACGACTCAACTGCTGACTTATCGTGGACTGCGTGGTGTGCAACCGCTCCGCAGCAGCGGTAAATCCGCCGGAATCCACTATAACCACGAAGGCACGAAGAAGGCGCGGATCAAGCATCCACATCGACTCCTCAGAAAGGAATAAGATAACTAATTTAATTTAAAGTATTATTTTTCTGTATTTTGCCCATGCATGACCTTCATCATCATATTTAATTTCATGACATGGCAGAAAATAATTATCATTCTGACGCACATTCGTCAGCACTGATTTGAGACAAAACTCGGGATTACGCCCCCTTTCAACATCCACCAGAATTTTCACAATTGGAAAATAAATCATTGCAAATGCAAGATTTTTAATCTTCTTTGCGCCTATCCGCCTGTGATGCCCTTCATCGAAAGGATCGCGTTTTCATATGGATATTCAACGCCGTTTTCTGCGAGAGGCAATCGGACTGGCCTATTCCAACGTCGCCAAAGGGGGGCGTCCGTTTGGCGCGGTCATCGCCAGGCACGGCAAAGCTGTTGCGATCGGGGTCAACACAATCAACGTCACGCACGATCCCACTGCGCACGCAGAAATGAACGCCTTGCGTGAGGCGAGCCAGGTCTTGCAAACTTCTGATCTCACGGGTTGTGAAGTCTATGCCAGCGGGCAGCCATGCCCGATGTGCATGGCGGCCATGCGCATGGCCGGGGTCACAAGCGTAACCTACGCCTATTCCAACGAAGACGCGGCCCCCTTTGGCCTGTCGACCAATGCCCTCTATGCTGAACTGGCGAAGCCTTTCGTTGACCAGTCAATGGCCATCAACCACGTGCCCGAACGCTTCGACACGCATCCCGATCTTTACGCAGAATGGATTCGACGTGAGGCGCGAAAGACCCAGATGGTCCAAGTCACCCAGGTCTGAAAACGCACAAACGGGGCTGCAGCCATGCGCGCCGCCCCTCCTTTTCCAACGATGCCGAAGGAGTATCTGCCGCTGTCGGCCAGAGTCCCCTTCGGCATAGCGTCCTATCAGTTTGCCTGTTCCTTGAGCATATCGAGAGCGACATCGACGATCATGTCTTCCTGTCCGCCGACCATCTTGCGGCGGCCGAGTTCGACGAGGATCGCACGGGTGTCGAGGCCGTAGGTTTCCGCTGCCTTCTCCGCATGGCGCAGGAAGCTCGAGTAGACCCCGGCATAACCCAGCGCCAGCGTCTCGCGGTCCACCCGCACCGGGCGGTCCTGCAGCGGGCGGACAAGGTCTTCGGCCGCATCCATCAACGCCATGACATCGCAGCCATGGTTCCAGCCCTTGCGATCCGCTGCCGCAATGAACACTTCCAGCGGCGCATTGCCAGCACCGGCACCCATGCCGGCAAGGCTGGCGTCGATACGCACCGCGCCTTCCTGCGCGGCCACCAGCGAGTTCGCCACGCCCAGGCTGAGGTTGTGGTGCGCGTGGATGCCGCGCTGCGTTTCCGGCTTCAGCACCCGGTCATAGGCCTGAAGGCGATCACGCACCCCGTCCATGTCGAGCGCACCGCCGCTGTCCGTCACATAGACGCACTGCACGCCGTAGCTTTCCATCAGCAGCGCCTGCTGCGCCAGTGCTTCGGCATCGATCATGTGGCTCATCATCAGGAAGCCCGAGACATCCATACCCAGATCGCGCGCGATCCCGATATGCTGCTTCGATACGTCCGCTTCGGTGCAATGCGTTGCCACGCGCACCGAACGCACACCCAGATCATAGGCGCGCTTCAGTTCTTCCACCGTGCCCACACCGGGCAGGATCAGCGTGGTCAGAACGCTCTTTTCCAGAACTTCGGCCACCGCACCGATCCATTCCCAATCGGTGTGCGCGCCAAAGCCGTAGTTGAAGCTGGCGCCCGAAAGCCCGTCGCCATGCGCCACCTCGATTGCGTCCACGCCTGCCTGATCAAGCGCCCTGGCAATCGCCTGCACGTGATCGATGCCATACATGTGGCGGATGGCGTGCATGCCATCGCGCAGCGTCACGTCCTGGATGTAAAGCTTGTCGCCTGCTTCGACGTTGAGTTTACCGGTCATTGTCTGGATCTCCTCAAGCGTTCGCCGCAGCAGCCAGACGGCGCTGTGCCAGCAGTTCGCCCGTGGCCTTGGCGGCCGCGGTCATGATGTCGAGATTGCCCGAATAGCTGGGCAGGTAATCGCCTGCGCCTTCCACTTCGAGCATGATCATCGTCTTGATGCCGGTGAACTCGCCCATGCCGGGGATCTTCAGCTTGTTGTTGTCGCCAAAGCGTTCAAACTGCACTTCCTGCTTCAGACGGTAGCCGGGGACGTACTTCTGCACTTCGGCCGCCATCTCCTTGACCGACTGGCGGATCGCTTCTTCGTCCGCGCCTTCCGACAGCGTGAAGACCGTATCGCGCATGATCATCGGCGGTTCGGCAGGGTTCAAAATGATGATCGCCTTGCCCTTGGTCGCGCCGCCGACCTTTTCGATGGCATTGGCCGTGGTGCGGGTGAACTCGTCGATATTGGCACGCGTGCCCGGCCCTGCCGAACGCGAGGACACCGAAGCGACGATTTCTGCGTAGTGGACCTTGGCCACGCGGCTGACGGCCGCGACCATCGGGATCGTCGCCTGCCCGCCGCAAGTCACCATGTTGACGTTGGGCGCATCGAGGTTCTCGGTCATGTTGACCGGCGGAATGGTGAAGGGGCCAATCGCGGCAGGCGTCAGGTCGACCACCTGAATGCCATCGGCGCGCAGCGCCTCGTCATGAACCTTGTGGGCATAGGCGCTGGTCGCATCGAAGGCGATCCCGATTTCAGGATAGACCGACAGCTTCTTCAGCCCCTCGATCCCTTCGTGCGTCGTCGCAATCCCGTGCGAACGCGCCATCGCCAGACCTTCGCTCGCCTCGTCAATCCCAACAACCGCAACCAGTTCCATGTTCTGCGGGTTCTTGATCATCTTCATCATCAAATCGGTGCCAATGTTACCCGACCCGATAATCGCTGCCTTCACTCGTGACATCGCTGTCCTCCATCTCTCATCCCGCGTGACAACCAAGTGCTCTGACCATCGATAGCCCGCGTGCAATCACTGCGCGCATGTAGGAGGCTGGCACTCTTGAATCCAGTTGCCCGACATCCCAACTTCTCAATATATGAGAAATAGTATTCCTCTCCTGTCCTCCTTGCGGCGCAGCCTGGCCATGCTCGAGGCCGTGATTGCCGACGGGGGCGAACATTCGGTGTCCACGATTGCCCGCCGGATCGGCACGCCCATTGCCACCGCGCATCGGCAAGTGGCGACATTGATTGTGGAAGGTTATCTCACGCCGACCCGCGGCGGTAGGCATATCGCCGGACCAAGGCTGCTCGACCTGCTGCACAAGCTGGATGAAAAGCAGGTCATCGCCAATGTCGCCGCACCGGTATTGCAACAGCTTGGCAGCCGCCTGCGCGCGGTGGTGCAACTGGGTACGTTCGAAAACGACATGGTGACCTACCGGATCAAGGCCGGACAGGGTGCCGCCACGCTGTTCACCAAAGTCGGGATGCAACTGGAAGCCTATTGTTCCGGCATCGGCAAAGTCCTGCTGGCCAACCTGCCTGAGGAACAGTTGCGCGGCTATCTTGCCACCGGCCCTTTTGTACCGCTGACGGATCGCACCATCACCGATCCTGCGCAGCTTTCCCAGGAACTGGAACGGGTCCGGAATCAGGGTATCGCGATCGACGATGGTGAGATTGCGGAAGGCCTCTTTTGCATCGCCGCGCCGATCCGCATGCCCGATGGCAGGGTTCCGGCGGCGATTTCGATTTCCCGCAACATCGCACAGGTTACCCCCGCCCATGAAGAGAGCGTGCGTGCCTTGCTGATGGATGCCGCACAGACCATCGAAAAACGCATTCGTTCAGCCTGATCGCATCTCAGTTGGAGCAAGCAGCAAGGCCCGCTTCCAGCCCCGCGATCAAATCCTCTTGCGCTTCCAGCCCGATCGACAGCCGCAGCAGGCTATCGCCAATCCCGGCAATGGCACGCGCATCTTCACCCATATCGGCATGGGTCATGGTTGCCGGGTGCGCCACGAGGCTTTCCACACCGCCCAGCGATTCCGCCAGCGTCAGCACATCGAACGCGCCAACAAATTGCTTTGCGGCGGCCCCACCGCCACGCAGATCGAAGCTTAACATCGCACCGAAACCGCTTTGCTGGCGCGCGGCAAGCGCGTGGCCCGGATGCGATTCAAGGCCCGGATAGTGCACGCGTTCCACCGCCGCATGGCCTTCCAGATACCGTGCGATAGCCATGGCATTGGCCTGCGCGCGCTCCATCCGCACGAACAGGGTCCGCAACCCCCGCAAGGTCAGCCATGCATCGAACGGCGCGCCGGTGGTACCCACTACATTGGCCCAGTAACGCAGTTGTTCCGCCCGTTCGGCATTACTCGCAACCACCGCCCCACCGATCACATCCGAATGGCCGTTGAGATACTTGGTCGTCGAATGGATCACATAGTCCGCGCCGAGCGACAGGGGGCGTTGCAAGGCGGGGGACAGAAATGTGTTGTCCACCCCGACCAGAGCGCCCGCAGCATGGGCCTTTTCCGACAATGCGGCGATATCCGCGATCCGCATCAACGGATTGCTCGGCGTTTCGATCAGCACCAGTGTCGGCCGCCCATCCAGCGCGGCATCGAATGCCACGGCATCGCGCTGGTCAACCAGCCGCAAGGAAAACTGCCCCAGTGCCGCGCGCGCCTTAAGCAAACGCATGGTGCCGCCATAGCAATCGTTGGGGGCGATCACGATATCGTCGGGCCTGAGTTGCCCGACCAGCAGATCGATGGCGGCCATCCCGCTCGACGTCACCACCGCGCCTGCCCCGCCTTCCAGCCGGGCGAGCGCATCGGCCAGCATATCACGGGTGGGATTACCGGCCCGGCCATAGTCGTAAGTGCGCGGTTGCTCGAACCCGGCGAATTCAAAGGTGCTCGACAAGACCAGAGGTGGCGTCACGGCACCGAATGCCGTGTCGCTGGCCACTCCGTGCGTGGCAGCGATCGTTTCGGGGTGCAGCGGATACTTGGCGGTCATCACTTTGCTTCCTGACGCGAGCATCATTCCGCACCTGCCCTGCAAAAATCAAAAGAAATATGCGTAGGCCGCCATGAGTGGTAAATTTCCTCGCATATCCTCGGCCCACCCGCGCCCTGACCGGGCCAGCGCAAGGGAGAAGACACATGCCCGATGACGAACCATCCTCGCCCGTATGCTACGCGAATGAGGCCGATGCGATCTACATGGGCTACGCTGGTCGGGACGAACTGATCGCCGCGCTGACCGAATTGCTGGAGGCGGAACGCGCAGGGGACAGAATTGCCCATGCCAGCACCAAGGATGCGCCCGATACCGGCTATGGTGACCTGATGCGCGCGGTGCGTGGCGACGAAGCGCATTGGTGCGCCATGCTGGCGCGCTATCTCAAACGGCTGGATGCCACGGTATCCACGCGATGCGGCGCCTTTCATCAAAAGGCGATGGCGATTGCCGATCCCTGGGAACGCCTCGCGTTTCTCAATCGCGGCCAGCAATGGGTCGTCCGCAAGCTGGAAACGCTGATGCCACGCGTGCGGGATGATGGTCTCTACGCCGATCTGCGCAAAATGCGCGACAGCCATCGGGTCAACATCACCATGGCAGAAATGCTGCTGAACAGCCCGGATGGCCCGTCCACACCCGCCTAACTTATGCTGTCATCGGCCCAATGCCGCCAGGCCGCGCTGCACACCGTGCCATCGGCCGAAACCATGCGTGCGGGGATACCATGGGCATCGGCAAAGGCCAGACCATGATCAGGGCCAAGCACCATGATGACCGTCGCCAGCGCGTCGGCCTGCATGCAACCTTGATGCAGGACAGTTGCTGACAGCATGTAATCAGACAGGGGAACCGCCCCCACCGGATCAAGGCTGTGCGACCAGGATCGCCCTTCTGCACTGCGGCGGCGGCGATAATTGCCGGAGGTTGCGATCGACCATCCCGTCAGCGCGACGCGAGCATGGATGGCGGTGCTGCCTGGCGGGATATCGATATCAACCCACCATGGCAGGCCATCGGCCTGCACCCCCGCCCCACGCAGTTCCCCGCCGATTTCCAGCAAGGCATGGCGAATGCCTGCCTGTTCCAGTTGCCGCATACCGTAATCGACCGCAAAGCCCTTGGCGATCCCGGACAGGTCCAGCCGCAATCCGCCCGGTTGCAGAATGTGCCTGCCGGTCTCGTCCTGTTGCAGATCGGCCCAGCGATAACGCGTGGCTTCCTTGCCGGGCGTGGGCAGCCACCCCGGTGCAGGCCCGGCGCCAAACCCCCACTGTTCGCTGACCTCACCCAGAGTGGGATCGAACGCACCGCCGCTTGCGGCCGCGATCTGCACAGCACAATCGAGAACGTAGGCAAATTCAGCAGAGATCGGAAACACGTTGCCCGCAGGTGCCCGGTTGAACCGGCTTATCTCCGATTCCGGTTCCCACTGGCTCATCTGCGCGATGATACGATCGAAGCCCCGCAACAGCAGCGCACGAACCACGCCGTCGTCTATCGCCGGATCGACTACTGCGGACAGCGACCAGTATGTCCCCATCGTTTCGCCATCAAGGCGCAGGGTCCGCCCGCCGGACAGCGGCTTTACGGCATCGCGTGTGATGCCGGGGGGAAGCAGCAGTTCGCCCGCTTCACCCTGATCCCCCCGCATCATTTCAAAAAGACCAGAAACCCCGCCGTCAGAGCGGCAGGAACTCCAGCACCGCGACATAGGATGCACGACGACCGGGCTGGCCATCCTTGCCTTCGACCGACTTGTCGGTTTCGAGGAAATACATCCCGGCGTTCTTCGCGTTCAACGTGACTTCGCCCTTGGCATCGGTGGTCAGCTTCTGGCTGCCCGCGTCATTGCGATAACGCGTCCCGCCTTCGACGAATTCGACTTCGAGCCCCGCAGCAGGCTGGCCATCGAGCAGGAACCGCATGACAGCGGCTTCACCTGCGGCCAAATCGGTCGGGTGGGTCACCGGAATCATTTCCAGCCCCTTGCCAGTCGGCTTCAGGGCGACATCATTAGGGGCGCCCAGTGTCACAAACGTTTCGGTGCGCGAGGCGTTTTCGCTAACCTGCACTTTGGTCGCGCCCGCGGGGATCTGGGACAACTGTTCCTTCGTGCCGCGCCAACGCTGGCGTTCGCCGTTCAATTCGTATGAGCCTGCCAGACCATCGCTGACCAGCGCCACGCGATAGGTGCCCTGCTGCTTCAGCGTCACTTCAAAGGCGCTGCGCAGCTTGCCCGACCCGATAATATCGGGCGAGACCGGATTGCCATCCGGTCCGGTAATCGTGAGATTATCCAGCGGCGTACCACGATGTTCGAACACAAACAGCTGATTGGATGTGGCCGCATCAAAACTGGCCGTGGCTTCCTGTCCGGCAAAGACGGTCATCGAAGGCAGAAGCCACCGACGATGTGCCTCGGCGGGGCTCGATGCAAGCGCGGTCAGGCCAAGCGCGAAACCTGCGGCAATCAAACTGGTTCTGGCAAACATTATGGTGTCCTCTCGTATAGGGATGACTGATAGATCAGGGCTTTACGGTAAGGGTCACCGCCCCCAGTTCAGACTGCCCCTTGGCAGACGCTGTACGGGTGCCCTTGGCCGGCCACTGGAACGGAAGGCTCAGCAGTTCGCGACCGCCGACTTCGCGTGCGGCCTCAATCTGCAATTTGTAGGCCCCCGGCGCCAATTTGCCGAGCGGCCGGGCCCCTTCGGGGAATTTCAGAGTATAGCTTCCCGGCCCCTGGGTCGGGCCGCTGATGCCGTTCGCCGGCATGGCCAGGGTGCGCCCGGATTTGCGCCACCAGGTACGCAGATCGGGCAACCACTTGGTGCCGGCTTCCTTGCCTTTCAGATCGATATCGTACCAAACGTCGAGATTGCTCACGGCTTTCCCGTCCGCTGTCTCGATCCAGATCGCAACGTAGGGCTTGTGGTATTCGGCAACCTTCAGCCGGGGAATTTCAACCGTGACTGTCAGTTCACCGGCCATGGCCGGTGTTGCGATCAGGCCAGTAGCGGCAAAGACAAGTGTTTTACGCATCGTTCGTCGTTCGTCCTTCGGCGTTCAGTGCATCAGGAAAATGAGGAGAAACATCGGGATGATCACACCGGCGCCGACAATCGGCCAGGTGGACCGCCGTTTTTTGGCGTGCAGTTGCAGCAACAGAAACCCGGTCAGGCTAAAGATGATGCAGGCAACGGCGAAAATATCGAGAAACCACGACCATGCCGTACCGGTGTCACGCCCTTTGTGCAGGTCGTTGAAATAGGCGATCCAGCCGCGATCCGTATCCTCGAACGTGACATCGCCACTTGCCCGATCCACCGAAACCCACGCATCGCCGCCGGGCCGTGGCAGGGCCACATAGAGATCGTCATCATTCCATTCGGGCTTGCGGCCCTTCATGCTGATGTCGAGTTCGCCTTCAAGCCATTGCGCAACCGCCGCAGGAACCGGTGCTTCGCCAGCCCCCTTCTCCAGAGTGGGGAGCAGGGCCGCGGGCAAAACCCGCTCCTCGTTCGTGACGACAGCACTGCTTTCGATGGACGCCGCGTGATTGAGCGTGATCCCGGTGATCGCAAACAGCAACATGCCGACAAGACAGATTGCACTGCTCATCCAGTGCCACGTGTGGAACTGGCGAACCAGAAAAGGAGGGATGCCGCGCTTCTTTGCCGGTCTGGATGCTGCCGCACCCTTCCCGCGCGAACGCGGCGCACTAGATTGCATGTCCATCGGAATCGGAACCCACTTGAATTGGATGTCGGGTGAGCTAATTGCGAATAAAGTGCAATAGCAAATTTGTGTCAGTTTGTATCGTTAGACCGCACAGGACCGACATCGGGGGCCGCTGGCAGCGAAAAGTGCACGGACAATCCTCCTGATGCAGCGGTGCCCAGCACGAGTGTTCCACCCTGCCGTTCCACGATCCGCTGAACAATCGACAACCCCAGCCCGGCCCCTTGCACATGGTTGTGGTCGGGCACCTGATCCAGCCGATGAAATGGCTGCAACGCCTCGGCCCGCTTCGCTTCAGGAATGCCCGACCCATCGTCATCGACGGCAATCTCCACCCGGATACGATCAGCACCGGATAATCTGACCTCGATCCGGTTCGCATAACGGCGGCTGTTGTCGATCAGGTTCTGCAGAACACGCGTCAATGCGGCCGAGCGGGTATGCAAGGTGAGCGTTTCCGGGCCTATATAATGGACATTAGCCCCCATATCGGCCGCATCATCGACGATTGTGGATACGAGCACGGCCACATCGAGCAAACGTGGCGGCTCGTCCTCGCCGCTGCGGACATAGGCCAGCGTCGCATCGATGAACCGCTCCATCGCGGCAAGATCGTCGCCTATCGCCTCTTTCTGTTCTTCGCCTTCCAGCATGGCCGTGCGCAGGCGCAAACGCTGTATCGGTGTGCGCAGATCGTGCGAAACGGCGATAAGCGCCTGCGTGTTGTCTTCGATCATGCGCAGGAGGCGGCTTTGCATCGCGGCGAATGCGGCGCCCACGCGCCGGACTTCGTGCGGGCCCGATGGCGTGATCCGCGCCGCGTGATTGCGCCCGGTCTCGTCCGCCGCCTCGGCCAATTCGCGCAAGGGACGGATCAGCGTCCGCACGAGGCCCAGCGCCACGCCAAACACCAGCAGCATCAGCAGCACATGTGCCAGAATTTCAAGGCTAAACGGCAGGGGGGCGTTGAGATAGGCGCTGACGCGAAACGACAGATAGGTACCGTCCTTCAGCCGCAGCACACCCATGAGATCGCGCGAACCACCCCCGGCGGTGGGCAGCAGGCTCAAGCGCATTTCCCGCCCCGACAGAGCGGGAACGAAATCGAGCAAGCGGGCGCGCATGGCGGCCAGTTGCGGCTGGGCCGCACTGTGATCGGTTACGACACTGCGCGGCACCCAGTTGAGCGCCAGCCCCTCCACCTCAAGCGCGCGAACAAGCGCCACGCGCTCCGGCAAGCTGGCATTTTCCGCAATTTTCGCCGCGCTGTTGATCTGTTCCGCGATATGTCGGGTCTGCTCTACCGAAACCAGTTCGCGCGATTGCCAGCGATGGAGGGCGAAATTTCCCAGTGCTTCCAGCAAAACCGCGCCCAATAAGACGATGGCGATGCGGGTGACCAGGCCAGCGCCGCGCGCCTTATCCCGCCCACCCTGTTCCGGCACGATCAGGACCCCGTCACATCCGCTGCAAACATATAGCCCACGCCGCGGATTGTGCGGATCAGCGCGTTCTTGTTGCGGTTTCCGCTAAGCTTGCGGCGCAAGCGGCTGACCAGCACATCGATGCTGCGATCGCTGGGGTTGCCAATGCGATGGCGCACCAGTTCGATCAGGCGTTCGCGCCCGATAGTGCGTTGCGGATGGCGCAGCAGGGTCTGCAAGAGATCATGTTCCGCTGCGGTCAGCGAGACTTCCGCCTTTGATGGAGCCAGCAATTCACGGCGTTTCGGAAAATAGCTCCAGCCAGCGAAATCCAGTCGCGTGACAGAGAAGGCTTCGGGCGGAATGCGCGATTCCCCTGCCCTGCGCAACAGCGCCCGGACACGGGCCAGCAGTTCGGAGCGGCTGAACGGTTTGGCGATATAATCGTCCGCACCGGTATCCAGCCCCGCCACGCGATCGGCCTCCAGCCCACGCGCGCTGACGATGATAATCGGAACCTTGCTATATTCGCGAATGCGGTTGCAGAGGATCAATCCGCTTTCGCCCGGGAGCATGATATCGAGCAGGATCAGATCGATCGGGCTGGACCCGCGATCCGCCATGATGCGGAACATCTCTTCCCCATCGCCCACACCTGTCGCTTCGTAACCGTTTTCGATCAACAGGCGGGTCAGCAATGCCCGCAAGGGGGGATCATCCTCGACCACGATGATGTGCGGAACAGGCTCCGCCCGGAAATCGACCTGATCGTCGGACACCGTATCTTCAGGGCTTCCCCACACTGCAGCGGCACCCGATGGCGTCAGAAACCGGCCATCATCGCCATTTCGGGAAACCATTTGTAACAAGGCCCTAGCTCCATCATCGCCCCAATGAATGCGATTTACTCGCAATAATACCCTATGACGGGATTCCCCCGATCCCGCAATGCACTTGCCCGGACGGGCATGCGCGACCGAAGCCAATGCCCCGGTCGCGCAATCCCTTTCACAGAGCCGATCAGAAGCGCGCGTTGACGCTGATCCAGTAGCTGCGGGCCTTGTCCTTGTTGTTATAATCGTCCGTGTATGTGGGGGTGTACGAACCGTCGCCGTTGGCCACAAACGTGTGCTGGTAGCTGGTGAAGTCCCGGTCCAGCAGGTTGTTTACCCGCCCGCTGAGCGTAAGGAAATCGGTCAGGCGATACTGCACACCCAGATGCAGCACTTCGTAGCCCTTGTAGTACAAGTGGCTGCCATCGACGCCGAGGCCACGATAACGGCTTGAACGATGCTCTGCCGTGAGTTGCGTGCTGAGCCCTTCGGTGATCTGCCAGTTGATCGTGGCGTTCGCCATGTGCTTGGCCGTGTTGGTCAGCGGCTGGCCCTTCTCCGTCCCGCTGCGCTGCTTGCTGTCGGTGTAGGTGTAGTTGGCGCGCAGCGTTACCCCTTCGAGAATCTTTAACCGCCCCGCCACTTCAACACCCCGGATGCGGGCCTTGTCGACATTGACCGGGGCATTGATCGTCCCGCCCAGACCAAGCACTTCCCAGTAATCGCCCAGATTGGCGCAAGGCCGCACGAAATTGGTTACCGCACAGGGGCGGACACTGGTCGTGTCGATCTTATCTTTGAAATCGTTCTGGAAGACCGTGAGGTTGAGGCCACTGTCAGGCGTCGGATTCCAGTACAACGCGACTTCGCTGTTCACACTGGTTTCCGGCTTCAGATCGGGGTTGCCGATCATCGGGCTGGTACCCTGACCACCAAAACCACGAATCCCGTCATAGAGATCGGTCGTCTTCGGGGTCTTGTAACCGGTGCTGACCCCGCCCTTCAGGGTGAGGGTCGGATTGATATTGTAGACCGCATAGAGGCGGGGGCTGAAATGGCCGCCAAACATGTCGTGGCGATCATATCGCAATCCGCCGGTAATCGTCAGGCCATCAACCGGGGTCCAGTTATCTTCCGCGAACAGCGACCAGATCTTGTGCTTCTGCACACCCTTGATGCCATCGGCGGATTCTTCCAGCCCGAACACCCCGTCTTCCAGTTCACCATTGATATATTGGCCGCCGACGATGAAGTGGTGCTTTCCGCCGAAGCCTTCAACCGGGATATCCAGCCGGGCGTCCAGCGTGAACTGGCGGCTTTCCAGCTTGCGCAGCGGACGCGGCAGGAAGGTTTCTTCCGCCAGCGCGCGGCGGGCAGCCGTGCTGAGCCCCGCATAGGCGCCGGTGCCGCTGTACATCTGCTGGAGATGGACACGCTCCGCCACGGAGAATGGCATCGTGCGGCCCTTGTTGTTGGTCGCCACGTAAGCCAGCGACACAAAGCTGCGGCCGAAGCCCCATTCGCCCTGATGGGTCACCGACCAGTTAAGACGGTCGAAGACCTGCTTTTCGGTGTAGCCGACACGCGGCTGCACGACGCCTGCCGTAGCCCGCCAGATACTGTCAATGCCGTCGAGCGTACCCAGCGGATAGCTGATGGCGCCGGTTTCTGCGTCAACGGTTGGCGTATTGTCGTAAGACTGTCGCGAATAATCGATGTCGAAGACAATGCTCTGATTGTCGGCAGGCGTCAGGCTGAGCGAACCGCCAATGCTCCGGTTAATATTGCTGACCGTCTTGCCCCCACCGCCGAAGCCCAGTGCACGCAGATGGGTCGTCCCTGCCGGATCGATCACCGGGGTATAATCCGGTTCCGAAGCATAGCGTTTGTAGATCGAGCCACGCAGCGAAAGGCCCAGGAGCCCCGGAACGATCGGCCCGCGAACGGCCGCGTCGAACGTCATATCGTCACCGAAATCGCTCTTTTCCTGGATGCTGCGGCCGAATGTGGCCGACCCGGTCCAGCGGTCCGCGACCTTCTTGGTGATAATGTTGATCACACCCCCAAGCGCATCCGCACCATAAAGCGTCGACGCCGGTCCGCGGATCACCTCGATCCGCTCGATCGCATCCAGCGGTGGTACGTGGTTGAACTGGTTGCCGCCGAAATCGTTGGGGTAGATGTCCCCGTGGTTGTTCTGACGTTTGCCATCGATCAGCAGCAGCGTGTATTCTGCGCCCATCCCGCGAATGCTGATAGTGCGCTGGCCGGTCTTGTCCGACGTTTCCCCGACGTCGACACCTTCCAGATCGCGCACGGCGTCGATCAGCGTGATATAGGGGCGCTGTGTCAGTTCCTCCGCCGTGATGACGCTGATGCTGGCTGGCGCATCGGTGATTTTCTGTTCGAAACCCGCTGCCGTAACCACGATCTCGCGCCCATCGCGCAACTGTGTCTCAGCGCCCTCGTTCGCATGGGCCGTACCACAGCCCATCATCGCGAGCACGATCATGCTCGCCCCAGCCACCCCATGTCGCGACATCTTCGATTTTTGCTGACGCATTCCTTAGCCCCGATTCATATTGATACTAATTCTCAAAAGCGAGGGTCGGGTAGAAGTCAGCACGTCAACCCGTCAATGGCGAGAACGCAATTGCGAGCGACGAGCAATACTTTGTTACAATTCACCGCGCTCGGCACCGGGCCCGACGGGTCCGCGAACAGCGGCGTTGGCGGGTGCGGGCGGGCACCGGGCAAGCTGGATGGGCTGCCGAACGGGGGCGGAGAGAATAGCCATCTGCTGAACAGGGCATTTCAGGCAGCGCGGAGGGCGCCAGACGGATCACGCGCGCCTTGGGGAGAACCTCAATCCGCCAAAACGAAGGGAATTTCGAACACACCCTTCACCATGGCTGGCTTGCCATCCTGAACGTAAGGGGCCCATCGCCATTTGCGCACGGCCGACAAGGCGGCCTGATCCAGCCGTTCGAACCCGCTGCTGCGCGCCACAGAAATGGTCGCCACACGCCCATCCAGGCCGAGCGTTAGCGCAAGCAGCACTGTACCCTGTTCCCGTTTCCGGCGGCTTTCCGTTGGGTAACGGGGCGGAGCGCCTGACAGCAAGCGCACTGACAAATCGGAAACCTGCACCACACTTGGCGGTGCAGGCGCCGCAACAGCAGCCGGTGCGACGGGCGCGGGAGCTGGCGCAGCCAGCAGCGTGGGCGGCTGGGGCGTTGGATCAGGCGTTGTCGCCACTGTCGGCTTTTGCACGAGCATGATTGGCGTAACGGGCGCCACCACGGCGGGGCGCGACTGCGGCGGCGTATCGGGTGATGGCGGCGGAGGCGGAGGCGTCAGATTGACCACGGTGAGCCGTTGCTCCCGCTTTTCGGCTGGCGCATCCGCACGAATATAGAGCACGCCAGCCAATGCTATCGCGTGCAGCGCCGCAGTTACGACAATCGCCGACAGGTTGACGCTGCGCCCCTCGCCATAACGGCCGCTGGCGGCCCTGTTGCCTACAACCCCGGACGCGATTGGACGCGCATCGGCCAACTCGCCCGCAACAGCAAGGCGTGCCGCAGGAACCGGCATGATCGCGTCATCACTTTGAATGTCTGCGCCGTCGAACATGGATCGTACTTCCTCAATGGAATTCGCGTTAGACACAAATTAATGCGAGTCAATCGCAAATATCATTGCGCTAACGCAAATTGCACGCATTTAACTGAAAAGCCGGCGTTTCATCGCGCGCAACGTCCCGAACAGCCTGCATCGATCGAAGAATCGAGGCGCGCTGCTTCACCGGATTACGGACCTGCGTGAACACCGAACACAGAGGAGGCTGATTCCACCCCTCCCTGCATCATTTTCCCAGCTTATGGCAATTTTACGAAAACAGGGACTTGCCTTTATTGCGAATCATGATCATTAGCGTCCAAGCTCAATTGCGAAGCGTTCGCATATAAACGTACAGCACTATCAGGGGGTCACCATGACACACAAAAAAGCCGTACCATCTTTCCTCGCTCTGACCTGCTTCGGGGTCATGGCTTCGCCCGCACTGGCGCAGGATTCAGCGCAAGACGCGAACCAGCGCAGCCTAGGCAGCGTGACCGTGACGGACACGGCAATTGAGGAAGGGTTCAAGGCGGATCAGGCATCGTCCCCCAAATACACCCAGCCATTGCAAGACACCCCGCAGACCATTCAGGTGATCACGAAGGACCTGTTTTTGCAGCAGGGCGCCACGACCCTTGCCGAAGCGCTGCGTAACAGCCCGGGCGTCGGCACGTTCTATGCCGGTGAAAACGGAAACACCGCCACTGGCGATACGATCTATATGCGCGGTTTCGACAGTTCGAGCAGCATCTTTGTCGATGGCGTGCGCGATATGGGCTCGATCTCCCGCGATGTGTTCAATACCGAAGCTGTAGAAGTTCTGAAGGGCCCGGCCGGTACCGACGTGGGCCGCACTTCCCCGACCGGCGCTATCAACATGGTCAGCAAACGCGCCAAACTGGACAACAGCGTGTCCGGATCAACCACGATCGGCACCGACAACCAGAAGCGCGCCACGGCGGATATCAATCAGACCATCGGCGCCAATGCCGCGTTCCGCCTCAACGCGCTGTGGGATGACAGCGACGTTCCGGGCCGCGACCACGTGAAGAACAAGCGTATCGGCATTGCCCCATCGATCGGCATCGGCATCGACACGCCGACCCGCGCATACCTGAATCTGCTCTATGTCGACCAGGACAACATTCCGGATGGTTTCGTCCCGACCATCGGCCTCAAGACATGGTCACCGCAAGTCAATCAGAGCAAGCTCATCGGTCAACCGGTTGATTCAACCAATTTCTATGGCTCGCGTAGCGATCATGACGATGTCACCGCCAAGATGGCGACGCTGATCCTCGAACACGATTTTTCGGACAAGGTGAAGCTGACCAACATCACGCGTTGGGGCCAGACGAAGCAGGATTATCTGCTGACCGCGTTTATGACCACGGGGGCCAATACCGCCTATACCAACGTCAACGACCTTTCGACCTACACCATCGCACGCAGCACGCCGACAGTGAAGGACGTCAAGAACCAGGTCCTGACCAACCAGCTTAACCTGCGAGCGGATTTCGCCACAGGCGCGGTTGAACACAGCCTCAGCGCAGGCATCGAACTGACTCAGGAAAAGTACAAGTCCTATGGCGTAACGGCCACAAACAACCTGACCAGGGCCAATCTCTACAATCCCGACTGGAACACGGCCGGCAGCTATACTGTGGTTCGCAACGGGTTGGACACGACCGGCCAGACCGATACCCAGGCGTTCTACATCTTTGACACCGCGAAGTTTTTCGACGGCAGCCTGCTGATCACCGGCGGTATCCGCGTGGACAATTACCAGACCAAGTATCGCTCCCCCACGCTCAAGCTGAAGGACAAGGGTACGCTGTTCAACTGGAAGCTGGGCGCGGTCTACAAGCCGGTCGAACCGGTCAGCCTCTATGTGAACTACGCCGTTTCGCAGCAGCCCCCGGGTGGCGCGAACTTCACGCTCAGCAGCGCCCTCAACAACGCCGCCAACCCCAACATGGACCCGCAAAAGGCCAAAACTTTCGAGGCCGGGATCAAGTGGAGCGCGCTGGGTGATGCCCTGTCATTGAACGCCGCAGTGTTCCAGACCACCGTCTATAACGAAATCAACAGCCAGATTCTGGACGATGCAGGCAATCCAACCCAGACCGGCAAGAAACGGGTGCGCGGGATCGAACTCAGCGCGGTTGGCCAGATCACCGATGCCTGGTCGATTTCGGGCGGTTACAGCTACCTCGACACCAAGGTTACCGAAGGCCCCAACGTTGCCGCCAATGGGTCAAACGAATTGACCTACACCCCTGACAACGCGTTCACTGTGTGGAGCAACTATCGCTTCCCGTTCGGGCTGGAACTGGCAGGTGGCGTTCGCCACACCGGTGGCCTGCGCAAGGGCACCGACGGTGCGGTGGGCACGCCGCAGTACACCAAGGGCTATACGGTGGTTGATCTGATGCTGGCCTATCAGGTCACGGACAACATCAAGCTGCGCGTCAACGCCAACAACCTGTTCGACAAGGAATACATCGCGTCGATCAACAAGAGCGGGTACCGCTACACGCCGGGAACGCCGCAAACATTTCTGTTCAGCGCGGACTTCAGCTTCTAACCATAGTCGGGCATTAAACGACGGCGGGAGGACAACCTCCCGCCGTTATTCTTTCAACCACTGGATATTGGTATGATCCTGCACATCCCGAATGTTCTCAGCGCCGATGAAGTTGTCGAATTCCGGCGCAGGCTGGACGGTGTCGACTGGGCGGACGGACGGGAAACGGTCGGCGCGCAGGGGGCCAAAGTAAAACGCAACGAACAGTTGCCGGATACCTCGGCGGTAAAGGAACAGCTTGGCAAGGCCGTGCTGGCCGCCCTGAAGCGCAGCCCGCTGTTTTTTGCAGGTGCCCTGCCCCGCAAAATTCTGCCACCCCGTTTCAATCGCTATGCCGGGGGCGGAGAATACGGCTTCCATGTCGATGGTGGCGTGATGAATCTGGACGAACGTGAATTTTTGCGATCGGACGTTTCGTGCACGCTGTTCCTCAACGATCCGGCTGAGTACGAAGGCGGCAGGCTGATTATTAGCGACACTTATGGCGAACATGCGGTCGCGCTGCCCGCCGGTGATGCCATCATCTATCCGTCCAGCAGCCTCCACAAAGTGGAACCCGTCACCCAGGGTGCGCGCATCGCATCATTTTTCTGGATTCAAAGCCTCGTGCGCGACGACAGCCAGCGCAGAATGCTGTTCGAACTGGACACATCGATACAGAAACTCACCGCCGATGGGGCGGATGAAGGCGCCGTGCTGCAGCTAACCTGCGTCTATCACAACCTCCTTCGCCTCTGGTCCGATACCTGATCGCGCAGAGGCGGAACAGCACAACACGGCCCCGCCCCTGTTCCGTCACCATTTCATCAAAAACGCGCGCGAATACCGCCAAACAGCGCCCGGCGTTCAACCGGATAATAGATCGCCGACACCGCAGTCGCTCGGATAACCGCGCTGATATCGCCGACCGCCTTCTTGCCCGTCAGATTACGCGCATCAAGAAACACATCCAGATTACGGGAAATCCTTGCCCCGGCCGTGGCGCCCAAAAGGGTATAGCCACCACTGCGCGTCGTATTGGCATAATCCGCCCACGCCCCTTGCGGCACCCATTCGATGTTGGGCGCGATGTGCAAATCATCCCCACCCAGCCGCACTTCCGCGCGATAGACATGCTTCGGGGCGACCGGCAGACGATTGCCACCAAATTCGCGATCGTTGCGGAAACGGAAATCGCTGTACTGATAGACCTGTCGCACACGCAGCCAGGCGGCAAGATCAAGCGAAAGCGCCGCTTCGATGCCCTGATGCCGGGTCTTCCCCGCATTGAACGTCGATGCCGGAACATCCGGGCCAACCGTGTATTGCAGCATCTCACCCTTCAGGTCCGCGCGGTAAAAGGACACATCCCATTGCGCGATCCCCAGCGTTCCCCGCGTCCCGATCTCGGCCGTCCAGGCCCGCTGCGCCTTGACCGGCACGAATGCGCTTATTTGCGCCAGTTCCCCAAATCCGGGTAATTCGGCGGATCGGCTGTAATTCGCATAGATCTGAATCGTGTCCGTGGGTTCGTAAAGCACGCCGAACTTGGGCGACAACTCGCTGAAATCCGCCCGCGCCCGCACATCGCGCAGCCCGCCTACGGCACCATTGTAGCGTTCATGCTGATCGCGATAGCCATCGGCATAGATGGCGCCTGCAATCAGGCTCAGCCGGCTCAACGGTTTATACCGCACTTCGGCATAGAGATTGGCGGTGCGGGCCTTTTGGTCCGCGAGGAACGTCAGCGCGCCGCGTTTCCCGTTAACGTTGACGTAGCGACGGGAATCCACCGTGCCAAAACGGGCTTCACCCCCGACTGTAACCGCGAAAGGACCGCTGCCCCAATTGAGCCGCAGATAGGCCCCGCGATCCAACGATGACTGATCCACCACCTGAAAAATGGGATGATCCAGCGATTTGCGATTGAAAAACAATCCCAGATCGAGGTTGGCATCACCCAGGGCCACGCTGGTCCGGTTCTGGAAACGGAGCGACCGGATATTCCGGGCCTGATCGCCTGCGAAGTTGCCGACCCGGGGATTGCTCCTGGCCTGCGCCAGCGTCAGCGCGCCGGGCAGTTCCTGATTGATATCATTGAGGCTGGCATAGAACCGCGTCTTCACCGCATCGCTGATGCGGAAGCCGACATTGCCATGGAAACGCAGCGAATGACGGCGCGCATGATCGCGGTCGCCGTCCGATGTGTCTGCGCTGATCGCACCCCAGTAATCCATGGCACCGGACATGCCGCCATAGGAGGCGAGGCCGCGCCATGTATCGAAACTGCCTGCATCGCCACGCAGATAAAGCCCCTTTGCATCGGCACCGGTTGGCGTCACCCCGTTGATCGCGCCGCCCAGCGTGCCGGAACCGAACCGCAGGGCATTGGCCCCGCGATAGACCTCTAGATGATCGAAGAAGGCCGGTTCCAGTTCCTGGAAATCGCCGTTGTCATCGGCCAGATTGATCGGCACGCCGTCCTGCAACAAGGTCAGGCCGCGCATATGATAGCCGCGCGAAAGGCCCGAACCGCGCACAGAAAGGCGCACTTCCTGTCCATAGCGGGGCTGAAGGTAAACACCCGGCGAAAACGCCAGCGCATCGCGCAACGAGACGAGCGATTTGTCCGCGTAGTCTTCGTATCCGACGATGTCGGCGCCCCCGGGCGTGGCATTCACCTGCACCTCGGCCTCATCGATCACGGTCTTGCCATTTACGATGATGACATTGGCATTGGCGCGATCGGCGTCTTCCGCGCTCTCGGCATGGGCCGGCGCAGCGATGGCGACGATGGAGGCGGCAAGCGCCCATTGAGCGATATTCATGGTAATAACTCCCCGAATTCGGGATAAAACAGGCGATCAGGCGACAAGGCGGCGCAACTTGGCGAGCGCGGCATTCTCGTT
Source organism: Caenibius tardaugens NBRC 16725 (assembly GCF_003860345.1). Classification (GTDB taxonomy): domain Bacteria; phylum Pseudomonadota; class Alphaproteobacteria; order Sphingomonadales; family Sphingomonadaceae; genus Caenibius; species Caenibius tardaugens. The sequence continues at coordinate 621,931 of NZ_CP034179.1, forward strand.
TTCATGATGATCGAGGATGGATTGGAGACGGCCGTTGCGATCCATCAGGAACACCCCCGCCGTATGGTCGATGGTATAGTCGCCGCCTTCCAGCGGCACCTTCTGGTAAAAGGCGCGCCATCGCTTCACGATCTGGTCAATTTGCGCGGTGGTTCCGGTCAACCCGATAATCGGGGTATCAAACAGCGCGGTATAGTTGCCGATATCGGCGGGCGTATCATGGCCGGGATCGACGGAGACGAAGACGATGGCGAACTTCATGCCATCATCGCCCATGCGCTTGCGCAGTTGTGCCATGCGCGCCAGTGTAGTCGGGCAGACATCGGGGCACCGGGTAAATCCGAAGAACATCGCATAAGGTTTGCCCGCCAGATTCCGTTCGGTGAAACGGGCGCCATCGGGCGTGACCAGCGCGAACGGACCACCAACGCTGTCGGCATACTCTTTTGGCGTTCCATCCTGCGTACCGCGAATGGCAATGCCTGCCGCGACGACCGCCAGCAGCACCATAAACACCCACAGGAACAGCGACACCTTGCGCAAGCCGTGCTGTTCCGGTTGGGCGCCGCTTTCTGAAAGCGGTTCAGTCATGGCGATGCCCCCGGCTGCTTTCTCCCGCAGCGGCGGCGGCGGCGCCAATCGGGGCAACGGCCAGTTCAACCCGCACTTTCCCCGCGCGCTGGAAATGCAGAGTCACAGGAACACGGGAACCCTGCTTCAACGGCTGCTTCAATCCCAGCAACATGATGTGATAGCCGCCCGGTTTCAGTGCAACCGTCTGACCTGCAGGCACGGGCAAGCCATGCGGCAACGGGCGCATGCGCATCACACCGCCATCCATATTCACCGAATGGATCTGCACATCCTTGGCGGCAGGACTGGTGCCCGACAGCAAACGGTCGGCCTGAGCGCCCTTGTTGGTCACGGTCATGAAACCGCCCCCAGCCGATTGGCCGGGCGCCGTTTCCCGCGCCCAGGGATGGCCGATAACCAGATCGCCCGCGGTATAGCTATGGGCCGCCAACGACCCACCTGTAGCAAGGAACATGGCCGCAACAGCCGCCACAAGATGCTTGGAAAACATGATAATACTCCGGCAGGCCACGGCTGGCGCAAGGCGCGCCGCCATGACCAAAAGACAAGTCAGGTCAGATTGTCAGACCGTTGCCGGAGGGCCGCGCAATGGCGGACGGAGATAGAAAATGTTCCGGAACGGCAATTGCCGGACCGGGGCCACGCCCAGCGCCAGAATAAACGCCAGCGCCAAGGCCAGCAGCGGGGCGGATGCACCGCCCATCGTCGCCATAGACAGCGAGGAATAGGCGCAATCGGGATTCGCCTTGCCCTGCTGTTTGTCGCTGCCCTGCATGGCTTTGCCATTAGCACCATGCCCGTCAACCGGGACGGCAACCTGCGTGGTCATTGCCCCGCCGCCATCGGCATTACACAAGGCAAGCGTCAGAATTTGCGAAGAATCCACCCCAGTGGCGCTGGAGATCATATACCCCGCAGGCAGGATTGCCCGCATGCACAGGGCCAGCGCGACCGCCAGAATGGCAGCCTGCCAGTGACCCCGAACAATGGCGCGCAAGGCATGCATGGAACGGCCCCATAGCCCGCGCATCCCCGTTTGTCAGCCCGTCGACGGGAAAATCCTTGCCGGTCTGCAAAAGTCGGCATGATCGGCCCATTGCCAGCCGCTGAAATTGGCCGCACACTCCCCCGATATAAGAACAAACGGCGAGTATGCCGGATGGGAGACCGGGGTGAGCGCAGCATTCCATTTCGATCCTTTTGCAGCGGAATTTTTCGAGGACCCGTTCCCCGCCTTTCAGGTGATGCGGCGCGATCATCCGGTCTATCGCCGCGAAATCCCCAACCACCGGGTATGGCCGCATTACTGGATGCTCAGCCGGGCAGCCGATGTCGACGCCGCACTGAAAGACTGGCGGCGTTTCTCTTCCGCGCAAGGCACGCTGATCGACACGGACATCACACTGATCCCGCCCAACATGTTCAATATGGACCCCCCGCGCCACGATGAACTGCGCACTATCCTTGCCCGCGTGCTGACCCCGCGGCGCGTCGCCGATCTCGAACCGGAAATCGCCCGTGCGGCGCGCGCCATTCTGGCCAGTCACCTGCCGACCGGTCAGTTGGATGCCACCCGGGATTATGCCCAGCTGATTCCCACACTGACCATGTGTTCCCTGCTGGACCTGCCCGTTTCGGATCGCGAACTGTTCCTGCGGTGGAACCTTGAAACGATGGCTGGCGCCGATTTCACCAGCCCCGAGGCATTGCGCGCCTATGGCGAAATGGACGCATACTGGAAGGGCATCGTTGCCGAACGGCGCAAACACAAGGGCAGCGACCTGATCTCTCAGATTCTGCATCACGACCGGGCCGGTCTTGAACTCGCGGATGAAGAGATCGCGGGCTTCTGTTCGTTGCTGCACGATGCCTCGCAGAACACGACCATGAACATGATCGCCAATGCCGTGATCGCACTGGGGCGCAACCCGGACCAGCGGCGCAAGCTGACGGACGATCCCACGCTCTGGCCTGCCGCGATTGAGGAACTGATGCGTTTCGTCTCCCCGGTGCAAGGCCTCGCGCGGGCGACGACATGCGATGTCACGTTGCACGGGGTGACCATTCCCGCCGGGGATCAGGTGCTGATCCTCTATGGTTCGGCCAACCACGACGAGACCGTGTTTGAAAATCCCGAACGCCTCGACTTCGATCGCCCGCGCGTAAAAACGCACTGGGGGTTCGGCCAGGGCATCCACACCTGCCTGGGCGCGGCCGTGGCCCGTCTTGAGATACGCGTGGCGCTGCAGGTGCTGCTGGACGCCGTGCCGGACTACACCGTGGTGGAAAGCGGGATTATCCGCAACCAGCTCGTCCCGACACGCGGCCTAGCCGCCACCCCGATCACTTTTGCCCCGATCACTTTTGCCTGAGCCCGCATATGCGCAATCCCCCCATCGATCAGGAATTTGCCTTCGATCCGCAAGACCCCTCGAAATCCAAGGATTTCGCGCTGATGGATCGTATCCGCGCCACCCGGCCGGTCTGCCGCCCTGCGGACCATCTCGTCCTGACCACCCGCTGGCAGGACACCCGCGACGGCTTTCGCGATATCGTGCGCTTTTCCTCTGTCGGCGACATGCGGGCGCCGGGTGTCACCGTGCCGATCGAGGAAAGCTTCCTTGGCGAACTCGACGCCCCACTGCATCCCCGCATCCGGCGCGTGTTGATGCGCGCGTTCACGCTGAAAGGCGGTCTGGCGGCGGAAGAATGGACGCGGGCCTGTGTTCGCCGCCGTCTCGATGCCTACGCCCACAACGGTGGGGGCGATCTGATGCAGGCGCTTGCCATCCCGCTGCCCGGCTCGGTTTCGGCCCACGTGCTGGGCATTCCCGACGCATTGCACGATCAGGTCATGGCATGGTGCGATGCATTGCTGCACAGCACCTGGCCATCCCACGGCAAGACCGAACGGGGCGAAGGGATTGCCGGGGCCTTTCCAGAACTCGCCGCCACGCTGGACGAATTGATCGCAGACCGCGCCGCCAATGAGGCAGCCGCCCCGGATGATCGGCCCGATGACCTGATCGCCACCATGGTCCACACCCGTGACGAGGAAGGCTGGCAGATCGGCGCCCATCATATCCGCACGCTGATCGTCAACATTCTCGCCGGGTCGCTGTCGGCCAGTTACATGCTGGGCAACATCGCCTATCGCTTCGTCCGCGACACCGCATTTCAGCAGGTGCTGCGCGATCAGCCCGATCTGATCCCGGCAGCGGTGGAAGAATCCCTGCGTTATGAAGCGCCGGTGGCTTTCCTGTTCCGTACGGCGCGGGACGACGGTGAAATCGGCGGGTGCCCGGTGCACAAGGGCGAACATCTCATGCTGGGCATCGCCGCCGCCAATCGCGATCCGGCGCAATATCCCGATGCCGGCACATTTCGGCTCGACCGCGATAATACCGACAGCCATCTGTCGTTCGGCTTCGGCGCGCATCTCTGCGTCGGCAATCACCTGACCAGGATGATCGGGCGGGTGGTGCTGGAAGAAATGATTGCGCTGTTCCCGCAGGGTAGCCTGTCGTTCGCCCCGGGGTTCGCATGGCAATGCGTGGCGCACCCGCTGGAATACGGCCCGGAAACGCTCGACCTCAAGGTAAAGACGATCAGGTAACCGGGCAGCTTCCGCCGTCCACCATCAGCGTGTGTCCGTTGACATAGGCGCTGTCCCGCGACAGCAGGAACCGTGCCGCGCGCCCGATATCTTCCATCGGATCGCCCAGCCTGCCCTGCGGATTGCGCCCCATGACGCGGGCCTTCATCGTCTCATCCGCAGCAAACGCCTTGACCAGCGCAGGGGTCGTCGCCAGCGGGGCGATGCAGTTGACCCGCATACCTTGCGGCCCCCATTCCCGTGCCAGTGCGCGGGCGAACCCACGCTGGGCTGCTTTGACCCCGGCATAGACCGGCAGGCGGGCCTTACCTTCGAACCCAGCCTCGGATGTGAGCAGCAGCAATGCCCCGCCCGTGTGTTTGAGATGGGGATAGGCATAGCGGGCCAACAGATAACTGCCCCGCAGGGACACGGCGATCTGATGCCGCATCTCGCCCATCGTATATGCGGCCAGCGGCGCATGTTTGGCGGCGGACTGGTCGCTCGTCGCATTATGGACGGCCCCGTCCAAACGGCCTTCCTGCGCCACCACTGTCGCAATGGCATCCCGCACCGATGCGTCATCGGCCACATCGCAGGCAACGAAACGCCCCTGCCCACCAAGGGCAGTCACCTCCTGCGCGACACGTTCCCCCTCCGCCGCGCGGCGTGCCGCGATCCACACGGTCCAGCCCGCCTCGCCGCAGGCCAGCGCAATACCACGGCCAACCCCGCCGCTGGCGCCAGTGACAATCACGCTATGGCGTTCTGACGCGGTCACCATGACCGTCCCCTATCGGCAGGCAGGCAACGCCCGCTCAACCATGCCGCATCGTCGGACAGCAGCAAACGCACGGCGCCCAGGACATCTCCGTCCAAGGTTCCCGGGAACCCGGCCAATGGCGGATCGGGGGCAATCGGCGGCCCATTCAGCACCCGGCATGGCGTGGTCACCGTATTGACCCGAACCCCCCGTTTGCCTTCCGACAGAGCCAGCGAGCGGGCCAGCGTCTCCACCGCTTCGGCAATCCCGGATTCCGCAGCCAGCCCTGCCGAATCGAGCGGCGGTGGACTGTCGACCACGGCTACGATCGCCCCGCCGTCCGCGCAGCACAAGGCCGCCGCACCCAAGGCCATCATCCAATGGAGCAGCGGATCTTCGCCCCGTGCGCCCCATTCTCCCGTTGGCAATGCCATGACCGCGCAAGGCGATCGCACTTCGGGAAACAGCGCGACAACGATCTCTGTTTCAAGACGGCGCGCACCCAGATCACGCCGCCACTCTTCCCATGCCCGATCATCGCCATCGTCGGGCACGGCGACCAGCGTCGCACCCAGCCCCGTCGCAATGCGCCGTGTCGCATCGCAATCCGATCCGATAACGATCATCGGGCGCGTACCATCAGTCGTTTACCGGACGCATCAGTTCGATCCGCACCCCATCGGGGTCTGCGCCGTGCTGCAGTTCGATATAGGACATGCGCACGTGGGCCTCTTCCACGAAATAGCCGCCCAATCCCGACAGTATGGGGATCGTCGCCTCGATCTCGTCATCCCAGAACGCGATATGCGTCAACCCGATCCGGTTGAGCGGCTGCCGTTCCCGCGTACCGAAACATTCGGGTTCGAAGACCTTGAGCAGTTCCAGCGTATTGCCCTCCGCATCCCGGATCATCTGCGCGCGCAGGCGGATGCCCGGCACCTCGTTAATAGTGTCGAGGAAATCCACCGCCTCATCAAACACGTAATTTTCAGCGGGCCGGAAACCGAGCGCCGCATAATAGGCCAGCGATGCATCGATATCGGGGACGCAGATCCCGCTGTGCGAGAACCGGCCCGCCACGCCGGGCTGATGCATCAGTTCGATACGGGTGCCATCGGGGTCGGTGCAATAGAGCAAGGTGACGCCCGTTTCCGCGTTGTGCGCGCGCGTTTCTTCCACCACATGTCCACCGGCATCGCGGATTTTTTGCGCGTGGGCATCGATGTCATCGACATAGAACGACAGATGCACCAGCCCGTATTGCAGGGTCGAACGCCGCTCGCGCGATCCACTGGCAGTCGGGTGGAGGAAATGCAGCAATTCCAGCCGGGGGCCGCTGGGATGCTGCAGCATCTTCGCGCGGAGCCGGACGCCGGGCAGTTCCATGGTCTTTTCCATGTCCGGGCCTTCGAGGATTCCGTAATCCTCGGCATCCTCGTATCCCAGAGCCTCCTTGTAAAAACGCTCGGCAATAGCAAAGTCGCTAACACAAACCCCGCGGTGGGACATTCGGATCACTGGATGGTTTCCTTCTCGTGGTCGTAGGAAACCGGTCTAGACCGATCCATGCCCACCACACAATGTGACGAACCGGCCATTTCGCACTGGTCCTGCCTTCATCCCGCCTGGCGCCAGGTGCCAGAGGAACAAAGGCAGGGACCAGGCCCCCATGTCTTTTACGACGTGGAAACGGCTGTTCTTTCGTCGCGCATCCGGGCGAGAGCGGAACGGTAGGCTGGCAAACCCATGACAATGATCGTGACAATCACCGGCAACAGGATCGCCCCCGCCAGCGCGATGGAATAACGGATCGCGTTTTCATCCCCGAAACCGAAATCGGTAATCGCCGCGATGAAGCTTGCCCCCACCCCCAGTCCCACCAGATTGACCATCAGCAGCGTCAGCGCCATCACCTGCCCACGCAGGCGGTTCGGCGTGACATCCTGAATGGCGGCGATCATCACCCCCTGCGCGCCCTGCCCGATCAGGGTGCCAATCCCCATGCACAGCAGCGCCAGCGTTGCCGTGGGCATTAATGGCCCGACAATCAGCGGCGCGGCTTTCAGCACGGTTGTGGCCAGCACAATGCGCATATTGGCATCCGCCTGCCCTTTGCGCATCAGCCGTCCCGACACCCAGCCGCCACCGATCGTGCCAATGGTGCCGCACACCAGCATGAGCAGCCCGTAATAGAGCCCCGCCTGTGCAATCGGCATGTGATAAGTGCGGACAAGGAACGTCGGGTACCACAGGGTCACGCCGATCGAGAGCATACCGATCAGTGAGATGGAACTGATCAGCACCCCGTAAACGCGCCAGTGTTCGCGCAGATAGGCGAGCGTTTGGGATATCGCCGGTATTTCCCCCTGATCGCTGGCGGCCAGTTCACGCCGTTCCGGTTCGCGAATGGTCATCAACAGAAGCGCAACGAAAACTCCCGGCAGGCCAACCACCACGAACACCATCTGCCAGGGCGATAAGGCGCCAAGCACGGGTAGCACCGCACCGCCCATCTCGGTAAAATGGGTCAGCAGTGCCCCACCGATCACCAGCGCCAGCCCGCCACCGATTGGGTACCCGATAGCATAGCAACTGATTGCCAGCGCCCGTCGCCGGGATTCAAAATAATCGGAAATCAGCGAATAGGCCGTCGGGCTCAGCGTGGCTTCGCCGATGCCCACGCCGATACGCGCGGCGAACAGTTGCCCGAAACTGCGCGCGGTGCCGCAGGCCACGGTCATCGCCGACCAGAACAACACCCCCAGCACGATGATGCCGCCCCGCCGACGCGTGGAATCGACCAGCCGTCCGATGGGGATCGCGGCAACGCTGTACAACATGGCAAAGGCGAACCCCTGCAACAGGCTGATTTCAAAATCGCTCAGTCCGAGATCCTGCTTGATCGGAATGACCAGCAAGGTCAGCACCCGCGCGTCGATCGCGCTGAAGCTGTAGGCGATGAACAACACCGCAACGACATACCAGCGATAGAGCGATCCCGGTTCGCTGCGTTCCGCTACCTGTTGATCGTCCATCGCCGTACTTGCCATATGCTATTCCGCTCCCTCTCGTTCTGTCCGCATCCTCGCCTGCGCGTGGCTACCAGGCCGATACCGGATTGCTCCGATCCAGAATGCTGGCCGTGCGTTCCCTGACTTTCTCGTCATTGTCCGCGCTTTCGGGCAGCAGCCAGAACTTGCCTGCGCGAATGCCGGCAAGGGCAAAGTCGGCCACTTCGTGCGGTTCGGTCAGTGCCATTTTGAGGCCTGTCGTGCGCACGAGATCTTCCATCGTTTCGTAAGCGGGTTTGTTGTCGTCCCCCGCCCCGTAATCGTCCGGCCGGTTGCGCTTGGACGCCAGGATCGAGGTGTTCACCACGTGCGGTCCCGGAAACAGCACCGCCGCGCGCAAACGATCGCCTTCCCGCAGGAACTGCTGGTGCAGGACTTCGCTGATGCTGGTGACTGCAGCTTTCGAAGCGGCGTAGATCGGGGTGTTCGGCAGCGAACGAAGCCCGCCGTTGCCTGACGAGGTGTTGATCACCACGCCCGGTTCCCCCGATTCCAGCATGCGCGGAACAAAGGCCTGAATGCCGTAGACAACGCCGAACACGTTGACATCGAAGCCCCAGTGCCAGTCATTCGCTGGCAACGACCAGATCGGCCGCTGCGCTTCGCCAAGGCCGACACCGGCATTGTTGAACAGCAGATGTGTGGCGCCGAACCGGTCCCACACGGCATCGGCCAGCGCGGTCACGGATTCTGCCTTGGTGACATCGACCCGGATGCCGACAACTTCGCCGCCTGTTTCCGCAACGATTTCCGCAGCGGTGCTGTCCAGTCGTGCCTGGTCGATATCGGCCAGCACGACCCGCGCACCGTCGGTTGCAAGCCGGACGCCCAGCGCCCGGCCCACACCACTTGCCCCGCCGGTAATGACGGCAACGCGATCCCTGAAATCCTGCATCAGGCCGCCTTCGCCCCGGCCAGAGCAACATCGATGCCCGGATTGGCCGGAACGTCGTTACGCTGGACCCAGAACGGTGCGATATAATCCGCCGGGACCGTACGCAGCAGTTGCCCGCTCGTATTGGTGGCGCCTTCGACATATTCCATGCTGACGATCCGGCGGATCGGCACATCGACAAGCGGATCGTACGCCGATTCATGGAAACGGATTTCACCGTCGAAGGCCTGCCGCAGATTGTAGTTCCGCTTCCAGTTGAGCCGGGTCAGATAGACATCGCCATCGAATTCACCCGGTGTGGTGATCGAAGGCAGGCCTTTGTAACAATAGAAATATTCTTCGAACGGGGCAGGCGCGCCCTGATCCGCGCCAAGCGTGCCCTCAACCTCGAAATAAGTGATCCCGTGGCGGGTGCAGGTCGCGCGAACCCGATCGCCCTTCTTCTCAAATGTCGTTTCCGCGATCTTCTTCGGTTCCCCGAAACGTTCGCGCCCGCTGGTGACCACGGTTTCCCCTTCCATCGCCATGTGGAACACATAACCACCCGGGGTCCCTTCATAGTCGCACATGACGCCCAGCGTCAGCGCGCCGATCTCAACCGTTGTTTCCGGCGTCACATGCATGGCGACATGGGCGAACTGCAGGAATATTTCCGGCCGGGCGGCCGCAACGAGGGGGCGCGGCAGCAGCGCCTTCGCGATTTCAGGATCGGTTTCATACACCGCCCGAACCGTGCGCACCGTGTTATTCAAACCGGATGTCTGCGGGGCCTGAACCGGTCCCTGAACATAGCGTAGCCTTGCCATAGCTTCTCCTCCTTCAGGCAAAATTCCCCCGCCGTGCGAAGCTGTCTCCGCACGCCCGACAAATCCGGGAAGGGGTATTCATGTCACACCACGGCCATTTGCCGCGGCGTGTCACCATCAACGTAAAACTGTTCGAAATAGCGGCGGAAGCGCAGGATCGGCCCATCCCCGTCGCAAAGCAGCGGCCGCGCACGATGTATCTTGTGCGCCCAGATCGGAATGTCGCCTTCGACGCCGCTTTGCCCGCAGGTATTGGCGATCGCGGCCAGCGCGGCCTTGTGTTCGGGCGAACCTTCCCCGGTATCGGGATAAGTGAAGCAAAACCGCAGCTCGACCTGATCCGCCTCTACCGGGGTGGCGAGAACCATCAGCGACAGGGTGACCACCCCGCGCAATTGCGTGAATTTCTGCCCGGCACCATTCTGGATTGTCTGGACACTGGACGGAATGACTTTCTCCACCCCGTCGGGCATGCGCACCGTGCGCTGCCCCTGCGCTTCGCTGCGGCGGACATGGCCATCGTAAACCGTGGTCCCTTCCGGCACGGCTTCCATCTTGTGAACATATTCGAAATGCGCGAGATCGACCCCGTTTTCCGCGATTTCCTGCGGGTTGCTGGCGAACGACCATTCACGGCGGATCGGCGCGGCCCAACCTGCTTCGGTGAACGGCGCATGTTCGATAACATCGAACATCGGCGCAATCCGATCTGGATGGTACCACGCCCAGACCACGCCATTCTTTTCCGTCACCGGATAGGCACGCACCACGGGTTCGCGTTTGGTGATCGGGGGAATAGCCTTGGCATAGGGAATATCGACGCAGAAGCCATCGGGCCGGAAGGCCCAGCTATGGAACGGGCAGCGCAGATTGCCGCCTTCCACCCGGCCCCCATGGCCCATATGCGCGCCAAGATGCGGACAATAGGCATCCAGCAGGCCCGCTTCGCCCTCTTCCGTGCGGAACAGCACCTGATCGCGGCCGAAATAATGCACCGGGCGCACATCGCCTGCGGCCAGTTCATCGCTATAGGCCACGAAATACCAGCCAAAGGGAATCCCCATCGGAAACCGCTGCAGCATTGCCATTCTCTCTCCACCGCGGGCCGGTCAGTCAGCCGGTCCCGTCATTCTCCGACGTACGGGCAGAATACCCGGTAACACCCGCTACGGAAGCGCGCGCGGGAAGACGGACCGTGCGCCCTCATGCACAATCGCGGTCAGCGCAGGTGCGCCTCCAACGCGGTCAGGGCGGGCTTCATCCACGGGCGCAACTTGCCATGCTCGAAACTGATGGCGAGATGATCGATAAATGCGCGGGTTGCCGCCGGCATCATCCCCGGTGAAAACACCACCCACACTTCCTTGTCGCAAAACGCCCACTCCTGATTGAGCGCCACAAGACGGCCTTCCATCAGGTCTTCACGGATCACACTGATCGGAATCTGCGCGATACCCAGCCCGTGCCGCGCTGCCGATGCCAGCGCGATGCCACTGTTGCTTTTCCAGTTGCCCGAAACCTTGATCCGGCTGTTGGCGGCATCGTCATCCTGAAAGAAAAAGTGCCCGCCCAGATCGGTCAGACACTGATGCGCAGCCAGATCGCTGGAACTCTCCGGCCACCCATGCCGCGCCACATAGTCAGGCGATGCGCAAAGACAGTAGGAAAGATAGCCGAACAGCCGCGCCTTAAGGTTGGAATCGTTCAGTCGACCATAGCGGATGATGACATCGAACTGTTCCTGCACCAGTTCCGCCTCGCGCAGGTAGGCGACCACTTCCATCGAGATTTCGGGATGACGCGCACCAAATTCCGCCACGATGGCGGACATATAGGTCACGCCGAAGATATCGCTCAACCCCACCCGCAAGCGCCCGACCGGGCGTTCCTGAAACTGGGTTAGTTGCCGTTCCACGTCGACCAGCGAGGATCGCATTTCCTGACAGCGTTGGTGAAACAGATCGCCTGCCGCAGTCAACGAAAGCCTTCTGGTGGTGCGCAGCAACAACTGTGCGCCAACCCGCGTTTCCAGTTCGCTGACCATCTTGCTGACATAGGATTTGGACACCCCGAGCGCTTCTGCACCCGCAGTAAAGCTGCCGGTTTCGACAACCGCCAGAAACTCCTCGATCCCTCGCCAGGTGACCAAGCGCGCCTTCCCATGCAACGCCGTCTCAAATGCGGCGATGGCGGAAAAGCTAAACGGGTCCGATCCGGATTGGAACCCTGATTTATCCTTATTGTTCACGATCCGGATCAAATCCTGCCGTTAAACCCGGCCTCAGGCCGCGCGCTTGGCGAATTGCGTCTTGCGCGGGCCAATCCGGGCCGCCAGCGCCCACAGGGCATCTTCATCGAGATCGTCGAAAACCTGCAGCGCATTGCCGGCAAACATCTTCTGGATGTCTTCTTCCGGCAAGCCGCCAAGGCTCGCCTGCATCTTGTCCAGCGTGGCGGGCCAGGTGCCTTCGGGATGCGGATAATCCGTGCCCCACATGATCCGGTCGATCCCGATCTTGTAATAGGCATCGGTGGTTTCTTCATCGGGCAGCGCGGAACAGCCGATCCAGATATTGCGGGCGAAATATTCGCTCGGCTTCATCGTCAGGTTCGAATTGTAATCGCCCAGCTTGCCCGACGTGTGCTTGACCGAGGCCCGGATATCCATGAGTTCCAGCACCCATGGGAACCAGAATTCGCCGCCAGCCTCAGTGAAGCAGACCTTGAGCCGCGGATAAAGTTCGAACACGCCACCGAAAATCATCGACCACATCGGGCGCGTCAGCCAGAAGGCATATTCGGACAGATAGGTGCCGATCCAGCCCGGCTGGGTGGTATCATAGGCCGGGGCCCCGCCGGAGTGGAAGTGCACCGACATGTTCAGATCCTGGAGCAGCTCCCACATCGGATAATATTTCGTGTGGTTGTACATGGCATACCCATCGGTGATGATCGGCATGAACACGCCCTTCAGCCCTTCGGCATGGGCACGGCGGATTTCCTTGAGGTTTTCCTCCACGTCGTACAGCGCCGGGATCACGGCCAGACCGATGCGGCGCACCGGATCATCCTTGCAGAATTCCGCCAGCCAGCGGTTGTGCGCACGCGCACCGGCCCACTGCAGTTCCGGTTCTATGCCGAAGGGCCGCAGCCCCACATCAGCACTGAACGGCGGCGCATTACGTTCGGTGATGCCATCGGGAAACAGCACTTCGGCAACAACGCCATCGCCATCCAGCACCTTGTTGCGCATTTCCGGATCCCACGCCCCGGTCAGCCCTTCGCCCACGCGGGCGCGCCATTTGGTGTTGAAATCGTCCAGCAGGAAACGCTTCTCGTGTTCTTCGCGCGCCACGATTTCACGCTGCACGCGATCATCGAACTCTGCATGGTATTTGCTGTCCAGATATTCGCGATACCGCTCCGGCGGCAAACCGGCATGACCGTCCGATGAGACAACGAGATAACGGTCCATGAGAACTCTCTCCTAAATGTCGGAGCGCAAACGCCCCGGGGCGGCAGCGAATGGAATCTCCGCCCGCCCATGTGTTTTCATGACGTGAGAATACCGCGCAGCTGGGCATCGCCACAAGGCAACCAGCGCGCACAAACTATCGCTCACAGGAAACGATCTCCATCGCCCCGCCCCGCTTTTCCGCCAGTGCAGGGTCGAGCAGGGCATAGATCAGCAATGCGCCCATCACGCCTGCAAAGACAATGAAGGGTGCCGCGGGCATCCATTCGTAGAGACCGACAGCAATAGCGGGAACGACAACGATCGAGGCCCCGGCGATCGTCGACACCGCCCCGGCCACGGCGCCCTGCCCCCCGTTGCCCACGGCCAACGAGGCCCCCGCCGTGTAGGCCGGACGGGCAAGACCAAATCCGAAGCTGGCCAGCGCGAAGGCCCCGACCAGCGGCAGGAAACCCGGCAGCGCGACAATCAGGGCGTTGCCGATACAGGCCAGCGCGCCGCCCCAGCGCAGCAACGAACGCGGCATCATGCCACACAGGCCGACAAGCCCCCATTGCGCCACAAGCCCCGCCACCGCGCCCGCAACCATCACGATCCCGATCGAACTTTGCGCCTCCACCGGAGACAATCCCACCCGGTCGATCACCAGAAAACCGAGCGTATAGGTGTTGCCCGCCTGTGCCGAACTCATTGCCAGACCATAGATCAGAAAGGGGCGCACGGCCGGATTGCGCCAGATGTTCCAGCTGCTGCTTGCAGAGGTTCTGGTCGCGGCCTGCTCCCGTCGAATCTGGTCGCCCGGCAAGACCAGCGCAACCAGCAGGAGGATCGCAATGCCCGCCACGGCGAACACGAACATCGGCCCGGCGAGCCCGACGTAGGGCAGAATCAGGAACGGCGCGATGGCTGGCCCGAGGATAGTGCCGATATTGAGGGCGCCGCCCAGACCGGCAATCGCCCGCACACGCTGCTGCCCTTCGGTCCGGTCCGCGACATAGGCTTGCGCCGCGGCCGCGGAGGCAGAACCGAATGTCCCGTACGTCGATCGGATCAGAAGAAACGCAACGAAGGTAACCAGCGGGATCAGCAGGCCTTTCAGCCCGGCAAGCACCACAACCCCGCAGCCCAGCATCGAAAAGATGAAACCGCCCAGCCCGATCAGGATGTGGGGTTTGCGCCCCTTGCGATCGGATCGCCCCGCCCAGAACGGGGAGGTGATCGCCCACATCAATGCCGAAAGGGAAAAGATGGAGGCAATCAGGAAATCGGAGATACCCAGTTCCCGCCCGGCGGCGGGCATAACGGAAATCAGCCCCATGTTCCCGATGGCCATGGCCAGGGTCGTCGCAAACAGGGCCGCGAACGCCAAAGGGGAAAGAACACGCGGCGGCGGGGCAACACTCATGATTTCCAGTCCACCGCGTGCAACAGTGTTTTAGAACTTGAGCTTTACGTCAGCCCCGAAGCTGCGTGGATCGCCCCATTGGCGCACCGTGAAGGCGGTCAGGTTGATCCCGCTGGTCCAGTACTTTTCATCCGTGATATTCTTGCCCCAGACGGAAAATTCCAGTTCCGCATTACCGCCAACGTCGATCCCGGCAAGCGTCAGGCGCGCATCGGCCACCCCATAGGCCTTGCGACGGCTGAGCACGTCAGGCGTGATCGTGCCCCACTGCGAACTGCGCCACGAATAGTTTACGCTGCTGATCAATTGCACCCCGCCCAGATCGAGCCGGTGTTCCGCGCCCAACAGGACATTGTTCTTCGGAGCGAGGGGAATCTGGTACGTATGCGTCACATCCTGCCCGGATGGCAGCACGAAATCCTTGTAACGCGCCTTGAGATACCCGTACCCGAAATTGATGCTGAGCGTGTCGGTCGGGCGCAGTTGCCCTTCCAGTTCAAAGCCGGTGAACTTGGCCTTGCCCGCATTGATGATATTGGTCGTCACGAATTCCGGGACGAACACGCCCGCCTGAAAATCCTTATAAATGCTGTGATACACCGCCATGTTGATGCTCAGGCGGCGATCGAAGAAGGTGCCTTTCGTACCCAGTTCAAATGACAGCAGCTTTTCCGGATCGTACGGCTTGTTAAAGGCCGCATTGTTGGCCGCCGTATCGTTGTAACCGCCGCTCTTGTAACCGGTGGCCACGCGCCCGTAGATGTTCCAGGTCGGGTTCACCTTGAAGGTGACATTAAGTTCGGGGTTGAACTGCGACCACGATTTCTTGTTGTTGAGCGGGATCAGATCCGTCGGCCCAATGCCGCCATTGCCGGGGATTACACCCGAAACCGGCCCGCCGCTGGCGGTAAGCGGCACATTGCCCGGCCCGCGCTGGAACACCCCGGCATTCGCGCTGAGTGGATTGGCCGCGAATGTGCTGTAGGCGAAGAACCGTTCCCACACGTCGCGGGTATCCTTGGTCCAGCGCAAACCC
This sequence comes from Caenibius tardaugens NBRC 16725, assembly GCF_003860345.1. GTDB lineage: Bacteria > Pseudomonadota > Alphaproteobacteria > Sphingomonadales > Sphingomonadaceae > Caenibius > Caenibius tardaugens. The sequence goes on from NZ_CP034179.1 coordinate 637,571, forward strand.
AGCGCGATATCCACCCGGTCTTCCGCCATCGGCGGGGTCCAGGTGACCTGGCCATAGCCGGCGATCGAATGGTTGTTCGCACCGCGCTGGCTGAGATCGTACTTGTTGCCGCCGAACTGGAAGTTCCAGCGCGGATTGTGCACGTTGTAGCGATCCCGCATGTAGAACGCGCCGAGTGTGTATTTCACGCGCCCGGCATCGCCAATGACCTGAAATTCCTGGCTGAACTGGTTGTAGTTGTTGTCCAGACGGAACCGCAGCAGATCCATCGGGGTACCGTCGAAATCGCTGTGGCTGCGCGTCTGCATCTTGCGCCATGCGGTGATCGATTTCAGCGTCACATCGCCCAGCGCCCCCGCACCCGCATTGTATTCCAGCGTGACCGCATGGCCCGATACGCGGAAATTGTTCTCATGAACATTGTCCGCACTGATCGATTTGGGCCGTGTCGTGTGCAGATTGCGAATGATCGCGTTATACGTGGAACTGCCCACCGGGAACAGGGTGCCCATGGCGCTGATCGCCAGCATCGAACCCGTGCCCTTGCTGTTGGTGATGTCATAGACGTAGCGCGCGCTGAACCGGTCGCTCAGTTCCCACAGCACGTCCGCGCGGGCAGAATGCAGCCGCTGGCGCCCGAAATCGCGCGAAGGCCCGGTGTTCTTGTAGAACCCGTCAAACTGCCGTCCGGCATAGGAGAACTTCGTCTTGATGCTGCCGATGCCGGAACCTTCCCCACCCATGGTCGGCAGGTCGACCGTGATACGTTCGTTGAACAGGCCATGTTCGCCGATGCCGAACACGATCGAACCGCCGAATTCGCCCGACGGCTTGCGCGTAACGAGGTTGACCGCGCCACCAATCGTGTTCTTGCCGTAAAGCGTACCCTGCGGGCCACGCAGCACTTCCACACGTTCCAGATCCGCGATTTCGAACGCAGCCCCGGTGGACTTGGCGATCGGCACACCATCGACATAGAGCCCGACAGGCTGATCCCGGCCAAGGCTGGTATCCGACGAAGGCGCCAGCCCGCGGATCGATATCAGCGGGCCGAAGGTGTTCCCAACCGTCTGGTTGATCTGGATATTGGGCATATAGGTGCCGATGTTCGAAACGTTGGTGGCACCGGCGCGCTCCAGCGCCTCGCTACCCATTGCTGACACCGAAATCGGCACGTCGATCAGGCGTTCTTCACGGCGTTGCGCCGTCACGACAATGTCTTCAGTGGAAACAGTTGATGTGCCACCCGATGCGCCCTGCGCATAGGCTTCGGTCGCGCCGAATGCCGAAAGTGCCATTGTGGTGAGCATGGTCAAACGCAAATGCTTCATTGTGATCCCTCCTCCTGCCCAGCCGACAGGGATTGGAAACACGCGGATTGCGCGCCAATATCTCCCCTTGTCAGCGCTGCGATTTACGCAGTCTTTTCTGGATACGCCTTCACTCAGGCAGCGTATGTGCCGCCCTTGCAATACTGTTGGACCAATCCTTGCCGATGGGCGTACGATCAACAAGCCCGCCGGAAAGATCAGACTGTTTCCGCTGGAAGTTTAAATCCACTCCCCCCACAGACGACCGCAATCGCCGCAACGCCGCATGCAATACGGTGTGTCGCCTGTCAGGAATCGCGAGGATTTGCGCCTAATCGTTTTCAGGCTGGGGCGATTGGCGTACCATGAAATGACCGTAGGCCGAGGCAATCGGACGTGCGGGATCATCCTGCCAGGCCTTTGCCTCGAACGCGACAATCCGCCGCCCATGCTTGACAATGGACACGCTGGCATAACTGTCCACCGCGCGGCCCGACCGCAGATAGTTGATCGTCAGACCGATCGGGCGCGGCAGATTGGCCACATCCATATCCTGCCGCATGCGATAGATCGCCGCCGTTTCCAGAAACGCCCCGATCAAACCGCCGTGGATCGCGGGCAGATAGATATTGCCGATAATCCGTTTGGAAAACGGCATCATCACCGTATTCGGCGCGACCGGCCTGATCCCGAGACAACGGGAAAATGGACTGTTCGCAAAAGTCCCCGTTTCATCCTCCGGCGCGTCAAGCAGAACGGTTTCCTTGTAGGCCGACACATCCGCTGTCGATTTGTCCGAACGATTGGCGTTGATCATGAAACAACCCGTCGCCGTCGCCACCGGGGCATCTTCCCCTTCATGATAGGCTGTCGCGCGGACAAAGGCGATCGAACGTGTGACGCTGTAGCAGTGCGCATGCGCGCAGAGTTCCTTCCCCGGCGTGGAAGGACGCTGATAGTCGATCCGCAAGTCCAGCGTGGCGATAGGGGTCAACCCTTCAAGCGCCAGTTGCACCGCAATCCCGCATGTCTCGTCCAGTAGCGTCGTCACGATGCCGCCATGCAGCACACCTGTATCCACATAGCCGACGAATACCGGCTGATAAGGCAGGCGCGTCCATGCTTCGCCGGGGGCCATGCGATCGATCTGAAAATTGGCATTGCGCCCGAAATAGGAAAAATGCCCCCGAATTCTGTTGGCGTTCTCCTCAAAAGCCTGCTGATCAGGGGTACGGGGCGCTTCAGACATGGTCTATCCTTAAAACTCAACACGGCGCACGCTTGTGCAGGACCGGAATGGGCCAGCAAAAACGCGCAGACACGCCATGCGTGCCTAGTCCGATTTTGATCGACGACGCAATGCCCGGTTTCAGGGTCGGACCGATCCGGCCAGGGCACCCCGCGTATCGACAGGCGCGGGTCATGCATTCGCATGATGCGGGGATGCGGCCCACCCCCCAAAAGCACGCACAGCAATGCTGGCCAAAGGCTGGTTCTGTATAAGAATTGTGGAAGGGGACCATGCGGCGCCTGTCGCCGATGGGGATAAGGGATGGCATCATTGCCGCACCCGGGATCATTCTCTTTCGTTCATGTCCGGAACCCACCGCCAGCACACACCATGAATGCGATAGGGAGGAACAGGTATGCCGGAAATGATGACGGGGGGACAGGCGATCACCGCCGCACTTGAGGCTCTGGGGGTAACCTGCGTCTTCGGTGTGCCGAGCCAGCAGAACCTCGCCCTGTACGAAGCCCTGTCGCATTCACAGACCATTCGGGTGGTCGGGGCCCGGAACGAGGCGGGCGCAGCGCATGCCGCCGACGGTTATGCCCGGGCAACGGGGAAGCTGGGTGTTGCCATCACCAGCACCGGCCCAGGCACGACGAATGCCGTAACCGGATTGTACGAGGCCGGGTTTGCATCCTCACCGGTCTTGCTGATCACCACGCAGATCGATCGTGTGCACCTTGGCCGCAACCGGGGTTTCATTCATGAAGCCGAAGGCCAGTTGCCGATGCTGCAAGCCGTGACACGGCGCGCAGAACGCCCGCTGCATGGCCACCAGCTCTACGACACGATCCTGCGTATGGGGCGCGATATCCAGAGCGGCCGCCCCCAACCGGGCGCGATCGAAGTCCCCACCGACATGCTGGGCGAAATGACAGCGGTAGAACGCACGCCGTTCACCAAGGCACCACCGCACGTGCCCGGTGCGGATGCGATTGCCCATGTCGCCGATCTGCTGAACGGCGCCTCCCGCCCGCTCCTGTGGCTTGGCGGCGGTTGCGTGCGCAGCGGCGATGCCGAAGCGATCCGCGCGTTCGTGGACCATTTTGGCGCGCCTGTGATCACTACGCCCAATGGCCGCAGCGCCCTATCCACCGATCATCCGCTCGCCCTGGGCAGCGCGCCCCACTATCCCGCGTTCCGGGCCTTGCTGGACCAGGCCGATGTCGTTCTGGCGGTGGGCACCCGTTTCCAGTTCGTCACCAGCGCATACTGGACCTTGCCGCTGGGCAAGAACCTGATCCAGATCGATGTCGATGGATCGATGATCGGCCGCAACTATCCCGCTGCCGCCAGCCTGATCGGCGATGCGGCGGCAACGCTGAACGCACTAAGGCAAACGCTGCCGCAGCAGCAGCCCGACCCGCAGTTCCTTGCTCTGGCACAGGAAACCCGCCGCGCGATCGATGCGGATTCGGCGCAGCGTGCGGGACCGGATCATGCGCAATTGTGCGCGATTATTGACGAAGTGCTGCCGCATGATCGCAATATCGTGTGCGATGCGACCATGGTGGGCAACACCTGGGCGACCTACCGGCTGCCGGTTCGCGATTTTCAGGGCTTTACCTACAGCACCAGCCTTGCGATCGGCCCGGCCCTGCCGCTGGCGATCGGGGCTGCAGTGGGCAGTAACCGGCGCACGATTGCCATTCATGGCGATGGCGGCGTGATGCTGAATATCGGGGAAATGGCAACTGCCGTGGAAACCCGCGCACCGCTCACCCTGCTCGTCTTCAACGACCACGGCTATGGCATTCTCAAAACCTTGCAGAAGCAGACCGGATTGACCCCGTTTGCCTGCGACCTGCACACACCCGACTTCGTGGGGATCGGGCGTGCGATGGGCATGGCGGCGGAACGCGTGACATCGCCTGACGAATTCCGAACCGCATTCGAACGCTCGGTTGCAACGGAAGGTCCATCCCTGATCGAAATCGACCTCACCCAGATTCAGGCGCTCTCGCTGTGACGGGTGTAACTCTCGGCACGATGCCCACCACGCGGAACGCCGATGGGCGTTATCGCTGGGTCATTCTGGCGGCCACGTTCGTCACCCAGATGCTCGTTGTCGGTAGCACGAGTTATGGCTTTGCCCTGTTCGTAAAGCCGGTGTCGGAGGCCTATGGCCTGTCACGGGCCGACATCAATCTCGGGCTGATCCTGCTTATTGCGGGATCGGCGATCTTCTCGCCGATTGTGGGGCGGGCACTCGACCGCTTCCCGGCGCGCCTTATCCTGATCGGTGGGGCCATTTTGTTCGGGCTCGCCACAGCGGCCATATCGCTGACTCACGATTTCCATATCATCGCCTTCATCATTTTCCTGCCGCTTGCCTGCGCATCGGTCATTCTCGGTCCGATCACCGCGTCCACATTGATCGCCCGATGGTTCGATGAAAAGCGGGGGCAGGCCCTGGGCATCTCCGCCGTGGCGTCGTCCACAGGCGGGATGATCATGATCCCGATCATGTCATGGCTGATCGAACATCACGGCTGGCGGCAAACCATCCTTATCACCGGTACGGCGGTCATGGCCTTGGCGCTGATGGCTGCCGCCGCAGTGCGCGAACGCCGTTCCGCACCGGCAACAACCATGCCCCAGACCAAGACGGCCGCAGCATCGACTACCGATCGCTGGAGCATCGGCCGACTTGTCCGCACGCGGGATTTCTGGCTGCTCACCGTAACGGTCGGCATCCTGTTTTCCACCAGTCAGGCCCTGCTCAGTTCGTTGATCGCTTATGGATCGGACCGGGGCTTCTCCCCGTCGCAGGCGGCCATGCTGCTGTCTGCCGTCTCCTTGTCATCCATCATCGGCAAGCTGCTGATCGGCGCCATGGCAGACCGGGTGGACAAACGCCTGCTGCTGAGCGGCGTCGCCCTGCTGCTGGGCATCTTCGTCACGATCCTGCTGATGCATCCCGCGTTCCCGGTGCTGATCACCGCCTGTCTGGCGGCTGGTGCAGCCATCGGCGGCACTCTGCCGTTATGGGGCGCGATCATCTCCGCGCGTTTTGGGCTGGCATCGTTCGGCGCGGTTATGGGGTGGACAGCGCAGATGCAGCTTCCGCTGCAACTCGCCTCACTGCGCTTCATAGGCGAAAGCTACGACCGCACGGGCAGCTATGATCTGGCATTCGCCGTGTTCGCCGGGCTGGCCCCGGTGGCCATGCTGACCGGGTGGCTGATTGGCCGCCCCGGCTTCGCCAAACTCTAGGCCAAACTTTGGGTGTCAGCTCGCTATCGCGGCAGAACTGAGCAAGACCCGCACCAGTTCGACCTGACGGTTGGTGCCGGTCTTCTGAAAGATGCTCTGCAATTGCGAGCGCACCGTGTTGCGACTGATGCCAAGGCTCGCGGAGGCTTCGTCCAGACTTGCCCCTGCGGCCAGTTCGCTGGCCAGCGCCGCTTCTGCCGGGCTCAGGCCGAACAGTTGTCCCAGTGTGGGGGCCGATATGAGGGCCTGCCGGCCCGGATCGCGAATGATCAGCATCGCCGTGCGCCGCAAAGGTTCTTTCAAAGGATAGAACGCCGGCCCCGGCCGCACGATAACCGTCAGCGGCAGGAACTGCTCGTCGCGATAGACCGCCAGGGGGGAAAACTTGCTCCAGTCGGAACGGGCGCTCTGTTCTGCGGCATTGGCGCGCACCTGATCCATGAGGCGCGTGGTTTCACCGGGCGAATGCGCCCGCAACTTGCCGTGATGCAGGCGCAACCCATCGCCGCGCGCCAACAGGTCGTCAGCCACCGCATTGGACAACAGCACAGTGCCTTCATAATCCACCAGAAGCACCGCGATATTGCTGGTTTCCAGCGCCGCACCGAAGACCTGACTACGCCGTTCCAGACCGACAAAGTGATGATAGATACCCAGGCACCGCTTCATCGGTTCGATCAGGCTTTTGAGCAGGTTGACGGCGTCGGCATCGAAAGCCGGGTCATCGGCTCCGCGCAACAGCACAATCGTCGCGGTGCGCCCCGCTTCGTCCGCCACGGGCAGGATCAGCGTCTGGCTTCCAGATAACGGCCCTGCGGACGGCATGGTGTGGCGAGAGACATCATCCCGAGGCAATGTCGCGAAAAATTCCGGCTGAGCGAAAGCTTCAACCAGATCGGTATAGGGTTCGGAATCGTGAAAGCCCTGCGGCCGGTTATGGCCATCAAACGGCATGCCGATCAGGAACGATGCCCTGCTGCTGTCAAACACCGCACAGGCCACTTTCAGGAAGCTGACCAGGGCCGGGACCTCAGGTATGCTGCGATACAAAGCGTTCAGCAGGCGTTCGCGCTGATCCATCCACACAGGAGCATTCTTGTCGTGCAAACCTGACGTCTTTCTAAAGAGGATTCAATGGCTGGCAAAGCGCGACCATGCCAGGCGAACGTTACATCTGCGGGGAACCGGCGCAAGCACCGATGCAATTATTAGTGCGTTGCGTAGCCGCCTACTTTCCCGGCAGAGGATGGGCGGCAATGATCATTTCGAGGAGGATGCGCCAGTCGTAGCTTTCCACCAGATCTGGGAACCGCGCGACAGCCTGCCGCAACTGGGGAAAAGCCCCATCGTTTTCCTCTTCCAGAAACAGGGCCTCAAGTTCGCCAACACGGGTTTCATTGCGTTCGGCCAATGCATTCGAATGGACCGCGATCCACGCCCCGGATGACGCGACGAGCCCCATCGCATTGTACAATTTCAGCGCGCTTTCCATGTCGATCCCACGCGATTGCATCGCGACGAGGAACGCTTCGAGCGAATCCGCTTCATCCGCCGATCCCCACCGGGCTTCCGCATAGGTGGGGATGAGATGCGGATTGATTGCCAGTGTCTTGAATGTCAGTTCGGCATAAGCCCGCACGACTTCCTGCCAGGTCATGTGCGCATCATCGGGGGGCAGCCGCTCTGCGAGATTGCTCAACGCCAGACTGATCAACGCATCACGATTTTTCACATAGCGATACAGCGTCGCCATACCCACGCCCAACCGGGCGGCCAGTTCCTTCATACTGAGATCGGCCAGCCCCATGGCAATCGCCGTTTCGACGATGAGCTTGAGGCTCAGGCTTTTCGGCCTCCCCCCGCGTCGGGTTGGCGATGACGCCTTGGCTGCTGTTTGCGCATTCATCCGGGTTGCCTCCCCCTGTCTCGTCCGTTCTCTATCCGCCTCATCGCCGCCTGCCCACCCGCAATCGCCATTGCGGATCAATGCCCACGATGCCCCCTTCCCGCGTACTCCTCCCAACTGCACAAAGCCGTGAAGCGATAGTTTTGATAAACGGTATCCGAAACCGGTTGTCATGGCCACAACGCATGACTACGATGCACAGGTTCGCGCGAGAGTCGGTTCTGCCACAGGCTGGAAGACCCGTAGTCAGGCGTCGATAACCATTAAGAATTGCATGATTTTTGGGAGAATTGTCATGGCAGGATATTTGATCAAGGGCGGAACAGTCGTCGATGGCGCACTGAACCCCGCATACAAGGCGGACGTGCGCGTGACCGGCAATATCGTCAGCGAAATCGGCACGGATCTGGCCGCAGAGGCAGGCGAACAGATTGTCGACGCCACGGATTGCTACGTCACACCGGGCTTCATCGAAACGCACACCCACTTCGACGCCACGATGTGGTGGCAGGATGATCTCAATCCCCTGCCCGGCTATGGCGCGACGACGATTGTCATGGGCAATTGCGGATTTTCCGCGGCGCCGATTTCGGATGACCTGCGCGTACGCGATGAAATCGTCGGCATTTTCGCCTTCTTCGAAGACATCGACAAGGAAGCCTTCGTCAACGAACTGCCCTGGGACTGGCGCAAGTGGTCGGAATACAAGGCTTCGATGACATCGAAGGTCAAGCTGCCGCTGAACTATGCCGCCTTTGTCGGCCATATCGCGATCCGCCTGGCCGTCATGGGCATGGAGGGCTGGACCCGCGCGGCAACCGATGAAGAAATCGCACGCATGTGCGAGCTGCTCGAAGATGCCTGCAAGGCGGGCGCGATGGGGCTTTCGACCAACCAGCTCGACTATGATGGCGATGAACGCCCGGTCCCGACTTTCGCCGCCGAAGACAAGGAATTCCGTGCACTGCTGGAAGTGCTCGATCGCCATCCCGGCACGATGTGTCAGGTGGTGATGGATACGTTCATCCGGCTGACCTGCCCCGCAACGCTGGAACGTTTCGATCGCCTGACCGAAGGGCTGAACGTGCGGGTCCAGTGGGGCGGCATGCCCACACTGGAATTCCAGAAGCCCATTCTCGACGAGCTCAAGGCCCGCCACGAAAAGCTGAAGGCGGAAGGTCGCGATTTCTGGACCGCCTATACCCACGTATCGCCGACCAACACACTGTCGCTAACCAAGTCGCTGATTTTCGCACAGTCAGGCGATTTCGTGTGGCACGAAGTGGTGACAGCGGACAGCTGGGAAGAAAAGGAACGTCTGCTGGCCGACCCCGACTGGCGCGCCCGTGCACGCGTCAGCTGGGATACCAAGGCCTGGGCGCACGCGCCGATGAACAATCCCGATCGCCTGCTGCTCCGCAATTCGGACAATGGCGTGGGCCCGATGAACCTTACGCTCGTCGACTATATGAAAATGACGGGGATCGAACATCGCAGTGACGCGATGGCCGACTGGATCTTGCGCAACGGCGTGAAATCGACCGTGCACATGGCCCCCTTCCCGATGAACGAGGACGTGATCATCGAACTGATCCGCGATCCGAAATCGGCCGGAAACGTATCGGATGCCGGCGCCCACGCGCAGATGTTCTGCGGCCCGGGCGAAAACATGCTGCTGTTCACCTACTACTTCAAGCAGGGCAAGATCACGATCGAGGAAGCGGTCCACGTGCAGTCGGGCAAGCTGGCGGAACACTTCAACCTTCAGGGTCGCGGCGTTCTGGCCGTGGGCAACCCGGCGGATATCACGGTGTTCCACATCGACGAGATTCAGCGCCGTGAAGAACGCAAGATTTTCGACACGCCGGATGGCATGGGCGGCGTGACCTGGCGTTATACCCGTGATCCGGCACCGATGCGCCTGACGCTGGTGAACGGCACTTCGACGTTCGATACCACCGGCGCCACCGGAACCCGCCCGGGCCAGTTCCTCGCGCCCGCGCCCGCGTTCCAGTACGCGCAAGCCGCCGAATAACCATTGGCAACCCGATAGCGCAGCGGGGCGGAAGTCAGTGACTTTCGCCCCGTTTCCTTTTGGTTCGGAACTTATCGCGAATCAGGCAGATCGCGCATCCGGAGCAGATCGTTCCGGTACCGGCTCGGGCTCTTTCCGGCCCACCGGCCGAAAGCCGTTGAAAATGCGGAGGGCGAATGAAAACCCAACCGCTCCGCAATTTCCGCAATGGACAGGTTGCCTTCATCCAGCAGCATCGTCGCCCGTTTCAGGCGCAATTCGTCCAACTGCTGATGTATGGTCATCCCCGTGGTTTCATGAAACGCCCGCGTGAGGTGCCGTTTGCTTAGCTCGGCCAGCGCAGCCAGTTCATCCAGTGTCGGGGGTGGGCCTTCTTCCTCCAGCCGCCGGATTACCTTGCGATAGGCCGCACGCGACAAGCCGCCACGCAACAGATTGCCATCTGCCGGTGTTTCCCGCAGGTACCGCACCAGTTCCACCAGAAGCGTATTGCCCAGCGCCTCCATCAGGCGGGTCGATGCATAGCCGGGGGCTTCGATTTCCCGGGCGATCCGCAGCATCACATCGCGAATAACGGGCCGCTTTACATTCAGGCAACTGTTGAGGCGGTTGCGCGACTGATCAACTTCCTCGCCCAGCAATTCCTCCAGCAAGGGCGGGCGAAACACACAACGGATGGAATTCGTCATCACACCGTCCGACCGGATACGCAAAGGCACCCCCGCCGGAACGAAAATCACGCGCCCGATATCGATAAATTCGCCAGTCGCGGAACCCGGCTCGAAACGCCCTACAGACAGGCTCTGATGCACCTGCCGCTGAAGCGATAACGTGTGGACCCGTTCGTGGAGAATAAACTCCGTCGGGTTGGGTGTCAGGTGGGTGGCGATCTGCGCCACAAGGACCGATGTCGAGACGCTGACATCGATCCTTGTTTCATAACCGGGCGGCATCTGGCTAGGCAGGCTTACGTCCCTCCTTCGCTATGGCCAAAGACACCCGCAGCCAAAGCGCAAAATCAGCCCTGCGACAGGATCAGGCCCGATGTGGGCACGCCGGTCCCTGCCGTAACGATCACATTCCGGCAATCGCCGGGCTGGTTGACACTCTGTCCACGGACAAGCCGCACACCCTCGGCCACACCATTCAGACCATGGATATAGGCTTCACCGAGCTGACCGCCGTTGGTGTTCACCGGCAGACGCCCGCCGCGCGCGATATTGCCTTCCAGAACGAAGTCCTTGGCCTGTCCTTTCGGGGCGAACCCGAAGGCTTCGATCTGCGGCAGAACGAAGGGCGAGAAGTGATCGTAAAGGATCGCCGCCTGCACGTCATTGGGACCGATTCCAGCCATGCCGTAAAGCTGGTTGGCTACGAGGTCCATTTCCGACAGCCGCGTGATATCGGGGCGATAGTAGCTCGTCATCATTTGCTGATCATCGCAGGCGCCCTGTGCGGCGGCGTTGATAATCACGGGCGGCTGGCGCAGCTTGCGCGCACGTTCCGCCGTGGTGACGACAACCGCCACGGCCCCGTCCGATTCCTGACAACAATCGAGCAGGTGCAGGGGTTCGACAATCCAGCGCGATGCCTGGTGGTCGTCCAGCGTGATAGGCTGTTCGTAGAACCATGCTGCCGGATTGGTTGCCGCAAAGTCCCGAAAGCCGACCGCAATGCGCCCGAAATCTTCCGACGTCGCGCCATATTCATGCATGTAGCGACGGGCGGACATGGCCACCCAGCTGGCCGGGGAAATCAGACCGTACGGGGTATAATAGCCGAAATGCGCAATTTCCGCCGTTGGTAAGGCATCCGGGGTGTGCCCCGAACCGAACCGGTATTGCGACCGTTCGTTCATCGCGCGGTAGCAAACCACCACTTCCGCAACGCCCGTGGCCACAGCCATCGCGGCATGCATAATCGGTGCGCAAGCCGCACCACCGCCATAGTGGATACGGCTGAAGAACTTCAGATCGCGTCCGCCGATATTGCGGAACAACTCGATCTCGGGGTTATTGTCCATGGTGTAGGTGGACATCCCGTCGACTTCCGCCGGATCGATCCCTGCATCCGCCAATGCCGCCAATGTCGCTTCAACCGCCAGCCGCAATTCGGAACGGCCGCTGTTCTTGGAGAATTCGGTTGCGCCGATACCGGCGATGGCTGCCTTGCCCGAAAGAGCATTCATGCCGCGTTCCTTTCCGGAAAATGGAGAGTGACAGTGGCACTGACGTGCTCACCGATACGGTTGCGCCCTGAAACGGCGACAGCCACTTCGCGCGCATCGGCATCCACGCGGGCCACTTCGCCGTTGATCCGCATCGTATCGCCCACGAAATTGGGTGCGCCCAGCTTGATGGCAATTTTGCGCACACGTGCACCGTGCCCGGCCCATTCGCCCACATACCGCTGCACCACGCCATTGGTGGTCAGGATGTTCATGAAGATGTCCGGCACGCCCGTCGATTCCGCTGCGGCCTTGTCATGGTGGACATTCTGGTAGTCGTTGGTTGCCAGCGCCCCGGCGACAATCGCCGACGCGGTGATCGGAAACGCCAGTTCCGGCAGCGCGGCGCCTTGTTTAATATCTTCAAACTGCATCGAAACCTCCACCGATAGCCGAAAGCGGGCGAGCCTTGCCCGCCGCAATCGCAGCACCCAGTTCAGCGAGCATGGGCTGCGCGCCGCCGAGTGCGGATTCGACCGCTTTCGCGGCCAGAAAATAGCGATGGATAGGATAGGTGATGTCTGCCCCCATCCCTCCATGCTGGTGCTGCGCCGTCTGCGTGACCCGATGTCCACCGGTTGCGGCCCAATATTTGGCCGCGCCGATTTCGACATCGTCGCATTGCCCCTGATCCATCAACCAGGCGGCGCGCCACGTGGTCGAACGCATCGCCTCGACATCGATGTAGCCATCCGCAGCACGCTGCTGCACCGCCTGCATCGAACCGATCGGGCGCCCGAACTGGATCCGTTCGGAGGTATAGGCCGCTGTCCGGTGCAAGGCCGCGCCAGCGATCCCCAACTGGCTGGCGCACAACGCCACGCGCATCCGCCCCACATGCCAACGCAAGGTGTCGTTCGCACCGCCGCCGTTATCGAGCAGCGCATCGCCGGGGAGGTGCACGCCATCCAGTTCCAGCAAGGCCAGTGGCGTTGCATCCGTGCCTGTCTGCTTCTCACGGCGCAGACCCGCGCTATCGACCGGCAGGAGGAACAGACCCGCGCCGCCGTCTTCGCCCAGTCGGGCCGAGATCAGAATGGCAGACGCTTCCATCCCCCAGGCAACCGCCGATTTCACACCGGGCAACCGCCAACCATTGCCGTCGCGTTCGGCAAGCAGCGCGGGCACTTGCCACGCACCGCCCACTTCATCGCATGCGCTGGTCAGAATGGCTTTCCCGGCCGCTGCCTCGCGTACGATGTCGGTATTGGCCGCGCCTGTCGTTGCCAGCGTTTGCGCCGCAACCAATGTGTCGCGCAGCGGAACCGGTGCCAACACAATCCCGGCCTGTTCCAGCAGAAACGCGGTTTCCGCAGTGCCGAAACCGGTTCCCCCGACGCTTTCATCGAGGCCTATCCCGGTCAACCCGGCTTCGGCCAGCAGCCGCCACAGATTGGCATCATAGGCAGCACCGGACGCGGCAAAGGCACGCATGTCATCGTCGCCGCAATGATCGGCAAAAATCGACCGCGCCAGTTCGACGATGGCCTGCTGATCTTCATCAAGAGAGAATTCCATCGGTCAGCCCCCGGCACGCGCGGGACGGAAACCGGGAAGGACATAACCCGGTTCGATCTCCACGAAATCGAGTTCCAGCGGCATGCCGATTTCCAGTTTGTCCGCCGGCAGGTCGATGCCGTTGACAACAACGCGCACGCCTTCTTCCAGTTCGACCAGCAGGACCGGCAGCGGGTATTCGAAACCCGGAAGGCGCGGCTGGTGCATTGTCACATGGCTGTAGAGCGTACCCTTGCCCGAAGCCTTGACCGTTTCCCATTCGAGCGAATGGCAAACCGGGCAACCCGGCCCCGGCGGGTGGCGCAAATGGCCGCAACTGCTGCACTTCTGGATCAGAAATTCGCGACGGGCGATCCCTTCCCAATAGTGGGCGTTGTCGTGCGTCACCGCCGGGCGCGGGTGCGGGAATTCGGGCTTTGCCGTATCAGCCGCCGGAGCGGGCGCCTGCGCCAGATTGGGTTTGAACTTCAGAATCCGGAACAACATCCGGCCAACCGGTTCACCATTCTGGTCGGTAAATTCATAACGGATCGTCACGAAGTGGCCGATACCAAGCCCGGTACGCTTCTCCTCGGACACGTCATCAACCACGGCGACGTAGGAAACGCGGTCCCCTTCCACCAGATAACGGTCATATTCCTGTTCGATATTCGTCGCGACCACGCCGATATAACCGGCTTGGTCGAAGATATTGAGAACGGGGATCGATTCCTCTTCCAGACGCCCGCCCGAACGATAGGGCGACATCGTCCACACTTCGAGCATGGCGGGCGGGCTGACAGCACTGTCGAACCCCATAGCGCGCGCGGCCTCGTCATCGACGAATATGGGGTTTGTTTCCCCCATCGCCTCGCACCAGCGGCGGATCATCGGAATATTGACAGGATCGCGTGCGGTAACCGGGCTGGTTGCTTCGCGGCCAACCCATTCACGGGCACGGCTGTAAAGATCGCTTGTATCGTTCATCTTGATCACCCTTTTCAACGCGGCGCGCGCGGCATGCCGAGCCCGAATTGCGCCACCATATCCCGCAGCACCTCAACAGCGCCGCCACCGAACGTGTTAATCTGACATGCCCGGTATTCCCGTTCGATCCGGCCCTGCAGCAGCGCCCCGGGCGAACCGGCGCGCACCAGACCGGCGGCGCCCAGAATATCCAGAAGCAGCCGGACAACCCTGATCATGCCTTCGGTGCCGAAAACCTTGACGCCACCAGCCAGATCCGGCCGGGTGGAACCTTCGGCGACTTCCCAGCCCACCCGGTTACCCATGGTTTCGCTGGCCAGCAGCAGCGCATAGGCTTCCGCGAGCGAGGCCTGAACCCAAGGCAGGTCGATTACCTTGCCCCCTGTTCCACCAACCGATGTCTCGCGGGCCCACTGCACCACGTTGTCGAAATGGCCATGTGCCCCGTAAATGAGCGCGGCCAGGCCGATGCGTTCGTGATTGAGCTGTTCCGCGATCAATCGCCAGCCCGCGTTTTCCTGCCCGATCACCATATCGGCGGGAACCATCACATCCTGATAGTAGCTGACGTTGGTGCGAACATCGCCAACCGTGACAATCGGCGAGAACGAGAACCCGGGATCGCGCGCATCGACCATCAGGATCGTGATGCCCTTGTGCGGGGGCGCATCCGGATCGGTCCGCGTGGCGAGGAAGACATAGTCCGCCCCTTCTGCGCCGCTGGTGAAGATCTTCTGGCCGTTGACCCGATAGTGATCGCCTTCACGCACGGCCCGCGTCTTGAGCGCGGCAAGGTCCGTGCCCGCGCCCGGTTCCGAATAACCGATCGCAAAAATCAGGTCGCCAGCCGCAATTTTGGGCAGGATTTCCTGTTTCTGCTTTTCCGTGCCCATCCGCATCAAGGCCGGGCCCACGGTGTTGACTGTGACAAATGGATAGGGCGCGGCCGCCAGAACCAGTTCTTCCAGCAGAATCTTCTGGGTGCGCGGATCAAGCCCTCGCCCGCCATATTCCACCGGCCAGCCGGGCGTCAGCCAGCCATCGCGCCCCATCTGGCGAATGGTTTCACGATAGAGCGGGCCGCCTTCGGCCCCCAGTGTTTCCGCGCGGACTTCATCCGTTACCAACTGTTTCAGATAGGCGCGAAATTCCGCCCTGATGCGGCGCTGCTCGTCCGTGTAATCGACCCTCATCGGTCAGTTTCCCTCTTGCTGGAACGGGGCGATACCCAGGCGCTCAAGCGCATCGGGCGTCACCGGCACATAGGTTTGCGCGGCCGGATCAACGACAAACACGGGTTCTCCAGTCAGAGCCGGATCATACCCTTCGCGTTGCACCGCCCCTTTGCGCAGTTTGAACGTGGTGGTCATGTCTGCCGCCCCGGAAAGGCGGACAAACAGCGGCACCGCATAGGAAGCGAGGCGTTCCGAAGCGAAGGCATAGAACGCTTCCGGATCGAACGCGTGGCCGGACTGGAACGTCAGCGCCGCCATTCCGGCGCGGCCTTCGGTATGCGGAATCCGCACGCCGTAGACATTCACCATGTCTAGGCCGGGCAAACCGGCCAGAACGGTTTCGACTTCCTGTGTCGACACATTCTCGCTCTTCCAGCGGAACGTGTCGCCCACCCGATCCACGAAATAGACATAGCCATCCGCATCCATGCGAATGAGATCGCCCGATTTCACCCAGGCATCATCCGGTCGGAACAGACCGCGAAGCAGCTTGGCTTCTGTCGCTTCCTCCGAGGTATAGCCTTCGAAGAACCCGCCAGGGTCGTTCCCATACAAAACTTCCGCCACCAGTTCGCCGACTTCGTCCGGCCCTGCCAGTATCGGCTTGCCGTTTTCATCGAGCATATAGCCGTCCGTTTCGACATCCCAGCGCAGCACCCGGATATTGGTATATTCGGGGTACGGAATACGCCCGACCGAACCGACGATATTGTCGACATTGGTGATGCCGTAATTGGCCTCGGTCGAACCGAGCCCTTCATAAATACCTTCGATCCCGAACCGATCGACAAATGCCCGCCAGACATCCGGCTTCAGACCGGCGCCAGCCAGTTTGCGCAGCGTATGATCCCTGTCATCGGGTTGCGGCGGGCTCGCCATCAGATACCGGACGATCTCGCCGATGTAGTAGGCTGCGGTCACCTTGTGGCGCCGCACATCGGGCCAGAACCCGGAACGGCTGAACTTGCGACGCAGCAGGAACGGCACCCCGAACGCCAGCGAAGCCGATGGCACCACCATCCCGCCCGCACCATGATAAAGCGGCAGCACGCAATAGAACACGCTGTCCTTGTTGAACTCCATCAGGCCGCCCATCATTTCCCCGCTGTTGAGGAAACGCAGGTGGCTCATCTTAGCGCCCTTGGGCATGCCGGTCGTGCCAGAGGTGAAGATCAGATAGAGCGGATCGGCCGCGACCAGCCCTTTGCGCAAGTCGGCGGACGGGGTTTCCTCCGAAGCCTGCGCGACCGCCTGGGCAAAATCGATCTGCCCGTCTTTCGGGGCAATTTCCCGTCCCGGTTCGGCATCGATCAGGACCGGCAGGCCAGCAGGCCCATCCAGCGTATCAAGCGCATCGATCAGTTCCCGATCGATAATCAACGCCCGCGAATTCACCTGAGTCAAGGCGTGGCGCAGCACAGCGCCGGTCGCACTGGTATTGATAAGCGCGGTGACGATCCCGGCCTTGGAAAGGCCGAGCCAGTAAAGCACGAATTCGGGGCGATTATACATCATCAGGGCGACCACATCGCCGCGCTTCAATCCCTGTGCCATCGCGGCATTGGCAATCTGGTTGGCCCGCCTGTTCGCGTCCGCAAAGGTGATCCGCTGTTCCTCAAACAGGATAAACGGGACATCGCCGCTGTCGGCCGCCCGTTCTTCCAGACGATCGGGCACCAGATAGGGCATGTCGCGGGTAAAACCCATGACCCGGCTGGCGCCCTTCATATACCGGGCCATCGATTCTTCGCGTGACGGGCGAATTTCAACCTGGCTCATCAAACGTTCTCCCGCCCGGCCGCATGCGCCTGCAAAAACGGCAGGATAGCAGCGTTGAACCGCGCGTTATCATCACCAGCGATCATGTGGCGTGCTCCCGGAATTTCGGCCTGCGCGATATGCGGCAGGGCCTGTTTCAAGTGATCCATTGTCTCACGGCTGAGGACATCGCTTTCGCTGCCCCGCACGACCAGCATGGGGGCATCAATCTGCGCCGCCGCAGCCATCAGGCGGGCTTCCACTTTCGCCCTGTCCCACGCCTGCTTCTTGCCCACGTCCATGAAGGCAGGGTCCCAATGCCAGTAATAGCGCCCGTCAGGCTGTTGCCGCAGGTTCTTGAGCAGCCCTTCCGGCCGGGACGCGCGCCCGGGATTGCGCGAATAGTTCGCCACCGCCTCAGCCGCTTGTTCCAGCGTATCGAAGCCCCCCATCGTATCCCGCATGAAGGTGCCAACCCGGTCGGTACCGCGCGCTTCCATGCGCGGCGCGATGTCGACCAGTACCATTGCCGCGCACGGCGCCCGGGGTTCTTCCCCACATGCGAGCAAGGCGGTGATTCCCCCGAGCGAAGCCCCTACAATCACCGGCGGCCGTGACATCATGCCCACCAGAACACGAATATCGGCTGCAAAATGATCGAGCGTGTAATCCCCTTGCGGGCACCAGCTGCTCTGCCCATGGCCGCGCATATCAACGGCATAGACGGTGAACGCCCCTTCCCCGGCACCTGCCTGCGCCGCGAGACTTTGCGCCGTTCCCCGCCACGACCAGCGGGTTTGCCCACCACCGTGCAGGAGAATAACGGGCGCACCATTTTCCGGGCCATAGCGATCGGCCTGAAGCGTCACATCCTGTGCGACGGGGAATGCAACTGTGACAGCCTCCATCTCTCTACCCAATTCATTCTGGCCAATTTCTTCGACCAACTTTTCCGACCAACTTTTCCGACCAACTTTTCCGACCAACTTTTCTGGCCAATTATATCTCT
Source organism: Caenibius tardaugens NBRC 16725 (assembly GCF_003860345.1). GTDB lineage: Bacteria > Pseudomonadota > Alphaproteobacteria > Sphingomonadales > Sphingomonadaceae > Caenibius > Caenibius tardaugens. The sequence continues at coordinate 656,042 of NZ_CP034179.1, forward strand.
GGACGCCTTGCGTCGGTTACCAGGCAAACGGTAGAGTACCGCATCCGGAGCAACAAGCAGCGGCACCGCTAGCCCGCAGGGTTTTGGCTCTAACCGTAAATTTGGCCTTTATACTAAATTTCAATTCGGCAGTCAGTGAGCAACAAAACATCCGGTTCCCTTTCGCCGGTTTCCCCTTGACGGGAGAACGGGGATAGACCGCAATCGGGCAAGGCCGCAGCACGTGTAAACGCATGGCTGCGGATCGCTTCAGTCAAACCACTCGGAGAGGATTTTCGACAGATGAACGACATACAAGGCAAGGTCGCATTGGTAACCGGTGCTGGCGGCGGGATAGGCCGTGCCACGGCACAGCTCTTCGCCACACGTGGCGCAAAAGTCGTTGTCGCCGATTTTCAGGCCGATGCCGGCAACGAAACGGTCGCGCTGATCACGGCCGCCGGGGGTACCGCCAGCTTTGTGGCTTGCGATGTATCGGTGCCGGAACAGGTCGCGGCGCTCGTCCAGCAGGTAGTCGCGCTCTATGGCGGTCTGGACTATGCGGTGAACAATGCCGGTATCGACCCGGAATTCGCCCCGGTGGCAGACTGGTCACTCGAACATTTCGACCGCATCATGGGCATCAACTTGCGCGGGGTCTTCCTGTGCCTGAAGGAAGAAATTGCCCTGATGAAGGGCAAGGGCGGCGGTATCGTCAACGTCGGATCGTTCGCGTCCTTCGCCGGGGTTGCGAACAAGCCATCCTATTGCGCCAGCAAGCATGGCGTACTTGGCCTGACCCGCGCCGCAGCGCTGCAATATGCCCGTGATGGCATCCGCATCAACGCGGTTTGCCCCGGCGCTGTGCAGACGGCCATTCTGGCGGACAATGTCGGATCCTTGCCCGAAGGCGGGGAGGATATCGTCGCACAAAACCATCCCATCGGCCGGATCGCCACGCCTGAAGAAATCGCGGAATCGATCTACTGGGCGGCCGTGTCCGCCACCTACATGATCGGGCATGGTCTGATCGTCGACGGGGGCCTCGCCGCAGGGTAAGCCGGGCACAACCGGGTATAAGAAAAGGGCGGCCCCGGGGCCGCCCTTTTTCAGTACGGATGCCGACCGATCGGATCAGACATTGGCCTTGGCCACGTGCCGCGCCGCGCGCCGCCCGGAATAGACACAATCGGCATAAGACAGCCCGCTGACATATGTCTGCGACGCGATCCCGACCGCCGTGCGGCCCGCAGCGTAAAGCCCCGGTATCGGCCTGCCATCCTGATCGAGCACCAGCCCGCTTTCTTCCTCGATCCGCAAACCGCCGAAAGAAATCACCGGCAAAGGTAGGAACCGGCTCTCTACCGAAATGTCCATCGCGTAATAGGGACCGCTTTCCAGCGGCTTCATATCGGCGATATCCTTGTCGAAGGTATCCGCTTCTTCGCCCCGTGCAGCCCGATTGTAAGCCTCGATCGTGGCCCGCAAAGTGGCGGCATCAAAGCCCACCTTTTGGGCCAGTTCCTCTATCGTCCCCGCCTTCTGATAATTGAACATCAGGTTGAGCAAGGTGACATCGCGCTGAAATGGCACGAGAATCGGGTCCATCGCCTGCTTGAACGCCGCCTTGCGCGCGGCAGCATCGTACACGACATAGGCCACGCCCCCCTGATGATCACCGATGTGTTCGCCCAGTGTCGCACCATAGACGGTTTCGTCGACGAAGCGTTCACCCTTGCGGTTGACCACGATCGCGTTCGCCCAGGCTTTCGGCGGATTGATGAAGCGCCACGCGCTGATCTTGCCCATCAGCGCGGTCTGCCCGCCAACCGACTTGCCAAGATAAATCCCCGCCCCCTGATCACCGAGCGTGCCGTTGGGCATACCCTTGGCATAATCGGGCGCGTGTTCTTCCACCATTTTCGGGTTCATAATGAAACCGCCGGTGCTGAGCAGCAGCCCTTCGCGCGCACGAATCCAGCGCGTTTCCCGGCCATGGGATTCAATCGCCATGGCTTTCTTCAGATAGTGGTTGCCGATCCCGATTGTGATCGAGGCAAAGGGCAAGGCTGGCGGCAACATGGCCAGAAACGTGTTGGCGCGCGCGATATAACGGCTGAACTTGCGCGCATCCGCGCTATCCTTCGGGATCGAGAGAATCTTGACCCCGATCACCCGGCCCGTGCTGTCCACGGCCAATTGCCGCGCTTCGGAATAACGGTGAAACACCAGCCCCAGCTTCAAGGCGGAATCGCGCAGCGGGTCGTAGATCGCCGAGCCAAGCCCCCAGGCCTTCTTGCCGTTGCGCATAAAGGCGCGATGCCCGCGCGCCGCCGGCTTTGCGCGTTTTTTGTAACTGGAAACCAGCGTATTATCTGGGTGATACAGGAAACGGTCGAGCGGTGGATAAGACGCCTTTTCCTTCCACACGGCGGAGTTCAGCTTCCCCCCATGCTCCAGAATCCAGTCAACCGTTGGCACGGATTCGGCCACGAACTTACGCAGCGTTGCATCGGAGACGACATCGCCCGCCTCGATCTTGAGATATTTGTACATCTCTTCCGGCGTATCGTCTTCGCCCGCTTCCTTCTGGATCACTGTGCCACCGCCAGCATAGAAAATCCCGCCATTGGCGGCAGTCGACCCGCCGCCTTCATAACGATCGACGGCAATAACGCGCACCCCGCGTTCCACCGCTTCGAGCGCGGCGGCAACCCCTGCGCCACCCAGACCAACAACCACCAGATCGGCGGTCTCATCCCATGGATGGGAATCGGGATCGGCGATCACCAACGGATCTTCGATTTCCAGCCCCAGTTCGCGGGCCTTCTCGGCGACTGTCATTCCTTATCCTCTCACATCACAATTCTTGTCGGGGGCGCGGAAACACCCCAGCTTATTCCGGCAAGGCGCGTCCGGCATCGCGGGCGATCCGCCGCGCGGCGACAAAGCCAAACGTCATAGCCGGGCCGATTGTCGCGCCTGCACCGGGGTAGGAATACCCCATGACCGAGGCGGAGACATTCCCGATGGCGTACAATCCTGCAATGGGCCGACCATCCTTGTCGACGACCCTGGCTTCGGCATCGGTTTCAATGCCGCCATTGGTGCCGATATCGCCCGGATAGATCGTCATCGCATAGTAAGGCGCCTTGTCGAGCGGCTTGAGATTGGGGTTCGGCTTCCTGCGCGGATCGCCGTAGTAGCGATCATAGGCATCCCGTCCGCGATGGAAATCAGGGTCTTCACCCCGCGTGGCATTGGCGTTGAAGCGCGCAATCGTCTGCTCCAGATTGTCGGGGCTGACGCCGATCTTCCCGGCCAGCTCCCGCCAGCTGGATGCCTTGTGCAGCATCTGCCGCACCGGCTTGCTCAACAGGGCATCGCCGCCGACCGGCATCACCGGGCCCATGGGATACTTGCCGCGATATTCGGCATCGAACAGGATGAAGGATGGGACCGTACCCGCCCCGGGCCGGTCATTCTCCACCATTTCACGTCCAACGATATGATAGGATGCCGCTTCGTTCAGATAGCGCTGCCCCGCCTGATTGACGATAATCGTACCCGGCAGGGCCCGTTCGAAATGCAGGGGCCGGGCGCGATCTTCGCCCGGAACCGTCACCGACGGAGACCACCAGACCGAATCCATATGCGACGTCGCAGCGCCCACACGCAGTGCGGCCTCCAGCGCGTCACCAGTGTTCGACGGCGCCGCCGCGCTCCAGTCCGGGTCAGGGCTCTTGTTGAGATAGCGCATGCGCAAGGCGCGATTGCGTTCAAAACCCCCAGCCGCCAGCACCACGCCATGGCGGGCGCGAATGCGGATCGAGCGGCCATCGCGCTGCGCCTCCACACCCACGATACGGCCGCCTTCTTCAATCAGATCGGAAAGCGGCGTGTTGCACCACAATTGCCCGCCCGCATCCTCCAGCGACAGGCGGCACCGCGCGAGAAGCGCGTTGCCGAAAGCCAGAAAACGCGACCGTTTTGATTTCAGGCGCCCCTTGATATCGAACACATACCGCGACACCACTTTGGCAAATGCCCGTTTCCAGCCCGGCCCGCGCGTGATCATCGGCGCGGATTCGATCATGGTCCAGGGAATGCGCCCGAACAGTTGGGTGCTGGGGTGCGACATCCGCATATGTTCGAAAGGCGCCCCCAGATCGCGCGAATGAAACGGCAGCGGTTCGTGCGTGCGGTACCCCATTTTCCCGCCGGGCAGATCTGCGTGATAATCGGTATAGCCAATCGCGCGGAAGTGAACCCGGCTGTGCGCACGCAGCCAGCGCATCATCACGCGCCCTTCCCGCACGAAGGCTCGAATGCGATCATCGCTGACATTGCCAGCCAGCGCCTTGATATATTCGTAGCCTTCTTCCTCGCTATCGGGCTGCCCCTGTTCCGCGGCATAATCGCTGGCGATGATCCAGGTGCCGCCACCCGATGTCGCCGAAGTTCCGCCGAACAGCGGGTCCTTCTCGATCACCAGCGTGCGCAGGCCCGCGCTTGCCGCCACAATCCCGGAGACCAGCCCCCCTGCCCCGGAACCCACGACGACGACGTCAAAGTCTTCATCCCAGCCGTTTTCGGTACCCACAGGTGCCTGTTCGCTCATGTCCACTCCCGCGATTATTGCAGGGGGTTAGGTCACCCGAAGGGCTGCGATCAATCTCTCCGCAAAATGCCGCGCGGGTAAATGGCCAGATCGCAAAAGCATCCGGCATCGCGGCAGCTTGAAACCGCCCGTTCGCGTGCGATAACCATGGCCAGAGATTTGGGAGGATGATGATGGACCTGTGGTCTTACAAGGGTAAACGGTGTGTGGTTGTCGGGTGTTATTCCGGCATTGGCGAGGCGACTGCACGCGAACTGGTGCGCCTGGGCGGTGAAGTGCATGGATTCGACGTCAAGCCTTCGCCGGTCGACCTTGCGTCCTTCACCACATGCGACTTGCGCAAACGCGACGATATCGATGCCGCGCTGGCTGGCATCGCGGGGCCGATCGATGCCCTGTTCTATTGCGCCGGTCTGCCGCAGACCTTCCCGGGGATCGAAGTGGTGCAGGTCAATTTCCTGAGCGTGCGCTATCTGATCGAACGCGCCCTGCCCAAAATGCAGCGCGGCGGGGCCATCGCGATCATCGCCTCCACGGCTGGCAATGGCTATGTCATGCGCCTGCCCACGGTTCTGGAAATCGCCGACACGCCGGATTACGATGCCGGTCTGGCCTGGGCGGAAAGCCACCTGCCCGAACTGGGCGATCCCTATGCCTTTGCCAAGGAAGCCGTCATCGTCTGGGCGCTCCGCCGGTCGCAGACACTGATCGCCGATGGCATCCGGCTCAACCTGCTCAGCCCCGGCCCCACGGTATCGGGCATGACCAAGGATTTCGAAGCGGTATCCAGCCCCGCGATCATCGACGTCTACACGGCCCCGATCAACCGGCGGTCATCCTCCGCCGAACAGGCCTATCCGCTGATCTTTCTCAACAGCGATGGGGCGAGCTATGTCAACGGCACCAACTTTATCGCGGATGGCGGATTCACGTCGGGCATGCAGTTCGGGATGATCGATCTGGACGGTATGCTGCAAAAGGCCATTTCGGCATGAGCGACAGCGACCGCACCCAACGCGGCGAAGCCCTGTTTGACGCCGTCTATGGCGGCGTCGTCCCGCTGCCGCCTGCGGAAATCCGCGATGCCTACGTCCACAACACCATCGACCACCTGTTTGGCGAAGTGTGGACACGCGATGTGCTGGATATCCCCCAGCGCCGCCTGCTGATCCTGGGCGCGGTCATTGCGCTGGGTGAAACCGGCATCGCCGAAATCCAGATTCGCGCGGCACTGGCGAAAGGCGAATTGACTGTGGAACAGGTGGAGGAAATCCGCGTCTTCATGGTCAACTATGTCGGCCATCCGCGCATTGCGAACTTTTCCGCCGCCATGGCCCGGGCGATAGCCGCCCATCGGGAAGCAACGGGCGACTGAGCCAACACAATCATCACGTCATTGCGCCGCGGCACACCCGCCCGCAATGACGTGAGCGAAAGCGCGATCAGGCTTCCTCCGCGACTTCGACAACCAGTCCATCCAGAGCATCGGTCACTGTAACCTGACAGCCAAGGCGGCTGGTCGGCCGGGCATTGTCGAGGCCGTCGACCATATCACGCTCTTCCCCGGTCGGTTGTGGCAGGCGCGCGACCCAGGCATCATCGATATAGACGTGGCAGGTCGCGCAGGAACATATCCCCCCGCACAGACCGACAATGCCCGGAATGTCATTGCACAGGGCAATTTCCATCAGCGTCATATCAGGGAAGGCATCAACTGTGATCGCATCGCCGTTGACCGGGCGATAAGTTACCTTGGGCATGTCTTGTTTACTTTCCGGAAGGCGTGAAAGTCAGAATTTCGCGGGTCAACCCGCGCACCTGCGGGGAATGCATCCGTTCGAGCGAGCTTTCATCCACGGAGAAATCGCCCAGCGCGGCCAGAATTTCCTCTATCGCGACACGCGCCTCCAGCCGTGCCAAGGCCGCCCCCAGACAGGCATGCAGCCCGCCACCAAATCCCAGATGATCGCGCGGGTTGCGGCGAATGTCGTAGTCTTCGGCACGATCGAACTTGCGTTCGTCGCGATTGGCGCTGGTGAACAGCAACGCCACTTTCGAATTGGCCGGGATCGTCACCCCGTGCAGGGTCACATCGCGCGTGGTGGTGCGCGCCATCATCTGCGTCGGCCCATCGAACCGCATGGTTTCTTCCACCGCGCTTTCGATCAGCGCGGGATTGTCGCGCAGCAGCGCCGCCTGATCGGGATGGCTATGCAATTGGTAACACATGTTGCCGATCAGCTTGGTGGTGGTCTCGTTCCCGGCGATCGACAGGATGTAGATGTAACCGATCAGTTCCTCATGCGTCAGACGACCATCGGCCTGCGCATCCATCAGCAGCGCGATAATATCCTCGCGCCGCGCGCCGCGCGCACGCTCGGCAATGTCGGCGTTGAAGTATTCGTACAAGGCCAGCGTGGCATGCATCCCTTCATCGGGCATGCCGAACACGCCTTCATCGCGATGCACGACGGTATCGGTCAGATGCCGCAGGCGGTCTTCATCCTCGCGGGGGAAGCCCAGCAGACGACAGATGATCGCCATGGGCAGCTTCGCCGCGAAATCGGCAATGATATCAATCCGCCCGCTCGCAAGATGCGGGGCCAGCAACTCGCGCGCCATGGTCCGCACGGCGTCTTCCAGCGGGGCGACCTTAGCCGGGGTGAACATCCCCGCAATCAGGTGCCGCATCTTGCTGTGAACCGGAGGATCGGTGTTGATCAGCAGTTGGACCTGCGCCTTGAGGTCTTCAAGCGAGGTTCCGCTGGCACTGGAAAAGGTCTTGAAATCGCGCACGGCAGCGCTGCAATCCTCGTAGCGGGACAGCGCATAGAACCCGAATTTTTCATTGTGAAAGACCGGCGCTTCGTCCCGCAGACGGCGATAGGTCGGATAGGGATCATCATGCAGGCTGTAATCGAACGGATCGTAGACGACCGGCGGCAAAGACGAAACGGCGACATCAGTCATGCATAATGCTCCAAGAGAATGGCAAGCCGACCTTGCCTGACCCCAACATTCGGATCACCTCATGTAATGGCAATGAATTCGGCAACCCGGGTCAATGGCTGGAATAGGATGCCCCCGCCTTGCCCAAGCGACCGACCCGTTTGCGGTAGTCTTGCGGCGATTCCCCGGCGAGCTTGCGGAACGCCACCGAAAGGCTGCTCGCGCAGGAGAAACCAAGGCGGTAAGCGATATCCTTGACCAGCAGATCGGTATCGGCAAGCAGCGCCCGGGCTTTTTCGAAACGCACCTGTTCGACATAGGCATAGACGGTCATCCCCGTCGATTCCTTGAAACTGCGCGTCAGGTGCCGCAGGCTGACCCCGGCCAGTTCACTCAGTTCCGACAGCGAAGGGCAACGGGCGTTGCCTTCAACCGCTTCGGTGATGATGCGCAGATGACGGCGCGACAGGCCGCCGCGATAAACCACGTCGCCTTTGGGATATTCCCGCACGTAACGGGCGAACTGGATCAGCAGGGTCATACCCAGCGATTCCACCAGCGCCTTGCTGGCAAAGCCCGGCGCACGCAGTTCGTTACCAAGAAGATTGAGAATATCCTCGATCCCCGGATGCCTGAAATTCAACAGCGATGACAGAACGTTGCCATCGAAAATATGGCCATCTCCGCCATATTCCTCCAGCACTTCCTGCGTGAACATGCAGCGCACCACCTCGTCCGGCCGTTCGGCCGTGCAAACTTCAAGCGGCACATGCGCGGGCAACACCAGCAAGCGCCCGATGTTCTGGAAATCCGGGCGCATATTGGGCACGCGATAGCGCCCCTGACACGAATAGGATGGCTGGCGCTGCTGCAACGCGATCGTGTGCAACGGCTCCTCAAACACTTCGCCTTCCCGGGAATCGGGAAGGTGCGTGATCAGTTCCGCCACCACATGCGCGGTATCCACCCTGACCAGACTTTCATGTCCGTGTGTCAACATCACACATCCTCAACCAGTCTTATCATTATCCCATGGCTGACCTTATGCTGGCGAGCGAAGATGTGTCGAGATCAAATAAGACCACAAACGGTTGCGAAATCGCGCGATCAGGCCGCTTTGCACAAGTCGATGTCCACATTTCCAAAGCTCGCCCGTTTTTGGCAATCGCCGCGCAGGCTGTTGACGCATTTCGATATCAGTTTCACAAAGACTTTCGTTTTTGCGTAAATTTGAGCGCATGTACCACGCCAATATCTGCCTAACGGTAGATCGTACCCCTGAACGCCCCGCCCTCACTCCCGCTCACGCCGCCGTTCGAGCGAAACAGGCAGGCCCGTCATCCGTGGCATCGCATTGATGCTTTCCCGCCGCGTGTCGTCGAGCAGGAGATTGGTCGAAACCCCGTCCTTATAGTAACCCCTGTTCTGATCGGCATCGGGCAAGCCGCCAAAACCATGGGAGATGGACACGACCCTTCTGCGCACCGTGTCGTCCGGTTCCGCAGCCGCCATGATCGCCCCGTGGGCGGATCGGATGATCACCTCGTCCGCGCGCGCGATCCCCCGTTCCGCCATATCGTGCGGATTGAGATAAGCCCGGTTATAAGGCTGGCGCTTGCGCGTGGACGGCAGATTGCGTCCGACCGAATTGAACGTTTCGCGCAGCCGCCGCACCGCCAGCCGGAATTCCGACCCATCTTCCATACGCGCGCGGGCATCGTCCAGCGCATGGTCGAGTTCCGCCTGCACATCGGCGGGCATCAGGGCGAACCGGCCCTGCCAACCCGGTTCGGCCGCTTGCGCGAACTGACGCGCGCCGCCCACGTCCGCACCGCGCGGCAGGGTTTGCAGATCGGCGAAAGGCATGGGGCAATCCCGGGCGATCATCGCAAGAATATCGTCGGTTTCCGGCACGGATACCATGTCCAGCGGCATTCCATTGACAGGAAGGTTCACCCCCATTCGCCGCGCCAGCGACCAGAACACATACCAGTCATCCACCAGTTGCGCTCCATCGGGCACAGTCGTGCAGGCAGGCGTGTAACGTGCGAACGGACTGTCGCGGTAGATCATGTATTCGTAGAGCCAGAAATGCAGGTCCGGCCTCTCGTACTGCAGTTTCGGCGGCAGGATATAATCCGCCAGTTCCGCAGTGATCGACATGATCGGCTCGATACAGACCAGCAGGTCGAGCGCGCGCAACGCCCCGACAATCTTGCGCTGATCGGGCACTGAAGAGGCCGGATTGCCTCCATGAACGATCAGCGCGCGGATCTGGCCATCCCCCGGCGTGAGGATTTCGTCCGCCATCACCCCGGTCATCATTTCGTCCATCAGCATGCCGGAACCGTCAATGCGACTGGTTGGTCCGTTTTCCCACCAGCGGCCGGGCGGCGTGACCTGTGCCTGACGCGGATAGCGCGGCAGGATCGCGCCCGGGTTGAGAATCTCCTGCCCCTCGCGGATAAAGGCCCCCATAAGGACGTTCAGCGTTTCAATCAGGTGTTCCGCAAGATTGGAATAGGGCCCCATGTCCGGGCCGGTGGAACTGCCCGCCAGCCCTTTCAACCCCGCGCCGCCCAACATGCGGGCCGCCTCCACCAACTGTTCTTCCGGGACATCGGCCCGGCGCGCCACGAAGTCGGACGTGAACGGCCCCACAGCGGCGCGCAAGGCAGCCAGATCGCCAACATGCGCATCGCAGAATTCCTTGTCGTACCATCCGTTCTCCAACATGATCCGGATGATCCCTGCGAACAGGACGGGATCTTCACCCGGCAATGGCTGAATGAAGAGATCGGCAAATTGCGCGGTTTCCGTGGCGCGCGGGTCCACCACGATCAATTTCATGCCGCGTTCGCGCGCTTCCTTCATGCGTTTGACCGGATTGCGCGTATCGAACGGCGGGTTCACCGAAACCATCGGATTGGTGCCAACCAGCAGCATGACATCGCACTGCGCATTGGGAATCCGTCCCGGCGCCCAGGTTCCCATGCGCCCTGCCGTCACCGCTTTGGCCGACTGATCGATCGTTGCCGAACTGTACGTCTTGGGCGAACCGAGCGCGCGCAGAAAATCGTTCAGCATCACCGATGCCGAGGCGGTAAAGAACGCGCCCCCGCCCTTGTATCCGGCCAGTGCTTCGGCGCCTGATTCATCCCTGATCGCACCAAGTTTCCCGGCGATTTCGTCCAGCGCTTGTTCCAGCGGAATTTCGATCCGCGAGCCATCAGGCAGACGTTTCAGCGGCTGCAATATCCTGTCCGGGCTGTTGTGCGCCTCAACCGCGCGCAAACCCTTGAAACATGCGAAACCCAGCGTCTGCGGATCATCGCGATCCCCACGAATGGATTTCAGCCGCCCTGCATCGTCCAGCGTCAAGACCATGCCGCATGTCCCCATGCAGATACGGCAGAACGAATGTACCTCGCGATCGGCCATGGCTTCTCCCCGCATGAACCGGCCCGCACAAATAAGATTACCCGCGAGCGGCGGGCCCGGTGCACTGTATACCACCAGTATTGCACGGCATGCGGACGATGCGAGACCCGCGTGAGCGCAATAATTGGCCAAGATCGGCAATCCGGCCAAAGGTTTGCATAAACGGCCAATGCCGCCCTGTTCGGCCAAATCGGTTCATCCTATGTCATCGGGGAAAATAGAGCAGGCAGATGCCTGCCGGGACAGGCGGATATGGCGCCAGCCAGAGCATGGGAGGACAATGCACATGAGGTTTACCACATCAAAGATGGCCCTGTTGGGCAGTGCGATGGGTGCAATCGCGGCATGTACCGTGCCCGCCTTCGCCCACGCCCAGGAAACGCAGCCCGCAGGCGAGACGGCCCGCGAAGGGGGGCTGGAAACCATCGTTGTCACCGCGCGCCGCCGCGCGGAAAACCTGCAGGACACCCCGGTTTCCATCACCGCTTTCAATGCGGCGAAGCTGGAAACGATGAATGTGCAGGAAGTGTCCAAGCTGGCCAATTTCACCCCGGGCCTAGAACTGGTCCCATCGGGCACGACGCAGGGCGTCGGTGTATCGATCCGTGGGATCGCAACCTACGATCCGATCCTGACCAACGAACCCTCGGTCGGCCTCTATATCGACGGGATTTACGTCAACGCCCTATCCTACGGTCAGTTCGATACGCTCGATCTCGAACGGGTCGAGGTTCTGCGCGGCCCGCAAGGCACGCTGTTCGGACGCAACACCACGGGCGGTGCGATCAACATCGTCACCCGGCGCCCTTCCGACACATTCGGGGTCGAAGCCAAGGCCAGCTATGCCACGCATAACGAAATCATCGGCAAAGTGCGCATCGATACCGGGGAAATCGCAGAAGGCATCAAAGCCTCGCTCACCTACCAGTACCGCACCCGCGACGGTTATGTCGACGACATCACCCGCCCCGACAAACGCGATCCCGGCGCTTCGCGCGCCCACGCGATCCGGGCCGCGCTCCACGCTGGATCGGGCCCGTTCACGCTCGACTACACGTTCGACATGGTTCGCCGCCGCGATTATGGCCCGCACAACCAGTTCGCGCTGGTGACAGATGCCTATGGTGCGTTCACCTCGCAGTCTCCACTTTACGGCGGCGACCCGCTGCGGGTCTCCGACAAGCGGCTGGGCACTGTGAACGGCTATGACGAGAAAGTGGCGCGCAACAATTCGTGGAACCATGCCCTGACGCTCGAATACGCGGCGTCGGACAATCTCACGCTGAAATCGATTACCGGCCATCGCAAATGGGTCAGTCACGAACTCAGTCCATTCGGATCGTCATCCGATTTCATGCTGCCACTGATCACCGATTTCTCCACGTATCCGTTCGGCACCACGGTCATGAAAATCGACCCCTATGTCGGGGGTGGCATGAAGCGCCTGAAGCAGTTCACGCAGGAAGTGCAGATTCTGGGAAATTTCACGCGGTTTGAGTATGTTGTCGGCGGCTATTACTACGACGCGAAGTACGCCGAAGATAACCCGCAGACCTACCTCTACTACGGGGACTTCACGGGCGACGGCATCCCTGACGGCGGCGTGCCCGCAGCGGGGCGTCTTGCCTATCAGGGCAGCACAAAATCCTATGCCCTGTTCGGCCAGTTCAATTACACACCCGCCATTCTGAACGACAATCTCGAGCTGACAGGTGGTATCCGCTACACCATCGACAAGAAGCGGCTGCAAACGCAGATTTATAACAACGGCCTGCCCCCGCCGATTGAAAACCAGCAGGGCAAGACCTTCAAGAACACCTCGTTCAACATCACCGCGAACTACAAGTTCACGCCCGACATCTCCGCTTATGCGCGGTTTGGTACGGGCTATCGTTCAGGCGGCTTTTCGCCGCGCGCCTTCGACGGATCAGCGTACAATCCGGAAAAGGCCAAGGTCTATGAATTCGGCATCAAGTCGGAATTCTTCGACCGGCGGCTGCGTGCCAACCTGGCAATCTTCCGGACCGATTACAGCAACCTGCAAATCACCCAGCCCGGTTTCAGCGACACTGCCGGCTTCGTCAGCAACGTGATCAACGCGGGTAAAGCAACCTATCAGGGTTTCGAGTTCGAACTGACCGCAGCGCCAGTCGAAGGGCTGACCCTGACATTCGACGTCAGCTACGTCGATCCGAAGTACAAGCAGTTCCTGTATAACGGGATCGATATCAAGAACGACGCGAAGTTCGGGTTTGTCGCCAAATGGGCGGCCCATGTCGGCGGCACCTATGAATTCCCCGAAACCTCGTTCGGCACGCCGTCGATCTCGCTCGACTACAGCTACAAGAGCAGCCGCGTTTATGAATCGGTTTCCTCCGATCCGATCGGCCTGCCCGATGCACGCGACCAGTTGAAAGGCCAGGCCCGCAACGATCTGAGCGGCCGGATCGCCCTGTCGAAAATCCCGGTCGGCGGCGCGCAATTGACGCTAGCCGTGTTCGGTGAAAACCTGCTCGACAAGAAGTACCGGATCAGCACGATCGATTTCGGTGCGCTGGGCTTCGGCACCGCCATCTATAATCGCCCGCGCGTGATCGGCATCGATGCGAAAGTGAACTTCTGACGGGGGATAGCATGACAGTGGCTGCCGATGATCGGGTGCTCGTCACCGGGGCGGGCGGTTTTCTCGGCAGCCACGTCGTACAACGTCTGGTGGCCGATGGCCGTCGCGTTCGGGCCTTCGTTCGCGCATCCACCGATGTCACCGCGATCAGGGACCTGCCGATCGAATGGGCCTATGGCGACATCACGGATCGGGATGCAGTGTTCGCCGCCATGGAAGGCTGCACCAGTGTCATCCATTGCGTTGTCAACACACAGGCCTGGCTGCGCGATCCCGCCCCGATGTACCGCGTCAATGTGGAAGGGCTGGAAAACGCGATGGAGGCCGCGCTGGCCCACGGCGTCCGGCGGTTCGTGCTGACCAGCACCATCGCTGCGATCGGGCGCAACTCCACCGGCGTTTCAACCGAAGAAGACCAGTTCAACTACCCCGAAAAATCGGGCGAATACATCCGCTGCCGGGTGGAGGCGGAACGACGCTTCTTCGCCTTCGTGCGCGATCGGGGCCTGCCCGGCATCGCGATGAATGTCGCCAATACCTATGGTCCGGGCGACTACGTGCTGACCCCGCATGGCCGCCTGCTGGTGGCGGCAGCTTTCGGTGAAATGCCGTTCATTCTCAACACGGGGCTACCCTGCGTGGGCATTGCCGATGCGGCCGATGCCATGGTGCTGGCCGAACAGCGCGGGCGTATCGGTGAACGCTACATCGTGTCGGACCGCTGGCTGACCCAGAAGCAGCTCTATCAGACAGCTGTCGATCAGGCCGGTAGCGGCGTGAAGCTCAGGGTGATGCCGTTGCCCGTGCTCTATGCCTTGGGCTTTGTTGCGGATTGCGTTTCCGCGATCACCCGCCGCGATAGCCAGCTATCCGTTGAATCCGCGCGGCTCAGCCACATCATCAACGACATGAATGCGGAAAAGGCACGGCGCGAATTGGGCTGGACACCCCGCCCGGTTCTGGATTCCGTGCGCGCGGCGGTGGATTTCTACAAGTCACAGCGTATGACAGCCCGCAAAAGCTGAGGAGATTACCCGATGAGTGCCGATCTGAACGATCTCGCCCGCCGCGTGCAGGCGATGGAAGACCATGCCGCGATCATGGAAACAAAAGTCCGCTATCTGCGCGCCTGCGACCGCAAGCAGCCCGATGAAGTGCGCAAATGCTTCATCGACAATGCAGTGATCGATTTCGAAGGTTTTCCCGTGTTCGACAATGCGGACGAATTCGTCGCGCTCTACACGCAGTTCGGATGCGTGCCCCATGTGCTGGATATGCACCACATGCAGAATCCGGTGATCACGCTGACCGGGCCTGACACGGCGACCGGGCTGTTCGATCTCTATTTCTTCCAGATCGACAAGCAGGCCCGGACCCTGATCCAGCTTGCATCGTCGTATGAAGACGAATTTGTGAAGCGCGACGGACGGTGGCTCCTCTCGAAAAGCGTATCGCGCCGCCTGTCGTTCCTGATGGACGAAGTGAACGAGAAAGGGCTGCGCACAGTCGTCGGTCTCGGCGAACAGACGCAAACCGCCTTCGGTCAGGCAGCCCAGTAACATCCCAAGCGAAGGGGCCAAAACGAAGGGGCGCGCCGCAACCTGCAGCGCGCCCCTTCGGCGCTGTGTTACAGGCTGAACCCCCCGTCCAGCCGCACACTTTGCCCCGTCACATAGCTTGCCTGATCGGAGGCAAGGAACGCGAAAAGGTTGCCTGCCTCCCTGATATCGGCAGGCCGACGCAGACGGGTCTGCGCATCCAGTTGGCGGATCAGGGCGATCACATGGCTGCGGCCCGGTTCCGGCAGGTCCTGCATCTGGGCGATCTGTTCTTCTGCCGTGGCATCGAACACCCAGGATACCGGCACGGCATTGCAGCGAATGCCCGATTCCGCCTCTTCGGCCGCGATCTGACGAACCAGAGCCTCCACAGACCCTTTCGAGAAGGGCGAAACCCCATCGTAATCGACGACGCGGAAATTGGCGATCGTGGTGCAGGCCGTCAGCGACCCCCCGCCCGTTTTGCGCATGGCCTTCACCGCGCGTGCCATCAGGCGGAAGGCCCCCATCGAATCTTCAGCGATGAATTGCTCCAGCGCCGGTTCTTCGGCATCGGCGATGCGCGAAAACGGCATTAACGGGCCGCCTGCGGAAATGACGGTATGCATACGCCCGCCACCCACAGCTTCGGCCTTGGCAATCGCCGCATCGATACTTGCCCCGTCAGTCAGCGCCATTTGCACGGCGTGGACATCGTGGCCCGCGCCGCGCAATTCCACCTCCAGCGCACGCGCGCGCTCCGCCCCGCGATTGTAGGTGAACACCACGGGAACCCCGGCTTCGACAAGGCACCGCATCGTGCCCTCGCCCACGTGGCCTGTGCCACCTGCAACCAGTGCCGCCCCCTGCGGATAGGTAAGACTCAACGCCATCGCTCAGCCCTGCCCTTCCAGTTGCTTGGGCATATGGCCCACCGGGCGCAACATCGTCACCTCCACGGTCACGTTGTCAGGAAGATCGAACATGTGGGCGATTTCTTCCCCCACCACCTCCACCGGCATCATTCCGTTCCAGTATGGACCCTGATCGAGCCAGTCGGCATAGGCCGCCTGCACGGCTTCAGGGTCCCACCCACGCCCAAACCCGGTGCCTGTGTCCCCCGGGATAAAGCAGGTGACCGCAATATTGTCCTTCTGCACTTCGTGGCGAAGCTGTTCGGTAAAATATTCCATGCCGGCCTTGGTTGCACCATAGATCGACAGGTGCCCGAACGAGCCCGGCGCGCGCGTGGTCGCGGACGAGATATTCACGATCCGCCCGCCGCCCCGTGCCCTAAGGTAAGGGATCACCGCGCGCGCCGCGAAAATCGGTGCGAGGAAATTGATCGCCGTCTGTTCGCGGACCTGCGCTTCATCCAGCTTTTCGATGGCATTGGGGTACGCCACCCCGGCATTGTTGACGATGCCATCGATCCCGCCGAAGTGATCGGCAGTTTGCCGCAGGGCCGCCTCGATCTGCGCCGGGTCGGACACTTCAGCGGCAATCGGCAGAACATCGCCGCCCAGTTGCCCGGCAGCTTCGGCCAAGGCTTCGGCGCTACGCGCGACAATCGCGACCTTTGCCCCCCGACGGACCAGCGCAGCGGCGGTGTGATACCCCATGTTGCGGGCGGCGCCCGTAACAAGAATGACCTTGCCTTGCGCGCTCACGCTGCCTCCACCGCGATTGTCTTGGTTTCCAGATACTCCTCGAACCCTTCGACGCCCATTTCGCGGCCGATGCCGCTTTGCTTGTAACCGCCGAAGGGCGCATCGGCCCCAAACAGGTTGGCGTTGTTGACGTTGAGCGATCCGGTGCGGATGCGCCGCGCCACCGCCAGCGCCCGCTGGGGATCGGCCGACTGCACCGCACCGCCCAGACCATAAACCGAGTCATTGGCAATCCGCACCGCGTCGTCATCGCCATCGTGCGGGATGGCGACCAGCACAGGACCGAAAATCTCCTCCTGCGCGATGCGCATGTCGTTGGTCACATCAGCAAACAGCGTCGGGCGGATATAATAACCCTCACCGGTTTCCACCGGCCCGCCCGTCACCAGCCGCGCGCCTTCTTCCTGCCCCAGCCGGATATAGCCCGAAACCCGTTCGAACTGGGCCTTGGATGCCACCGGCCCAAGGATCTGTTCCACGCTGGTCGGATCGCCGAAGGGCAGCCCTTCATACATCTGCTGGATGATCGCCACCGCCTCGCCATAGCGTGAACGCGGCAGCAGGATACGCGTGGGCAGAGAACAGCCCTGTCCGGCGTGGAAACACACCGCCAGCGCGCTGTAGAGCGCATCGGGAAACCGTGCATCGTCCAGCACGATATTGGCGGACTTGCCCCCCAGTTCAAGAAATACGCGCTTCAGCGTGGGCGCAGCCGCTTCCATGATACGCTTGCCCACCGCGGTAGATCCGGTGAACGAAATCACGTCCACCCGCGCATCCTGAACCAGTTGTTCGCCCAGCGACACCTTGTCGGAACTGGTCACCACGTTCAGCACGCCCGGCGGCAAGCCAATCGCGGCAGCCGCTTCGCCAATCATGATCGCGGCCCAGGGCGTGTCTGGCGCGGGCTTCAGCACCACCGTGCACCCCGCGGCAAGCGCCGCCGTCAGCTTGGCGAGATTGATCTGCACCGGCATGTTCCAGGGCGTAATCGCCCCCACCACGCCCGCCGCTTCCTTGATGACCAGCCGGCGGCTGGGCACCCCCATGCTGGCGGTAACCCCAATGTCCCGTTCGAATTCATAACGGCGGGCCAAATCGATGGTCCATTTCATCATCTCGATCGGCACGGCAAGGCCAACCGAACTGATCACGCCCATAGTCGCGCCGGTTTCTGCCGCGATCCGTTCGCGCCAAGCCGGGATCAGTTCTTCGAGTTTCGCCTGCAACCTGTCCATCCAGCTAACCCGTGCGGCCAGATCGTGCGCCCAGGTACTATCGTCGAATGCCCGCCGCGCGGCAGCGATGGCTTCATCCATATCGGCTGCGCTGCCATCGGCCGCGCGCCCCACCGACCGGCCCGTTGTCGGTGCGATATTCTCATACATCCTGCCGTTTTCGGCAGGGCGCAGAACCCCGTCAATGTAAAGCAGGGTATCGGCAAATTGGCTCACGATTTCAGCCCTTCCATTATAACGCGTTCGAAACGCGTCCTGACTTGTTCGGTAACGGGGATGGCAATCCCGCTTTCGGCCGCAGCCTCAAGCGCAAGAGCAAGGTCTTTCTCCCCAAGAATGACGAGCGCATCCTGCGTGGCGAGGAAGGCGTCCTTGCCCATGATGTCCGTCCCGTTCCGGCGGAACCCGACATATTGCCGCATCGATGGCGTAAGATTGCCGTTGTTCGTCATAACGGCAGAGAGTTGTTCATGATCGAGCCCCAGCGCATCAGCCAGACGATAGGCCTCCACCGCCGCACTCAGTTCACTGTAGGTGACCAGATTGTTGCACAGTTTGAGCGCCATGCCCGCGCCCGTGGCCCCTGCGTGGATAATATCCGAACAATAGCTGGCAATCATCGGGCGGGCCCGTTCCAGCGCAATGGGATCGCCCCCCACCATGGCAGTCAAGGCCCCCTTGCCTGCGCCGTCAGGGCCGCCTGACACCGCCGCGTCGATCAGCGCCACCCCCTGCTTTGCCGCAATTTGCGCCAGATCCCGAACCGTCGACGGGCGCACGGTGCTGTGGATCGCGATCACACCATCACGCATCGTGCGCAACAGCCCGCTTTCCCCATCGACGACCGCATGCACATCGGCATCGTCGCGAACGCATACGCCCACGACCTCCACATCGCCGCCCATTGCGGCAGGACTTGCGGCGAGCGCAGCCTCCTTTTCAAATCCGGCCAGCGCAGCGGGTACGGCATCGAAAACGCTGGCATCCGCGCCAAAGGCGGAAACCATCCGCCGTGCCATGGGGGCACCAATGTTACCGAGTCCAATAAATCCAACGCGCAACGGCACTCTCCCCAATCGACATGGATGCCTGCATTCCGGGCATTCCAACGGGCGCAGACGCACCCCGGCCCTGTTCCGGGCAGAGGCCATTCATCATTGCCGGGGTAATGCTGTCAACCGGGGGAAAGCCGTTCTTCTGGCCATTTTTCCCCGTCACGCCATGGCTTCGTGCCCGGCATTCCGCCCAGCCCGGGCAAAGGCTTTGTGCAGCATCGAAGCACCTTTTGCGACCGCTTCATCTGCCTCCCCCACAGCCCCGAACAGGCTGACAAAGCCATGAAACACCCCAGGATATTCGACGTATTCCACCGGAACCCCGGCCTTGCGCAGAAGATCGGTATAGGCCCGCCCCCCATCGCGCAGCGGATCGCATTCGGCCGTCAGGATCGTGGCCGGCGGCAAGCGCGACAGGTCTTCTGCCCGCGCGGGGGATGCCCAGGGATGCGCGCGATCCGCGCTGTTGGGCAGATAGGCGGAAAGGCAAAGCTCGGAAAAGTCCGCGTCGAGGAAGTACCCTTCGGCAAATTCGCGCGCGGAGGGAAACTCCGCAATCATGTCCGCGCCCGGATAGATCAGCAACTGGTGCACGATCGCGGGGCCACCCTCATCGCGGATGCGCGCGGCGGTTACGGTTGCCAACGTCCCGCCCGCACTGTCACCGCCCAATGCCATGCGCGTGGTGTCCAGCCCGTATTCGGCGCCATGTTGCGCCACCCACCGGGCGGCGATCAGGGCATCGTCCACCGCCGCCGGGAACGCATGTTCGGGGGCCAGGCGATAGTCCACCGAAACGATAGCAAAACTGCCAAGCCGCGCGAGGCGATGGCACAGCCGTTCATGGCTATCGATCCCGCAAGCGATGTAACCGCCCCCATGATAGAATACGAGAACCGGCTGCGGCCCGTTGGCTTCCTCACAACGATAAATGCGCGCAGGCACCCCGTCGGCATCGACATCCTGCGAAACAACCCGGTCGGCGGGATCGGCAGGCTGGAGCATCTGGGCACTATAGGCACGAAATTCCTGTGCGGTGATCGCGCCCATATCTGGACTGTTCGCGTTCATGAATGCCAGAATGGCGGTCGATGTTTCGTTCAGCGGCATCGATCAGTTCCTTTTCGTGGCCGCAGGGACATCGAAAACGGCCTGTCGTTCAAACCCATGCGGGGTATTTGCCATCCGCGTTTCAAAACAGACTGCAAACTTCATACGAGTCTCTCCCGTTGTCGTGCCTTATTCCATTTTTTATATCGCGCTATAATAGCGAGTCAATCAGCGCAGCCTCGGCCAATCCGGGGTTAGCCATTGCCAAGGACACCCGATGACCACGCGCCCTCATGCCGGAGCGGAACGCCGCAAGCAGGCCATCCTGATCGCGGCACGGGATATGCTCAACCGCGAACCGCTTTCCATGCGGCGGCTGGCGGAAGCTGCCGGGGTCAGCCAGGCGACGCCATACAACCTGTTCGGTTCAAAACGGCAGTTGTTCGTTGAACTCTACGCCATGCAGCGTGCGGAACTGGCTGAAAAACTGAACCTGAGCGAACACCCCCATGCCTTATCGCGCATGTTTTACGCCATTCACCTGTTCGGCAGCGAACTGGCCGCAGAACCGACATTTTTCCGCGCGCTGCTGGGCACGATCTACGCCAGCGCCCCCGATGATACACCAGCGCAGGAGGCCGAGCCGGGCGCCGCATTCTGGCTCCAGCTGGTCAGGGATATTCAGGCGGAAGGCCTGATCGACCCTGCGGTCAATCCCGATGCTTTCACCGCCAACTTCATCTATATTCTCAGCGGTGCGATGATCGACTGGGTAAACAACCGCGCCAGCCTGGGCCCGTGGGAAGCGGCCGTGGGTTATGGCCTGACACTGGCGTCGCTGGCCGTCGCCACGCCGCGCATCCGGCCGGAACTGGAGGAGCGACGGCAACAGTACGAAAGGCAACTGGCCGGATTTCGTATCGGGCTGTGATCGTGGGCGGCGCGGGCTATTCCGTCTTCAGCCCGCCGCCCAGAGCCGTGTAAAGCGATACCCCGTTCTGAAGTTCCGTTGCACGCAGACGGATCAGTTGCTGTTCTGCGGAAAACAGATTGCGTTCCGCATCCAGCACTTCGAGATAGATCGAAATCCCGTTTTCATATCGCAACATCGCCGTTTCAGCGAGGCGCCGCTGTGCGGCAACCGCCTGTTCCTGCGCCCGAATCTGTTCGCGATAGCGCTGCCGCCCGACGAGGGCGTCCGACACTTCGCGGAACGCATTCTGCACCGTGCTCTGATAGGTGGCGACCATTTCATCACGCTGCGCTTCCGACAATCGGAGCGATGACTTGCGCTTGCCCCAGTCGAAAATCGGCAGATCCACCGCACCGCCAAACGACCAGGTATCGTTACCGCCCTTGAACAGACTGTCCAGTTGCGGCGAAATGAAACCGAGCGCGCCCGTCAGCGAAATGCGCGGGAAGAATGCGGCGCGCGCCGCGCCGATATTGGCATTGGCGGCATAGAGCTGTTGTTCCGCCGCGAGAATATCCGGACGATTGGCCAGCAATGCCGAAGGGAGCCCCGGATCAAGCGCCTCGAATTGACCGGCAGTCTGAATCGGCCGCGGTTCGGGCAACGGCCCGGCAATCGGGCCTCCGATCAGCACCAGCAAAAGGTTGCGCTGCTGCTCGGTCGTGCGGCGTAGATCGGCCAGATCGGTTTCGGCCTGCGTCACCAGCAACAAAGACTGATCGTAATCGACCGAGGAGGTGACCCCCGCATCCATGCGCAGTTTGGCGATTTCCAGCCCTTGCCTGCGGCTCGATACCGTGCGTTCGGCCAGCGCGATCCCTTCTTCGCCCGCGCGAATGGCATAATAGGCCGCGGCGACATCGCTGATCAGCGAGAGGCGAAAGGCCCGCTGCGCCTCCACTGTCGCCAGATACTGCCGCCGTGCCGCTTCACTCAGGTTGCGGATACGCCCCCAGAAATCGAGCTCGAACGCGCTGACCGCAATCCCCGCGCGATACTGGCTGTAAGTGATATCGCCATTGCCCGTTCCGCCGGTTCCCAGCGAGTTGACCGGGGCATGGGTGCGGGTAGCGGAGGCATCACCATCCAGTTGCGGCAGACGATCGCTTTCCTGAATACGGAATTGCGCGCGGGCCTGTGCAATCCGCGCCGTGGCTGCTGCAAGATCGCGATTGTTCGCCAAGGCCGCCCCAATATAGGTCTTGAGGCGGGGATCGCCGAAGAAACGCTGCCAGCCGATTTCCGCAGCGGCTTCTCCGCTCACACTATCCTGATCGGCGTAGAGTTCCGGCACCGGCACGGAGGGCTGGATATTTTTCGGCGCCATATTGCAACTGGCCAGCGCCGTTGCTCCCAGCAGGAGGCCAAACCCGTTGCGCAGCGCGGTTCCGTTCATGGCCTCAGACACGCGATGTCTCCCCGTCCGACGGTTTGCCGGATGCGGCGGCTTCCTGCGCCTCCGCCTCCCGGTCTTCGGCTTCATAATCATGATCGCGCGACAGCCACTTGCGCACCACCAGATAGAAGACGGGGGTGAAGAAGACGCCGAAAATGGTGGCGGCGATCATCCCGCCCATCACGCCGGTGCCCACCGCATGGCGGCTGGCCGCACCCGCACCGCTGGCAATCGCCAGCGGCACCATGCCCAGAATGAAGGCCAGACTGGTCATCAGAATAGGCCGCAGGCGCAGACGGGCGGCATTCATGGTCGCCTGGAACGGGGCCACGCCTTCCTCTTCCTGTTCCTTGGCAAATTCCACGATCAGAATCGCGTTCTTGGCGGCCAGACCTATGATCGTAATCAGCCCAACGTTGAAATAGACGTCGGCCGACAATCCACGCAGCATCGTAAACAGCACGGCGCCCAGAACCCCGAACGGCACCACCAGCAACACCGCCAAGGGTATGGACACGCTTTCATATAGCGCGGCAAGCAGCAGAAACACGATAATCACCGAAAGGCCGAGCAAAAGCCCGATCTGGCTACCAGCCAGCTTCTCCTCATAGGCGGTTCCGGTCCACTCGTAGGCGAGATTGCCTGTCAGCACCTTGTCGGCAATCCGCTCCATCTCGGTCAGGGCGGCCCCGCTCGATTTGCCCGGCGCGGCCTGCCCCGAAATCGTGAGCGAGGGATAGCCATTATACCGTTCGAGCTGCTGCGGACCCGATGTCCATTTCACCTCGGTAAAGGCGGAAAACGGCACCATGTCGCCGACATTGTTACGCACACGCAAGGCGAGAATATCGGCAGGGCGCATACGCTGGGTGGCATCGGCCTGAAGATAGACGCGCAGAACCGTCCCTTCGTGCACGAAATCGTTGGCATAGACCGAACCGAAGCCGATCCCCAATGTCTGGTTCACATCGCCAATCTGCAAACCCAGCGCGCGCGCCTTTATCCGATCGATATCGACGAACAGCTGCGGCGCAGGCGGCAGGCCTTCCGGCCGCACGGTCGCGAACATGTCGCTCTTGGACGCTTCGGCAAGAATTTGCTGCGCGGCGGCGGACAGCACTTCGCCACCCTGCCCGCTGCGATCCTCAAGCTTCATGGTGAAACCGGTGGCATTGCCCAGAGCCAGGATCGGCGGCGGGTCGAGTGCGAAAATCTGCGCACCCGTGATGCCCTGAAAGGCCGCGTTGGCCCGCGCCACCAGATTGCTGGCGGAATGGTCCGACCCGCTGCGTTCGCCCCAGGGTTGCAGATCGATAAAGGTATGTGCGGCCGACTGCCCTTGCCCGAAGAAACTGAAACCGCTGAGAGTCACGACATTGCGCACTTCCGGTTGTTTCTTGAGGAAAGCTTCGGCCTGCACGACGGCTTCCTGCGTCCGCTGCATGGTCGCCCCCGGCGGCGCGATATACGATGCAAAGAAATAGCCCTGATCTTCTGTCGGCAGGAAACCACCGGGCAACCGTGTGAACAACAGCAGCGTCACCACGCACATCGTGCCAAACACCAGCAGCCAGCGTTTGGGCGCGACAAGCATCTTGCCCACCTGCCCCGAATAACGGCCGGTCAATCTTTCGAAATGGTCGTTGAACCAGCGGAAAAAGCGCGCAGGCGCACCACGCAGGCCTTCAGCCGGTTCACCCGGCTCCTTGTGTTCGTGCGGCTTTAGCAGCGTCGCGCAAAGCGCAGGTGTCAGCGTCAGCGCCAGCACGGCGGAGAAGAAGATCGAGATCGCCAGCGTGACCGAAAACTGCCGGTAGATGCCCCCGGTCGATCCCGGAAAGAACGCCATCGGAATAAACACCGCGACCAGCACCAGCGTGATCCCGATGATCGCCCCGGTAATCTGCCCCATCGCCTTCACGGTGGCGCGACGCGGATTAAGCCCTTCCTCGCGCATGATCCGTTCGACGTTCTCGACCACCACGATCGCATCATCGACCAGAATACCGATCGCCACCACCATCGCGAACAGCGACAGCACGTTGATCGAATAGCCGAACAGATAAAGCCCGAGACACGACCCGGCGAGCGCGATCGGCACGACCACTGCGGGGATAAGCGTCGCCCGCCAGTTCTGCAGAAACAGAAACATGACAAGAAACACCAGGATCATGGCCTCGATCAGGGTGGTGATCACACTGTCCACCGACGCCGTGATGAACGGTGTGGTATCGTATGGGATCGACCAACTGAGATCTTCCGGAAAGGTCTTTTCCAGTTCGGCCATCCGCGCCCTGACGCCTTCGGCCGTGCCCAGAGCATTGGCGCCGCTGGCAAGTTCAATCGCCATGCCCGTGGTGGCCTTGCCGTTCAGCTTGACGCTGAAGCCGTAGCTATCCTGCCCCAGTTCCACCCGCGCCACATCGCCCAGACGGACAGTCGAACCGTCCGGGTTGGAACGGACAATGATCTGCCGGAACTGTTCGGGAGTCGAGAAGCGGTTCTGAGTGACAATCTTGGCGTTGAATTCCGTCCCGGGCGCAAGCGGCTGTTCGCCAAGCCCGCCTCCAGCGGTCTGGCTGTTCTGTTCCTGCACGGCCTTCAGTGCCTCGGCCGCGGAAATGCCGTATCCCGCCAGTTTCTGTTCATCCAGCCAGATGCGCATGGCATAAGGCGAACCGAACAGGCGGACATCGCCCACGCCCTGTACGCGCCGCAGTTCATCCACGATATTGGCGGAGGCATAATTGCCCATTTCCAGCGCGCTGAGCGTACTGCCCTTGGATTCCAGCGCGATGAGCATCAGGAACCCGGAACTGGACTTGGTTACGGTCACGCCACGCTGACGCACCTCCTGCGGCAAACGGGGTTCGACCCGGCTCAGCCGATCCTGCACCTGGCTGCGCGCCACATCGAGATCAGTGCCCGGCTGGAATGTGATGGTGATCGACGCCGTGCCATTCGAACGGCTGGTCGATGACATGTAAAGGAAATGCTCAACCCCGCTGATTTCCTTCTCGATTATCGAGGTAACCGTGCGATCGAGCGTCCCCGCGTCGGCGCCGTCATACGTCGCGGAAAGATTGAGGGCCGGCGGCGCAACGGACGGGTATTGTTCGATCGGCAGCATGCGCAGGCCAATGATGCCGAACAGGGCAACGAAAATTGCGATAACCCAGGCGAATACCGGGTGATAGACGAAGAAGCGCTTCATCGGGAAACCCCCTTCACTTCTTCACCGGGGTCGATTGCGCGCTTTTTGCGCCCTTGGTTCGGGGCGTAACCTTCTGGCCCGGCTGCACCTTGGTCCAGCCATCCACGATCAGCGTTTCACCCGGACGCAAGCCGGAACGGATGACCCATTTGCCAGCGCTCTGCCCGCCAAGCGTCACCGTGCGCCGGATAACTGTGTTGTCCTTGCCCAGCACCATCACGCTGGCCTGATCGCTCTGTATCTGGACCGCGCGTTGCGGAACACTGACCCCATTACGCACCACGCCGGCCACGATCCGCCCACGCACGAACTGGCCGGGCAGCAACAGTCGCTCCGGGTTGGGGAACTGGGCGCGCAAGGTCTGGCTGCCGGTGGAGGGATCGACGGTCTGATCTGCGAAATCCAGAAATCCGACCGGCCCGTATTCCTGCCCGTTTTCAAGCACGAGCCGGACTTCGATCGCGCCCAGATTGGGCAGGCGGATATCGCCGGAACTGACCTGTTCCTGCAAGTTCAGCAATTGCGCGCTCGATTCCGTGAATGTCGCATAGATCGGGGAAAGCTGGTTGATCTGTGTCAGCAAGGTCGCCGAACTCGCGCTGACCAGCGCACCTTCGGTCACCTGCGCCTTGCCCACCCGCCCGGCAATCGGCGCCCGCACAGTAGTATAGCCCAGTTCCAGTTTCGCCCGATCAAGCGCCGCACGGGCATCAGCCACGGCCGCATCCGCCTGCCGTGCATCGGACAGGGCGGCATCGTATTCCTGTGCGCTCACCGCCTTTCGGCTCACCAGCGGCTGATAGCGCGTCACAATCGAACGGGCATTGGCCTGTGCCGCCTGCGCACGCGAAAGCGCGGCCTGCGCCTGCGCCAGTTGGGCCTGCTTGTCGCGGGGATCGATCAGGAACAGGGGGGCGCCCTCGGGCACGTCGGACCCTTCCTTGTAAAGGCGCCGTTCCACGATACCATCCACCCGCGCGCGCACTTCGGCGGTGCGCACCGCTTCTATGCGGCCCGGCAGTTCGGTAATATTCGGGACATCCCCACCAACAACCTTGATAACATCGACAGCAATAGGCGGCGGCGCGGGCATTTCCGGTTCGCCGCACGAAGCGATCATCAACACCACGGGCAACGCGAGCAACCGCAAACGGCCCATGAACGGGTGAGGTGGGTTTTCCAAAATGTCGCTCCGCAGTATCACGCCGCTCATAACACAACACCCGATGCATTGTGTGGGTTCCAGCATGGGTAAATCCGAATCAAGACTGGACAACGCCAACAAAACCGGACAACGATGTCCGCTTAATAGATAAGGGCATCATGGCGGTCAAGCATGAGAAAAGATGCACTGGAGAGACGGGAAAAACTTATCGCTGTCGCAGCGGAGTTGTTTGAAAACGAAGGGTATGATGTCCCCTTGGAACTGATCGCCGAACGGGCGGGAATTGGCCGTGGCACGCTGTACCGGAATTTCCGCGATCGCAACGCGCTGGTCCTCGAAATCCTGAAAATGCGCATCAACCAGATTGCCGAGGAAATTGAGCGCAACAAGGACGATATGCACGCCTTCTTCCGCTTTCTGGCGCATATCGGCCTTCTATCGGCCAAGTACGTCAAAGGTCGGCAAAGTGTCGAAAACGACCCGTCGCTGGCCGAACAACGCGAAGAATTGAAGGAACGCGCCGATGCAGTCACCACCATGGCGCTGGAACGCGGCAAGGCAACCGGCCAGATCCGTGACGACCTGACACTGTCGGACGTCTATTATCTCGCCCGCATGCTTGAAAGCACAGTCCTTGCGACCGCTGCAGAAGAACGCGAGGCGGTGATGACACGCATGTTTACGATACTGGTCGAAGGCATCGGTCCCCGACCAGCCTGATCATGTCAGACGGTCAGGAAACGCCGTTCCCGCCCCGCGTCGGTGATAGTCGGCTCGGGGACGCAAAACAGCGTGCGCTGCGACGAACGCCGCGCCCCTCCGACACGCGATGTATACGCGACAAGCCACGGCGATGTGAGCAGACCGAGCGTTAGCGGGGACAGCCACAGCGCGGTTACCGGATCGACCAGCGCCACGGCGGCAAACAGCAGCCCCAGCGCGATATGTTCCTTGAGATTGGGCAGGACATCGCGAACGCGCAATTCCTGCGCTTCGCGCGTCTGGGTATTCCAGCCGGATTCCTTGCCCAGCAACATCCGGACCAGC